>NZ_JAMYRB010000007.1:0-297513 GCF_040321165.1 Mesorhizobium sp. M0500
TCAGCGACGTCTTGCCATGGTCGACGTGACCAATCGTGCCAATGTTCACATGAGGCTTAGTGCGCTCGAATTTACCTTTTGCCATAGTCTCTTTCCTTGGACGGCCTGGGGACGGCCTGGACCTTCAGTTCAGTCGAATGCGGGGCGATTAGCGACTAAGGCCGAAAAACACAAGTGCCTTGTCGCCGAGCGCGCTCGCCCGCCCGAACGCGTGATCCGGTTTCGGAGAATGTGGCGCGGATATAGGAACGAACAAGGGCAAATGGAATGGTTACGGCGGCGGCTGACGGCTTTGCCGGATTTACAGCCGGATCTGGCCCATTGCCGCCCTGGCGCCGGTCTGATTTCGTGGGCCGATGCATTTCATCCCGACTGCCATACGAGGCCCGCTGTTCATGGTCGTTTCGACCGGGTCCTACATCGTCAACGACACGATGATGAAACTCGCAACCGCGGGACTGCCGCCCTATGAGGTGCTGTTCCTGCGCGGCGCTGCGGCAACATTGTGGGGCATTCCGCTGCTGTTCATGCTGGGCTACGGCAAGCAGATCCCGCTGATCCTAGACGCCAAGGTTTTGCGCAGGAACCTGCTCGAACTGGGTGCGATCCTTTGCTACGTGGTGGCGCTCGCCAACATGCAGATCGCCGATTCGACCGCGCTCGGACAGATCACGCCCTTGCTGATGCTGGTCGGCTCCTCGATGCTGTTTGGCGAACGGATCGGCGGGGTACGCCTGGCGCTGATCGGGCTCGGCTTTGTCGGCGCGGTGATGGTGGCACAACCGACAATGCAGGGGATTTCGGTCTACGCGCTGCTGGCGCTAGGCAACGCAGCTCTGTCCGCCGCGCGCGATCTGGCGGGACGCAAGGTCGCCGCCGACGTGCCGGGGATGGTCGTCGCCATTTCCGCGGTGATTGTGGTGCTCGCCGGCGCCGGCGTTGCGCATCTGGTTTCCGAGCAGTGGGTGGTGCCTGAAATCCGTCACCTGCTGCTGATGGGCGGCGCCGGACTGTTCCTGATCTTCGGCCACTTCTTTATCTTCATGGCCTATCGCGTCGGGCCGACCAGCGTGGTGGCGCCGTTCTACTATTGCTTTACCGTCTGGGCGGTGATTTCAGGCCTGGTGGTATTCCGGCAGCTCCCGAATGCGCTGGCCATCTGCGGCATCCTGCTGGTGGTGGCCAGCGGGTTGACCATCGTCTCGCTCGACGAGCGCAAGCGCCGGTTGACCGTCGTCGCCTAGAGCGGAAAACGGCGCAGGGATAATCGGAGAAGCGCATGGCAGGCCCGGATAACGAGAACAACCAGAATGCAAGCAACCGCACGCTCACCGGAAAGTGCCTGTGCGGCGCCGTTCAGTACGCGGTGGCGGACGCGTTCGTCTATGCCGCGAACTGCCACTGCTCGAACTGCCGGCGCACCACCGGCTCGGCCTTCAAGCCATTCGCCGGCATCGAACGCGATAGGCTGAGCCTGACCAACGGCGAGGACAATCTCACGATCTTCGGCGATGAAACCGGCCATGACGCGCACTGCAAGACCTGCGGCTCGTTGCTCTATTCGGTGGTCCGCGACGGTGCCTTCGTGCATGTCGCCATGGGAACCCTCGTCGACGAACCGACCATCCGCCCGACGCAGCACATCTTTGTCGGCTCGAAGGCGAAGTGGTTTACGATCACCGACGACTTGCCGCAATATGAAGAACACGTGGTTGCCGCAGATGCCGGCGAATAGCTGACCGTTAGAAACGCTCAACCAAATTATCGTTTCGTTTTCGCGTCGGCCGCCAACGAAACTATACTATGCTCCGTCACTGAACTTATGTCGCGGGGATTTCTGTGGCATTGCCGCCCGACTGGTTGCCCAATGTTGCGATGAGGCGCGTCATTTGCCATTGGACGGCAGGCTCGCATTCGGCCGGCGATACCGACAGGGATGCGTATCACATACTGGTCGAGGGGAATGGCCGTCTGGTCAGGGGCCGGCCTTCGATCGCGCTGAATTCGGGTCGGGTAAAACCGGGATATGCCGCGCACACGCTCAACTGCAACGGCGGCTCGATCGGGGTTTCGCTCTGCTGCATGGCCGGGGCGGAGGAAAGGCCGTTCGATGCCGGCCGCTATCCGATGACCAGGGCGCAGTGGGACGCGATGACCGCCGTTGTCGCCGAACTCTGCAAATACTACCGCATCAAGGTCACGCCCAAAACGGTGCTGTCGCATGCCGAAGTCGAGAGCAATCTCGGCATGGAGCAGCGCGGAAAATGGGATTTCACCCGGCTGCCCTTCGATCCGACGATCAGCGGCGCAAGCGCCTGTGGCGAGCGGCTGCGCCGCGACGTGACGGCGGCAATGGGCGCGATGCCAAATCTGCCGGTGAGGATTGGGCGCGATGCGGTATGGCAGCGATTGCTCGAGGAATTATGGCCGATCATGGTGAGAGGGCTGGAAGCCGGCCTCAACACGCTGATCCGCGAAATCCTCAAAAGGATCAGATAGGCGGTCGGCATTCGGGTGAATGCCGACGCAATTGCCGAGCGGCTTCTACAGAGCCCTCTTGCCGCTGAACTGGTGATAGGCCCACAGGACCACCACGGCACCGACCACGGCGACGATCAGGCTATAGATGTTGAGCCCGGTAACGCCCGACGCTCCAAAGGCGCTAAAGATGAGCCCGCCGACGATGGCGCCGACGATCCCAAGCACGATATCGAGCACAAGGCCTTGCCCGCTTTTATTGACGATCTTGCTGCCTATGAAGCCGGCGATGACGCCGAGAATAATCCAGCTTAATATTGACATTTTTCCTCTCCGTTCCCCGCACCCGATTACTTCCACATTATTAAGCAAAGCTCAAGCCAACTTGAAAATCATGATTACGGAAAGCTCAAACCGGCTTGAAATTCGCCATGGATGCGTCATTGTTGGAGACGGACGGGCAATTTGACATGGAGATCCACAATGGGACTGTTTGACAATGCCGTTCCCGGCGGCAACGTCGCCAAGCCGCTGATGATCGCGCTCGGCGCACTTTTGGTGGGAAAAATGCTGAGCGGTGGAAGTTCCGCCCAGCCGGAGGCGGCGCAGAGCCCTGCCCCCGTCCCGCCTGATACAACCGCATCCGCCGACGGCGGACTGCTCGGCGGTCTGGGCGGACTGCTCGACAAACTGAAGGACGCCGGCCACGGCAACGTTGCCAATTCGTGGGTCGGCACCGGTCAGAACCAGCCGATCAACCCCAGCGATCTGGGCAGTGCTCTCGGGCCACAAATCATCCAGGAGATCGCGCAAAGGACGGGCCTGAACCAGCAGGATCTGCTCAAGCAATTGTCCGCGGCCTTGCCAGGGCTTGTCGACCAGTTGACGCCGAACGGGCAGGTGCCGCAGCAGAACCAGCTCGCGTCCATATTCAGCAAATTCGCGAGCTGACGCCTGTCGCCCAACGCCGCCTGCGGTTCGGGACAACGATAACAACGATAACACAGATTAAGATGCGCGTCCGTCTGGACGCGCAACGAATACTTTGAACTATCGGCAAAGCGCTTCGCTTGGGGCTGCCTACTTCGGCATCGTGCGCGAGGTGCGCCGCGGCTTGGGGGAAATCTGGAGCGGGTAGCGGGAATCGAACCCGCATATTCAGCTTGGAAGGCTGCTGCTCTACCACTGAGCTATACCCGCGCCTTTCAGTCAAGCATCGGATCCGCTCCGACGCTCGCTCTGCGTTTCAGGGCTTCCGGGCCGGCAGTGGTGGAGAGGGTTGGATTTGAACCAACGTAGGCATAGCCAACGGATTTACAGTCCGTCCCCTTTAACCACTCGGGCACCTCTCCAGTCTGCCGCCGGAGCCATGCAACGAGGCATCGACGCGTCGCGGCTGCCTGAGCAGCCCTTCCGCGAAGCGCCTTATGGCGGCAGCGCCCAAAACTGTCAACCGCAACAGTCCGGCAAAAAGCGCTGAATCTCACGCCTCGCCCGACAAGCAGCTTATGCAGCTGTATCCATGGCCGGACGACACGGCTATAGAAGCCGGCCATGAGCAACGACAACAAATCGAAGACCCCTAAAGACACCCACTACGCCAAGCTGCGCCGCGCGCATCGCGACGAGAAGAGCGGTGGCGCGCCTGCATTCAGGCCACGCCAGCCGGTGCCGCCCGGCGAGAACCCGGCGGATGGGCTGGTGCGGCTCTACGGGCTGCACACGGTGCGGGCCGCACTCGACAATCCGCGCCGAAAAATCAAGAAGATGCTGGTGACGCGCAACGCTGCCGAGCGGCTGGCAATCGCCGATCTTGGCGCTTTGCCCTTCAAGGCGGAGTTGGTCGAACCCAGGGACATCGACAAGGTCACCGGCTCGGATGCCGTGCACCAGGGCGTGGTGATCGAGGCCGAGCCGCTGAAACCGAAACGCCTCGATGCGCTCGGCGACACCAGGCTGGTGCTGGTGCTCGACCAGATCACCGATCCGCACAATGTCGGCGCGATCCTGCGCTCGGCGGTCGCCTTCGGCGCCGGCGCACTGATCACCACGGCGCGCCACAGCCCGCAGGAATCCGGCGTGCTGGCAAAGTCGGCTTCCGGCGCGCTCGAACACATCGATCAGATCGAGGTGAAGAACCTCGCCCATGCGCTGGAGCAGCTGCACGAGGCCGGATTCCAGACGATCGGCCTGGATTCAGACGGGCCGGCGGAGCTCGAAACGAGCTTTGCCGGAGAAAAGATCGCGTTGGTACTTGGCGCCGAGGGCAAAGGCCTGCGCCAGAAAACGCGCGAGACGGTGACGACGCTGGCCCGGCTCGACATGCCCGGCGCCATCCGCTCGCTCAACGTGTCGAATGCCGCGGCGGTGGCGCTTTATGCGGCGAGGAAGTTTTTGAGAGAGTGAATGGTGAATGGTGAATGGTGAATGGTGAGAGTGTACGTAAGTCGTGACCAATTCACTACCAACGACTCACCCATCTGCTACTGATTACCGACCCACTATTCACTATTCACTATTCACCCACTTCACATCCCGCCATTCGCTCCAGCGCCTTGACCAGCGCCGAATGATCCTCCTTTGACCCGCCATTCGCCGCGCACGAGTTGAACAATTGCTGCGTCGTTGAAGTGTTGGGCAGGGCGACGCCGAGCGCTTTCGCGCCTTCAAGGGCGAGATTCAGGTCCTTCTGGTGGAGTTCGATGCGGAAGCCGGGCGCGAAAGTGCGCTTGATCATGCGCTCGCCATGCACTTCCAGGATGCGCGAGTTTGCGAGCCCGCCCATCAGCGCCTGCCTGACCTTGGCCGGGTCGGCGCCGGCTTTCGATGCAAAAACAAGCGCTTCGGCGACGGCCTCAATGGTCAGCGCGACGACGATCTGGTTGGCGACCTTGGTGGTCTGGCCGACGCCGTTCGGTCCGACCAGAGTGATGTTCTTGCCAAGCTTCTCGAAGATGGGCCTAGCGCGTTCGAAGGCTTTTTCCTCACCGCCGACCATGATGGTCAGCGAAGCCGCCTTGGCGCCGACCTCGCCGCCCGACACCGGCGCGTCGAGATAGTCGCAGCCGACATCGTTGATCTTTTTTGCGAATTCCTTGGTCTCGATCGGCGAGATCGAGCTCATGTCGATGACCAGCTTGCCTCTTGTCAGCCCGGACGCGACGCCGTTCTCAGCGAACAGCACGTCGGCGACCTGCGGCGTATCCGGAACCATGGTGATGACGATGTCGGCGGCACGCGCGACGGCATCATGGCCGGTGACTGTCTTCAGGCCCTTGGCGACGAGATCGGCCGGCGGCTTCGAGCGGTGGTCGCTGGCGACGACCTGATAACCGGCGTCTAGCAGATGCCCCGCCATCGGCGCGCCCATGATGCCGAGGCCGATGAAGCCGATGGTTTCCATGTTTTTCTCCAAGTGACTATGTGAAACGCCCCCTCATCCGGCCCTTCGGGCCACCTTCTCCCCGAGGGGAGAAGAGATCGCGAACGCCGGTGCCAGCCTCTTCTCCCCAGCGGGCAGAAGGTGGCCGCGCAGCGGCCGGATGAGGGGGCCTCTCTTGCCCGCTACGCCGCCGCGCTGCCCTGCCCGGCCAGGTCCCGGAACCACCCCAGTCCGGCATCCGTCCCCGCCTTCGGCTTATACTCCGCGCCAATCCAGCCGGCATAGCCGATGCGGTCGATGTGGTTGTACAGAAAAGGAAAATTGATCTCGCCCGTCCCCGGCTCATGACGGCCGGGATTGTCCGCAAGCTGGATATGCGCGATGCGGTTGAGGTTTGCCTCTATGGTACGGGCGAGATCCCCCTCCATGATCTGCATGTGATAGATGTCGTATTGCAGGAACAGGTTCTTCGATCCGACGCGGTCGATCAGGGCCAGAGCCTGGTCCGAGTAATTCAGGAAGAAGCCCGGAATGTCGCGGGTGTTGATCGGCTCGATCAGCAGCCTGATGCCGGCCTGCTCCAGCTTTTCGGCCGCGAAAGCCAGATTTTCGGCGAAGACGTCTTCCAGCACGGAGCGATCGACGCCTTGCGGCGCGATGCCGGCGAGGCAGTTGACCTGCTCGCAGCCGAGCGCATGGGCATAGGTGACGACCTTGGCAATGCCCTGCCGGAACTCCGGGATGCGGTCGGGCAGGATCGCGATGCCGCGCTCGCCCTTGGCCCAGTCGCCGGCAGGCAGGTTGAACAGGACCTGCGTCAGCCCGTTCTTCTTCAACCTGGCCGCGACGACATCCGGCGCATGGTCATAGGGGCCGATATACTCGACGCCCTTGAAGCCGGCGCGGGCGGCGGCATCGAAGCGGTCGAGGAAGTCATGCTCGCCAAAGAGCATCGAAAGATTGGCTGAAAACCGTGGCATGGCAGTAGTTCCTCATATGCGGCTTAATCGAGCATGACGATCGCCGTGGGGGCATCTTCGTGATGTTCGGCTAGCTCCTCGAATTCGGTGATCTTGTCGATTTCGGTACCCATCGAAACGTTGGTGACGCGCTCGAGGATGAATTCGAGCACCACCGGAACCTGGTGCTCGTTCATCAGGCGCTTTGCCTCTTCGAAGGCACCGGCGAATTCCCCCGGCCGGCGCACCCGGACCGCCTTGCAGCCCATCGCCTCGGCAACGGCGACGTGGTCGACGCCGTAGCCCGCCTCAGGCTCGTCTTTCCGGTTGACGTTCTCGAAGGCCAGGCTGACTTCGAAGTCCATCGAAAAGCCGCGCTGCGCCTGGCGGATCAGGCCGAGATAGGCATTGTTCACGACGACATGGATGTAGGGCAATCTGTGCTGTGCGCCGGCCGCCAGTTCCTCGATCATGAACTGGAAATCATAGTCGCCGGACAGCGCCACGATGGTGCGGTCCGGATCGGCGGCGCGAACACCGAGCGCTGCCGGCAGCGTCCAGCCGAGCGGGCCGGCCTGGCCGCAATTGATCCAGTTGCGTGGCTTGTAGACGTGCAGGAACTGCGCCCCGGCGATCTGCGACAGGCCGATCGTGGTGACATAGGTGATGTCGCGGCCGAACGCCTTGTTCATCTCCTCGTAGACGCGCTGCGGCTTCAGCGGGACCTGGTCGAAATGGGTCTTGCGCTTCATTGTCTTCTTGCGCTGCCGGCATTCGCCGGCCCAGCCCGACCAGTCGCGCAATTTTCCGGCCGTCCTCCACTCGGTGGCGACGTCGAGCAGCATTTTCAGCGCCGCACCGGCGTCCGAGACGACGCCGAGGTCCGGCGCGAAGACGCGGCCGATCTGCGTCGGCTCGATATCGACGTGGATGAATTTCTTACCCTTGGTGTAGACGTCGATCGAACCGGTGTGGCGGTTGGCCCAGCGGTTGCCGATGCCGAAAACGAAATCGGCTTCGAGCATCGTGGCATTGCCATAGCGGTGCGAGGTCTGCAGCCCGCACATGCCGGCCATCAGGCGATGGTCGTCGGGGATCGCGCCCCAGCCCATCAGCGTCGGAATGACAGGCACGCCGGTGACCTCGGCGAACTCGATCAGCAGATCGGACGCATCGGCGTTGATGATGCCGCCGCCGGCGACGATGACAGGCCTTTCCGCCGCGTTCAGCATCGTCAACGCCTTCTCGGCCTGGGCGCGCGACATTGCCGGCTTGAACGGCACCAGCGGCTCGTAGGCATCGATGTCGAACTCGATCTCGGCCAGTTGCACATCGACAGGCAAATCGATCAGCACCGGCCCCGGCCGCGACGAGCGCATCAGGTGAAACGCCTTCTGCAACGCCATCGGCACCAGATAGGGTTCCATGACCGTAACAGCCCATTTGGCGACGGGCGCGGCAATGGCGGCGATGTCTACGGCCTGGAAATCCTCCTTGTTGAGACGCGCGCGCGGCGCCTGCCCGGTGATGCAGAGGATGGGAATTGAATCGGCAGCGGCCGAATAGAGGCCGGTGATCATGTCGGTGCCGGCGGGACCCGAAGTGCCGATGCACAGACCTATATTGCCCGATCTGGCGCGGGTAAACCCTTCGGCCATATGCGAGGCCGCCTCGACGTGACGCGCAAGGATGTGGCGGATACTGCCCCTCGCCTTCAGCGCCGAATAGAGTGGGTTAATCGCAGCACCTGGCACGCCGAAGGCACAGGAGATGCCTTCCTTTTCGAGAACGAGAACCGCTGCGTCGACCGCACGCATCCTGGCCATGTCAGCCTCCACGAGATTTGTTGATGGCCGATAATGCCAGTGCGCCGATTGCTTTTCAATTTTTTCAGAATATTTTTTCATTTATAGAGAACGGCTCTTGCGGCTTGAATTGATTGGTCTTTCTGTTTTCCACGAATTCGCCTTACAAATCGGTGAAAAACTTTTTCATTGCTTGCTTGAGCAAACAGGGGAAGAATGGATCCATGGAAACCATCGAAAAACGCCAGCGCGGCCGGCCGCGCGCCTTCAACGGACCGTCCGAGGCCGCTTCGGTGCAGTCGCTTGACCGGGCGCTGCGCATCCTGGCAATCGTTGCCGATGGCAGCGGCCTGTCGCTGAGCGAGATCGCCGCCAGTTCCGGTCTGCCGGCATCCACCGCCTACCGCATGCTGACGACGCTGGAAAACCACGGCATGGTCGAGTTCGACGGCCCTGACCAACTGTGGTCGATCGGCGTCGAGACCTATCGCATGGGCGCGGCGTTCCTGCGCCGCCGCAAGCTGGTCGACCGCGCCCGTATCGTCATGCAGGAACTGATGGAGAAGACCGGCGAGACCGCCAATCTCGGCGTCGCCGAGGACGATTGCGTCGTCTTCGTCAGTCAGGTCGAGACGCATCAGGCGATCCGCGCCTTCTTCCGGCCGGGCACGCGCAGCTCCTTCCATGCCTCGGGCATCGGCAAGGCGGTGCTGGCGCATCTCGAGCCGGAACGCGTCGCCACCATCCTGCGCCGGGCCGGGCTGGAGCGCTTCACCGAAAACACGCTGTCCGACATCTCGGCGCTCGCTCGCGACCTGGTGACGATCAAGCTGCGCGGCTGGTCGGTAGACGACGAGGAGCGGCATCCGGGCATGCGCTGCGTCGCCGCCGCCATCTTCAATGAATTCGGCGAGCCGATCGGCGGCGTTTCGGTCTCCGGGCCGACGGTGCGGGTAACGCCGGAACGGCTGGCCGAGATCGGCCCGCTTGTGCACGATGCGGCGGCGGAGGTGACAAGGATGATCGGCGGGCTGCCGACCCCTCCCGGCCTTCGCAGCGAACCGAGCGCATGGCAGCGCTGACCAGCGTCGAATGGTGCGACATCTGCCAGGATGGCCAAAGCTAGGCCCCGGGCACCGCGCTCTTGGTCGATAGGTCGTAGAAATCAAGCAGCATCGCCAGCCCAACTCCGCAGGCGGTGAAGATTAGGCCGGCAATGAAGATACGATTGGCGCGTTCATAAACGCGCCGTTGTAGAGACGTTAAGTCGAGCAGCAACCGCAGCGCTCGTATCTGCAGGGCAATGCCGATCAAAATCGGCGCGACGGCGGCCAGGTGATAGATTTCCCAAGGTATCGGGTTGGCGGCCCAATGCGTGATGAAGCCCAGCGAGAACGCCAGCAGGATGCCGACGGTGGTGATTGTGCCGTTGCGGAAAATTGTCTCGATCGGCTCTTCGTTCGGATCGTGCTCGCCCAAGCGCCCTCTCCCTGTTTCGGTATCGGTGCAGATTAGGCTGTTGGGAAATCGCTGTACATCGGCAAGAGTGTTGGCGAATGCTGAAGCGGCATCCGATCTCGCCTTAAGTGGGCGATGTTCGACAGGACAGAGAGGCTGACGGAGCGCGGCTTTATTCCAGCTTGGGTTCCTCGCCCCACGGAAATGTGGAGAGGTGGCGCGGCGAAGCCGCGACGGAGAGGGGACCGCGCCCTACGAAGGCCCCCTCTCCGGCCGCGGAGCCTGTCCTCGGGCTTGCCGGAAGGCAAGACCCGTGGGCGGCCACCTCTCCCCCGCTTCGCGGCGGGCGAGGAACCCAGGTCCTAAGAGGTCGGAGGAACAACCCCTCTGCCCTGCCACTCAGACACGCAGAAAAGGGGCAGTGGGGTGCCCCTTCCTCCGGTTGCCTGAAACGGTCACCTCCTCTCAAAACTGGCAATAGTGGCTCTCAAAGTCGGCAGCGATGGCGATAGCCGTCGTAGCCGACATAGGTGTCCGAGTACGGGTCGTAGCTCTGGTAGCGATTGAGGCAGCGCCGGACGTGCCACGAGCCGCCGTCTTCCTCGATATAGACGGTGCGCGGCTGGGCCAGCGCGCTGCCGAGCAGGAAGCCGCCGACACCTGCGGCAATGCCGATGCCGAGGTGCTTGTGCTTGTGATGGGCGGCCGACGGCTGAACGGTGCCGACCAGCATGGCGGCGGCGACGGTGGTGGCGACGAGGCCGGAAACGATGGTGCGCTTGAACATGACGATCTCCTTGTTGTGGGAGGCGATCCAACCGCCTCTTGACCATCAGTCGTCGCAACAAGGAAAAAGGTTCGAAGGTCTTTTTGGATTTTTTCTCGGCGGGAGAAATCGCGCGGTCTGATGCGTGACCACGAACGGTCGCGCCGTCGACAGTTCACCGGAACAACCGGCAGGCCTCAGCCCATGCCGGTGATATGGCGAAGCCAGAAGGCGAGCGCGATGAAGCCGATGATGGTGGTGACGCCGGTCCAGTCGATATTGGCGTGCTTCAGGTCCTTGATGAGCTTCACCAGGAGAACCCAGGCCACGACGACGAGCGGGAGAATGATGACAAACCTGATCATGCGACTGCCTCGCTGATGCGATTGCACCTTCGATCAAATATAGGAAGCGAATTGGCCGTTTTCAGGACGCCCCGGCGGCAGAACCGGCGCGTTCGCGGCAGCCGAAAACGGAGTTTTGTCTTTACTGGCGCAGCAGATATGGTAACCGGAGCGCCGTGCCCTTGTAGCTCAGCTGGTAGAGCAGCGGTTTTGTAAACCGAAGGTCGGCGGTTCGATTCCGTCCGGGGGCACCAGTACGGGCTTCTTGAGACCTCCGGGGCGCTTGATATCTGCTCATCCCCGATATCCACAGGCCGGGGCCGTCAGGATCGGTAGCACATCAGCTTCAACGCATATATTCCCTAGCGGAAACCATAGTTCCCTAGCGGAAAACCTAGGAGTCTTCGTTGGAGCAGAAACGCACGACCGCCCCCTTCATCAACGGCATATTTGGCGGATTTATCGTCTTCGCCTTCGCGTTCGGTTTCCGTTTCCTGCTAAGTCCCGATCCCGATCCAACATCAAGAGCAACGACAAGCCTTTCAGTACTGGCCTTCGCCATTTGTTTCGGCGCAGCCTTCCTCCGCGAGCACCGGCGCCAGATTGCCGCCGCCAGAGAATATATAAGCCGCCCAAGATCGTATTAGGGGCGTACGTGTCGGGACCGTCCTCGTCGGGTCACCAGAAACTTCCGTGAAATTGCTGCCAAAATCTGTCGCCAGACAACGAGTTAGCATCTCATATCTAGAGACGCTGAGCCCGGGCGTGACTTCGCGGTTGCAGAGCCGTCATTTCGGCCCTCTCTCCCGGCCTCGGCCATCTCGTACCATTCGATTAAATTGCTCCTGTGTATATTAGCACTCGCTCAATTAAGCGCGCCGACAATGTCGGTGCGGCGGGCCAAAAACCAAAGGGTGTTGTCATGCGAAGTGATTTCGCCGCGGCGCGCGAGCTTTTGGAGTGCGCACAAAACCGCCTCTGCGGCGCGGATGAAACGAGCCGACGCGTCAACGAGGCCCTCGACGCGCTGATTGAAGAAATAGCCATCGCGGAATTCCGCAAGGCGCCACTGACGGTCGTGCCGTTTCCGCGAGCGCGGCCGCCTAAGCATGTTCGGTAGAGCGCTGATCGCCCGCGTTGACGAAGAGCCGGCAACTGGTGTTTCCGCAATCGCCCGTTGGAGCGTCGTTGAACGACCAAGCCTTTGACGATAGAGTTGCCGGGCATTGGTGCTCTGAAACTCCGGAGCCGATCCATGTCACGCTGTGGAGATGTCTACGAGAACAAGGTGACCGGCGAATATGCGGTCATCCTGCGTGGCACCGAAGACCGCGGCCAGGGACCTGGCATCGCTCATCTGACCGCCCGGCCGGGAGCCGCAGCGGTGGGCGAGCACTTCCACCCGAATCTGACGGAACGGTTTACCGTCCTCCGTGGCCGTCTCGACGCTTGCATCGCCGGGAAGACTTTGTCCCTGGGGCCTGGCCAATCCGCCACGGTCGAAGCAGGCGTCGCACATGATTGGTGGAACAGCAGCAAAACCGAAGAAGCGCATGTCCTGGTCGAAGTCGACCGGGCGCCAGGTGCGGACAATGTCGACCCGAACCGTTTCGAGCTGCTGATCGGCATGCTCTTCGGCCTGGCCAATGCCGGCAAGGTAGACAGAAAAGGTAGACCTTCGCCGCTTCAGGCAGCAGTCATCGCCAGGGAATTTGCCGACGTGATCGTCTTCACGCACCCGCCACCTTCGATTCAGCGAGTGGCGCTGGGGATCCTGGCGCCACTCGGCCATCTGCTCGGCTATCGCGCGATCGACCCGGACTACTGCAAGCCGCACGGGCATGTCACGCCGGCTCCTGAAATCCTCGCTAGAGCAGGCCTAGTAGCCGGATGATCCGGGTCCATATTGGGCGCCCGGCATTTTTGTCGGCAGCCATACATAGGACTCGCGGCAAGCTCTATGAAGCACTCGCGACATGACCGGATATGGCGACCCGGTCGAACGTGTTTCTCACCCTGACCGACTTGTAGACGTAGGCGACCCAGATGCCGGTCAGGACAAAAGAAACTGCGGGCATTACCAGCGCATCCCCTGCAAGCACCAAGCTCACAGGAGCGCTCATAACCGCTGAGATCCATACCGCGTCCAGAATAAACACGATTGGTATTGCAAACCACTGATACAGGAATAGCTGCTTGAAGCGGGAACTCCGCCGGAGCATTGCAACGAACACAATCACCTGGAGCACCAGAAACGCCAGCAAGAGGGCAACCTCGCCGTAGACCGCCAAAGTGCCATTCGGGAGCGTCATGAGCTGTCGGTAGCCTTCACTCGATGAGCCCAATGAGACGAGCGTGCGTAGCGGGGAGAAAGCCTGAAGGATCGCCAGCAGCATAAGCCAGCCTCCGAAACCTACGAGAGCCGAAGGATCCTGTAATGGCTTTGCGGCTGACCGAACGGCAAAGAAAACAGGCACGCCGATCAGCAGCAGCACTATAGCCCAATGCCAGATGGAAATCTGCATCCAATCCCTCCCTTGATACCCTTTTAGGTTGTATCAGATTTCAACCTCAACTCAAGAGGCAACATCGAAAGGAAGCGCTGCTTGCAAGACCCGTCAACACTATATTTCTGGCACGATGCTATTTCCGGCAGGATGCTGCCATGTCGCGAACTCTGATCGTCGTTGGTCTCAGCATAGTCGCCATAGGCCTGCTGTGGCCTTGGTTGGCCCGGACCGGCCTTGGCAGGCTGCCCGGCGATATCGTGATCGAGCGTGAGAACTTCAGGCTTTATGTCCCTATCACCACGGGGATACTGGTCAGCATCGTGCTCTCGGCCATTCTATGGCTGATCAACCGTTAGGCGATGCTCCGGCTGCGGCGATTTGTGTTGCAGGCCCTACTCGCCCTTGATCTTCTTACACTCCGATCGCCGCCACCAATATCCTGTTCTGCCTGCGTATCGCCGTGCGCAGTTCGGCAATCCTCGCCTCCTCGCGCTTCACGAATTCGATGAACATCATGTTCATGTTGTTGAAGATGAGTTCGCCGAGCGCCGGCCCGTCGATGTCGCGGCGCACCAGGCCGAGCGCCTGCAGGCGGACGATCAGCGCGCGGATTTGCTCGGTCAATGCCCGGTCGAGCGCGGTATAGGCCTGGCCGAACGGGCTGTCGGGCAGCTGCGTCGAGATCGCCATCGCCTGCCGCCACATCTCCTTGCTGAGATAATGCAGCGAATGTTCGATATAGATGCCGAGCAGCGTATCCAGCGCGTCGCCGACATTGGCCGGCGGGTTGGCGACGACGCCGCGCCCGGCATTCAGCACCTCGTTGACCTCCAGCGAGACGATGGCGCCGAGGATGTCGCCCTTGTTCTGGTAGTAATTGTAGATCGTGCCGACCGAGACTTCGGCCTGCGCCGCGATGGTCTCGATCTTGGCGCCTTCATAACCGGCATCGCGGAATAGGTCCGCTGCCGCCTCGATGATGCGGCGGTGCCGATCCGCCTTCTGCCTTGCCCGCAATCCGCTCATAGCGGCTGTTTGCCACAAAAACAGAATTGACTCAATTTTAGAATTGGTTCAATTTTTTGCCACAAGCCAAAAAGGCAAGGGAGAACACTCGATGCCCATCAAGCTGAAGACCCCCAATCCAATTACCAGGAACCCGCTTTCCGTTCTGAAGAGCCATCTCCAAGGCGCGTGCGCCGCGGCAGCACTGCTGCTGGCGGCTGGCAGCCTCGCTCAGGCGCAGGACCTGAACGCGCTGATCTGGTGCGATCACGCCGATCCGGCGCTGTTGCAGCCGTTCGAGGAGGCGAACGGCGTCAAGGTCAATGTCAAGGAGTTCGAAGGCACCGGCGCCGGCCTGGCCATCGTCGATCAATCACAGCCCGGCGACTGGGACGTGATGGTGATCGACAGCATCGACGTACCGCGCGGCGTCGAAAAAGGCCTGTTCGAGCCGCTACCGGAAGACAAGCTGCCGCTGGTCGACCTTTTTCCGCAGGTGAAGATGGATAGCTCCACCGTCGTCGACGGCAAGCGTTACGGCATCACCGAAAAGTTCGGCTACAACACGATCGGCTACAACAAGACCAAGGTCGACCCGGCCGACATGCAGTCGATGGCCGCGCTGACCGGCGACAAATACAAGGGCAAGATCGCCATCTACGATTATTACCTGCCTGTCATCGGCATGGCCGCACTGGCGATCGGCAAGAAGACTGCCGAGCTGACCGAAGCCGACCTTCCCGCCATCAAGGAAGAGCTGCTCAAAATGAAGGCCAACGCCAAGCTGGTCGGCGAAGTGACCGCCAGCCAGACGGCGCTGGCGACCGGCGAGGTCGACATTCTGGTCGGCGGCGGCGAATGGGTGACGGCGGGGCTGGCCAAGGAAAACCCTGCCCTCGACTTCTCTATCCCGAAGGAAGGCGCCGTGCTGTGGTCGCAGTCGCTGGCAATGTTCAAGGATTCCAAGAACAAGGAGCTGGCGCTTAAATTCATCCAGTACATTATGAGCCCCGAAGGCCAGGCGCGGCTCGCCACCTCGTCCTGCTATTGGGGCATGCCGGCCAGCAGCAAGGCGGCGTTGAGCGACGAGCAGAAGAATATCCTGCGCTTCGACGAGCAGCCGGAATTCCTCGCCCGCGCCCAGTCCTATCCGGCGCCGAACGCGGATCTCGACAAGAAGATGCAGGACGTCTGGACCGAAATGCTGCAGGCGCAATGACCGGCTGCCGGTCGTGAACGCCGTCAACAGCGGGCGTGCCCTGCCCTGGGCGCTGGTCGCGCCGGCGCTCGGCTGGACGTTGCTGTTCTTTGTGCTGCCCTTCGTCGCCATGGCGGTATCCAGCCTGACGGCACATGAAGGCGGCGGCTTCACGCTGTCCAACTACAGCCAGTTCTTTGCCAATCCGTCCTACTGGCAGGCGATGGTGAACTCGCTGCAGGTCACAGCGATCGTCACCGTGATCTCGGTGCTGCTTGCCTATCCCTTTGCCTGGATCCTGGCCGAGCAGGTGCCGGAGCGCTGGCAGCGGCTGGCGCTGATGCTGGCGGTGCTGCCCTTCTGGACCTCCTATGTCGTGCGCTCCTATTCGTGGCTGCTGGTGCTGGCGCAAAACGGCGTCGTCAACCGCGCGTTGACCGGCTCCGGCCTGTTCAGTGAACCGCTGCAGCTCGCCAATACTCGGCTGGCCACAATCACCGGCTTTGTGCATTTCTTCGTCATGCTGTTGACGCTGACGATCTTCGCCAATCTGAAGCAGCTCAGCCCCAGCTACCGCAAGGCCGCCGCCGACCTCGGCGCCGGGTCGCTGCGGACTTTCCTGCATGTCGTTCTGCCGCTGACGCTGCCTGGCATCATGGTCGGCGCCTTCCTCACCTTCGTGCTATGCATCGGCGACTACATCACGCCGCAGATCCTCGGCGGCAACAATGAGCTTTTGATGCCGCAACTTGTCATGATGCAGATCGGCCGGCGCGGCGACTTTCCGCTCGCCTCGGCGCTGTCGATCATCCTGATGGCGGTGGTCACCATTGCCTATCTCGCCTGCGCCCGCTGGCTGAAGATCGAGCGGGCCTGACCATGCGCGCTCTCATCCGCCTTGTCTCCGGCCTTTACGCCCTCGCCATCTACGGCTTCATCTTCTTGCCGGTCGTCGTTCTGGTGCTGTTTTCGCTGCAGGCAACCTCGTTTCCGATCCCGCCCTTCACCGGGCCGTCGCTGCGCTGGTACGAGGCCGTGCTCGCCGACACGCGGCTGACTTCGGCTCTGGTCAATTCGCTGCTGGTGGCGGTCGTCTCCTCGGCTGTCGCCGTCACGCTTGGCTTTCTCTCCGCCTGGGGTTTTGCGCGCTTCGCCTTGCCGGGCTCGGGCCTGATGCGCGGGCTGATCACCTTGCCCTTGACCGTCAGCTATCTCATCATCGGCATGGGGCTGCTGGTGCTGTTCAACTGGACCGGCGTACCGAAGTCTCTACTTGCCGCAGGCATCGGCCATGTCGTGATCAACCTGCCGCTCTGCTTTGCCATCGTCTACAGCCAGATGGGCGACCACCAGATCAATATCGAGCGCGCCGCGCGCGACCTCGGCGCGCCCGAATGGAAGGTGCTGCTGCTGATCACCGTGCCCATCATGGCGCCGGCCATCTTCGCCGGCTTCTTCCTGTCGATGACCTTCTCCTGGGACGAGTTCGTCATCTCGTTCCTGTTGACGCGCTTCGACACGACGCTGCCGGTCGAGATCTGGAACCTGCTCCGCTCCGGCCTCAATCCCAAGACCAACGCCGTCGGCTCGCTGGTCTTCGCCGTCTCCATCGTACTGGTGGTATTGTTCGAGCTGATGCTGTTGCGGAGGAAGCCGGCATGAGTGCGCCACTGGTCGATATAAGCTCCGTCTCGCATCGCTTCGGTCAGCACACCGTGCTGAAGAACGTCTCGCTGACGATCGAGCCTGGCAGCTACACGATCCTGCTCGGCCCGTCCGGCTCCGGCAAGACGACGCTTTTGTCCATCCTCGGCGGCTTCGTCACGCCGAGCGAAGGCAAGGTGCTGATCCGCGGCGAGGACTGCACCGCCGTGCCGCCGGCGAAGCGGCCGACGACGACCGTGTTCCAGGATTATGCGCTGTTCCCGCATATGAGCGTCGGCAGCAATGTCGGCTTCGGCCTGCGCATGCGGGGTGTCGATGGCGCAACCCGGGCAGCAAGGGCACGCGAGGCGCTGGCGCTGGTTGGGTTGGCCACTGCCTTCGACAAGAAGCCGCATCAGCTTTCCGGCGGTCAGCGGCAGCGCGTGGCGCTGGCGCGCGCCCTGGTGGTCGAGCCGGCGGTGCTCCTGCTCGACGAGCCGCTCGGCGCGCTCGACCTGAAATTGCGCCGGCAGATGCAGGATGAATTGAAGGCGATCCAGAAACGCGTCGGCACCGCCTTCATCCACGTCACCCACGACCAGGAAGAGGCGATGGCGCTGGCCGATCATTGCGTGGTGATGAATGACGGGCGCATCGAGGACGAAGGGCCGCCCGAGCGCGTCTATGCACGGCCGGCGACGCGCTTTTCCGCGACTTTCATGGGCGAAAGCACGCTGATATCGGGAACGGTGACGGAGGCGAAGAGCGGCAAAATCACCGTCACCACGAAGCTTGGGTCGCTCTCGCAGCCTGGCACATTGCCGGCCGGCTCGACCGTTGCGCTGGCCATCCGCCCGGAGCATCTTGTTCTCGGCGCTGCCGCCGGCGCCGTGGCGCTTGGCATGGTCAAGGTCAGCGACGTCGTCTTCCAGGGCAGCTTCAAGCGTGTGCTGGGGACCTCCACGACCGACCCGGCGCTGCACTTCATCGCCAAGGTCGCGGCAGCATCGGCCGTCCAGCCGGGCGACGTTGTCGCGGTATCGTGCGATGCTGGCGACATCATCCTGCTTGCGGACCAAACATGAGCACGCTTCCAATCATCGACGCTCCTGACTGGTACGAAACTATCCGCATGGGCGATGGCGTGACGCTGATCCACGAGCCGTGGATCAAGCCGTTCTTCCGCTGCAACATCTGGCATGTGCGCGGCCGCGACCGCGATCTTCTGTTCGACACCGGCCTCGGGCATTTCAGCCTGCGCCGCCACGTGCCGCTGGTCACGGAGCGCAAGCTCACCTGCGTGGCCAGCCACACGCATTTCGATCATATCGGCTGCCATCACGAATTTCCCGACCGCTGCGTGCACCCGGCCGAGGCCGAAATCCTCGCCGATCCACGCAACGAATGGACGGTTGCCGACCGCTATGCCACTGACGAGATGTTCGACGGCATGCCGCAAGGTTGGGACACGAAGCGCTACCAGATCCTGCCCGCACCAGCCGGCTGGTTGCTCGAGCAAGGCGACATCGTCGATCTCGGCGACCGTGCCTTCGAGGTCATCCACACGCCCGGCCATTCACCCGGCGGCATTGCGCTCTACGAAAACAGGACGGGCATCCTGTTTTCCGGCGACATCATCTATGACGGCCCGCTGATCGACGACGTCTATCACTCCGATATCGACGATTATGTCGAAACGCTGCTGCACATGCGCGATCTCGATGTCTCGGTCGTGCACGGCGGCCATTTCCCGAGCTTCGGCAAAGTCCGCTATCGCCAGCTTGTCGACGAGTATCTCGCGCAAAAGCGCCAGGCCGGCTGCCATCTGTTGCAAGCCCGATAAGCACTGGCGCTGTGGCGTTAAAGCGCCCTTTGCGGACAGGGTGTCCCCGCCGCGTCGCCGCAGCGTGAGGCCGTGGGCTCGGGTCTAAAGCTCTTTTCCTCCGACTGGCGCACCAGTTCCGCGAAAGCCAGGGCAAAACTTGCCAGCATCAGGAAGACAATAATCAAGCGTGCCAGCGGCAATAGATCGGCCTCGACTGGTTAGCCCCCACGCCGCCCGTCCGCTGCCGGCTAACATGATCGATATGGCTTTACGAGAGTTTAAGGCGAGTCTTAACCATCACATCATTTTGTCCTCCGACATGATGCGCGAGTGCGGCTTGTTTGGTCGCCATCTGCAGGCACCTCCCTCCCTTTGCAGAAATGCCCACCCATGCTAACCCGGCGCTGGCGCGGCCCAGCAACCGGTCGCCGCCAATCGGTCGCCAGGCGGTCGTCCCAATCGGTTGTCGTTGAGAGCCATGAGCAAAACCGCCAGCCGTTTCGCCTTCGTCTCATCCGGTACCGCCGACGCCAATGCGGCGTTGGAAAGCCTTTCGGCACGCTACGGCCAGGCATCCGTCGAAGAAGCCAGGATCGTCGTGGCGCTCGGCGGCGACGGCTTTCTGCTGCAGACCCTGCGTGAGACGATGAGCACGGGAAAGAAGGTCTACGGCATGAACCGTGGCACCATCGGTTTCCTGATGAACGAATACCGCGCCAGCGGCTTGACCGGGCGCATCGCGGCGGCCGTTGCCGAAACGATCCGTCCGCTGGAGATGCAGGCGGTGACGGCCGAAGGCGAGACGATTTCGGCGCTCGCGATCAACGAGGTCGCGCTTTGGCGCCAGTCGTACCAGACGGCCAAGATCCGCATCACCGTGGATGGGCAGGAGCGGCTGGAGGAATTGCACTGCGACGGCGTGATGATTGCGACGCCGGCCGGCTCGACCGCATATAATCTGTCGGCGCACGGGCCGATCCTGCCGCTCGACGCTCCGCTGCTGGCGCTGACCCCGGTCAGCCCGTTTCGTCCGCGCCGCTGGCGCGGCGCGCTGCTCTCCAACAAGGCGATCGTGCGTTTCGACATTCTGGAGCCGGAAAAGCGGCCGGTGAATGCCGCCGCCGACCACACCGAGGTCAAGGCGGTGACGACGGTCACGGTGAGGGAATCGCCGACGGCAACGGCGACGCTGCTGTTCGATCCCAACCATTCGTGGAACGAGCGCATTCTCGCCGAACAGTTCAGGTATTGAGCCGGCGCAGCGGCCACTGCGCAAATTAAGCATCGCGATTAAGGTTACGACTTCACAATCGCGCCAATGCCGCCCGTTTGTGTTGACAAATCGTGGGCTTGCGCCTACCTGCAATACCAATCTTGCAGGCGCGCGGCGCTTGCCGCGACTGCATATGTTGCGCCCCCGAACCAGCCAAAGACAGCCAAACTTGTCCTCAGACACCCAGATCGCTCAAGAAGCGTTGACCTTTGCAGACCTTGGCCTGTCGCCGAAGGTCCTTTCCGCAGTTACCGATGCCGGCTACACCGAGCCGACGCCGATCCAGGCTGGCGCCATCCCTCACGCCTTGCTCGGCAAGGACGTGCTGGGGATAGCCCAGACCGGCACCGGCAAGACGGCGTCCTTCGTCCTGCCGATGCTCACCCGGCTGGAAAAGGGCCGCGCCCGCGCCCGCATGCCGCGCACGCTGATCCTCGAGCCGACGCGCGAGCTCGCCGCGCAGGTCGAGGAAAACTTCGTCAAATACGGCAAGAACCACAAGCTCAACATCGCACTGCTGATCGGCGGCGTGTCCTTCGACGAGCAGGACAAGAAGCTCGAGCGCGGCGCCGATGTGCTGATCGCGACTCCCGGCCGCCTGCTCGACCATCGCGAGCGCGGCAAGCTCCTGCTCAATGGTGTCGAGATCCTCGTCATCGACGAGGCCGACCGCATGCTCGACATGGGCTTCATCCCCGACATCGAGCGTATCTGCGAGATGATCCCGTTCACCAGGCAGACGCTGTTCTTCTCGGCGACGATGCCGCCGGAAATCACCAAGCTCACCGAGAAATTCCTGCACGCGCCGGTGCGCGTCGAAGTGTCGAAGGCAGCATCGGCCGCCACCAACATTATCCAGCGGCTGGTGAAATCCGGGCCAAAGCCGTGGGACAAGCGCGAGACGCTGCGCAATTTGATGAAAGCCGAGGATGCCGAGCTGAAGAACGCCATCATCTTCTGCAACCGCAAGATCGAGGTATCGGAGCTGTTCCGCTCGCTGCTGAAATATGATTTCGACGCCGGCGCCCTGCATGGCGACATGGACCAGCGCGCGCGCATGCAGATGCTTGCCAATTTCCGTGACGGCAAGCTGCGCTACCTCGTTGCTTCGGATGTCGCGGCGCGCGGCCTCGACATTCCCGATGTCAGCCATGTCTTCAATTACGACGTGCCGATCCACGCGGAGGATTACGTCCACCGCATCGGCCGTACCGGCCGCGCCGGGCGCTCGGGCAAATCCTTCACCATCGCGACCAAGTCGGACACCAAATACATCGACGCCATCGAGCGGCTGATCGGCACGAAGATCGAGTGGCATGACGGCGATTTGTCGACGGTCGTTGCCAGCGAAGGCGGCGAGGATGAGGCCCCGCGCCGTGGCCGCGGTGCGCCACGCCGTGCCGGCCGCAAGGACGACGCCGACGCCAAGGACAGGGGCGAGCGCAAACCGCGTGAACGCCACGTCAAGCGCAGCGAGGAAGCGGCGCCGGAAGCGGTTAGCGAGGAACAGCCAGTCGTGGCCGAAGCCACCGTCGCCGACATCGACGAGCGGCGTACCCGCAAAGAGGCGATCCGGTCGGAAAACAGCGAACGCCAGGCTTCACCTGAACGGAAGGCTTCGCCGGATCGCAACGAAAGGCGCGCGCCCGAACGCGGCGACACCAGGCCGCAGCGCGAGCGCCCTGCCCGCCAGCGACAGGAAGACAATGACGCGACCGTCGGCTTCGGCGACGACATGCCGGCCTTCATGCGGATCGTCGCCAAGGTCTGATGCTGCAGCGCTTGTGCGTCCTGCGGACGCGCGAAGCACCGAAACCTGCATAAGACAGCCTCGCTTCGCGCTGAGATGGGGTTAGTCCGGCAGGCCCGCCTTGCGAAGGCCTTCGATATATCTGCTGCGATCGTCCGGTCGATAAAACGGCGGCAGCACCTCGGCGAGATTCGAAAGCCGCAGCGAGGGATCGAACTCGCAAAGCCGGGCCATCATTTGCTGCGCTTCCGTTAGGCGCCCCGCAAGGGCATGACCCGCCGCCACTACACGCATCGCGCTCACGTAGTTCGGCTGGTGCCGCAGCGACTTTCCCGCCCAAGCGACGGCGTCATCGTAGTGGCCTGCACAAAAATGAGCGAGCCCGGTGTTGAACTGCCAAGCGAACAGGCGTGGATCCAATGGGCTTAGGCGCATGGCAAGCGCGGCGTGCTCGATGGCCTTGCCTGGCTCGCCCAAGCAAGCCCTCACCCAGCTGCTGACGCCCAAAGCAGCGGCCAAGTTCGGGTTGAGAGCGAGCGCGCGATCGATGCAAGCCGCACTATCATCAAGGTCGCCGCCTACGTAGCCGAGGACGTATCCACCGTAGGAAAGCGCAATTGCATCGTCCCTTCCGAGTTCGACCGCTCTCCTGGCCAGTCGAGTAGCTTCGGCAATCTCTTCTGCACGGTCGACCATCCAGCCGTTGCTTTTTCGGGTAGCGTAGCACCGCGCCGCCCGCGCATGGGCTATCGCGAACTCCGGGTCACGGTCGATCGCCTTCATGAAGAGGCGCAAGGCGTCGTCAATCGCCGATCTACTAGTGATCGTTCGGTCAAAGGCCGCCAGCCCGCGGAGATAGTAGTCATAAGCATCGAGGCTTTCTGTCGGTTTGCGTTTGGCACGCTCGATCTCAGCCTCCTCCATTTTCGGTGTGATTGCGCCGACGATGCTCGAGGCGACCTGGTCCTGCAGACTGAAAACTTCGGCGAGCGTTCCATCAAAACGGTCGGCCCAGAGATAGGCCCCCGTCGAGGTGTCGATGAGCTGCCCGGCGATGCGCAGGCGGTCGCCCGCCCGGCGAACACTTCCCTCGACCACATAGCGCACGCCCAGCTCACGCCCGACCTGCTTTATGTCTATGGACCGTCCCCTGTAGGTGAAGCTCGAATTCCGTGCGACCACGAACAGGTGACGAAAGTGAGCCAAGGCGGTGACAATGTCTTCCACCATGCCGTCGGCGAAATATTCCTGCTCCACATCACCGCTTAGATTCTGAAACGGCAGCACCGCAATCGACGGCTGGTCGTCGCGCCTCGTCGGGGCCGCCAGAACCTGCGCCAGTGATGCGGCGGCAGAGCTTGGCTCAGGCCGCTGACGTTCAGTTCTTTCACGGGACTGCAGGGAAGCCGCAAGTGAGCTTGTCTGCTCCTCTGGGTCCGCATTCAGATGTTTTTTTAAAGCTGCCCGACACAGCTCGACCTGGCGCAAGGCCGCGTTTTCGTGACCTCGATGAGCGTGGATGCGGATAAGCGCCCGATGGGCTGCCTCCGCCGTCGGATCCGAGGCGAGCAATCTCTCCGCGAGCCCTTCGCAGGCCGTCTCTTCCGCTGAGCCGGGTGCGGGCAGCGCCAGGCTCAGCCGATCGACCAACTGCAGCGCCTTGCGCTGATACTTGCTCAGATACGGTCCAAACCACTCGTCCAGTTCGTCAGGAATCGTTTGCCCGGCAAGCAGCTCACCGCGATAGAGATCGGCTGCGAAGGCGAGATCGGTGGTCCGGCCCTCCTCTAATTTCCGGTCGAACACCGAGATGTCCGCCTCATCCGGACCGGCAATCAGCACGACGGTCTCCTGATCCCCATCGATGTAGACGGTGGCATCCAAGCTGGCCGGGAACGAGCGCCTGATGTCGACAAGCGCTTGCCGCAGACTATTGCGGGCTTGCCCATTGCTTCGCCCCGGCCAAAAGGCTTCGGAAAGCTGCTCGCGACGATGGCCGCGGCGGCCTGCGAGAACCAGAGCAGCAAAAAGAAGCGAAGTCTTGCGTGTGGCGAACCGGACGGGCCGGTGCTCCGGGGAAGTAACCTCCAGGCCACCAAGCAACCGGATGCGCACAAATCGTCTCCAGACTTTGACCGCAGCGACAGAATAGCATCTCGGTAGATTGATTTAACACCGATTTAACGGCGGATCGTCGGACTCCTCCCAATTGTTCACGCACAGCCGAACAGCCCGAAAACACCTGCGTGGCACGCTCCCACCCGCAAACTCGAAACGGGAGACTAAGAAATGGCTCACACGGGAACTCGCGCCGGCAGCAGCGCGTCCAAACGCCGCTGGCTTGGGTCTGGCCTGAAAAGCGCAGCAATGATGATCACTGCCTTCACGGGGTGGCGGCGGACCGTCGCAAGACGCAGGGCATTGGCAAATTTGACGACCGATCAGCTGAATGACATCGGTCATTCGGAGGTCCATCAACCCGTGGTCAACGCCGCCAAGGCAGTTCTGATCACGAACTTGATGTCGATGAGGTAAGATCGGCGCTCAGATTAGTTTTGCGCCCTAAAGGTTCTTGAGCTCCAGGCGGGATGCCAGCAGGTCCAGAAAAGCGCGAACTTTGGCGGAGGATGATCTGCCTTCCGGCCACACGGCGTGTAT
Organism: Mesorhizobium sp. M0500; assembly: GCF_040321165.1. Classification (NCBI taxonomy): domain Bacteria; kingdom Pseudomonadati; phylum Pseudomonadota; class Alphaproteobacteria; order Hyphomicrobiales; family Phyllobacteriaceae; genus Mesorhizobium; species Mesorhizobium sp. M0500. The sequence continues at coordinate 25,056 of NZ_JAMYRB010000007.1, forward strand.
CGGCACCGGCACAGGCTCGAATTCGGTCAGAACCAGTTCCAGGCGGCCGTCGTCCACCAGGTGTTTTATCTGCCAAAGCGGCGAGTAGCCCAGACCCAATCCGTGAACCGCGGCTGCATAGATGGATATCATCAAATTCGACCGGAAAGTGCCCGCGACCTTCACCGACCGGGGCTTGCCTTCAATCTGAAACATCCATTCGCCCGGGCGGCCGTCGACAGTTCGTACGATGCAATCGTGCTCACGCAATTCAAGCGGATGGGCCGGTCGGCCGCGTTGCTGGAAGTAGGCAGGTGCGCCGAACACGACGCGCCGCAACGCCCCCAGCCGCTTCGCACGTAAATTGGAATCCGGCAAATTGCCGATCCGGACCGCCAAATCGAGACCCTCGGCATCAAGATCGACAAATTCATCGGAAAGCTGGAGGTCAACCTCGACGCGGGGATATGTCCGCATACAGTCGGCGATGACCGGCATCAGGAAATCCGGGCCGAACAGAACCGGGGCACTCACACGCAGGATGCCCGACGGCTCCGACCGTCGGTTGGCCGCCTGAAGCCTGGCTTCGTTAATTTCCTCGACGGCGGGTTTGATGCGCTGGAAAAAAGCCGCTCCGGCTTCGCTCGGCGTCGAGCGGCGTGTCGTCCTGTGCAGAAGCTCGACCCCGATGGATTCCTCCAATGTCGCCAAGGACCGACTGACCGACTGCAGTGAGCGGTTCAGCCGGCGTGCGGCAGCCGTCAGGCTGCCGTGCTCGACAATGGCAATGAAGGCTTCGAAATCATCTATCCGGCTCATCGCTCCTTTCTCCCGAAAATCGGGAGAAACTATCGCAAAATCGATCAATTGTAACGCAGTTCGCTAGATTTTATCTTCCCTGCATAGGCCGAAAGGCAGACTTGAGGGAAGGAGATCGTCATGCGAACACCCAGTCCAACGGTCCTGATCGTAGGCGCCGCAGGCCGCGTTGCCGGTTTGGTGGTGCCTGAACTCGTCCGCCGCAATGCCAGGATTCGGGCGCTTGTTCGTGACGCCGCGAGTGCCGAAAAAGCCCAGAAAGCCGGTGCATCCGAGATCGCGATCGGAGATCTGCGCGACCATCGGAGCCTTGAGCAGGCCGTGGAAGGTGTCGACGGTGTCTTTCACATCGGACCGGCCTTTGCTCCCGACGAAGCCGCCATGGGGGTTGCCATGGTTGAGGCGGCGGCGCGAGCAGGCGTTCGAAAGTTCGTCTTTTCGTCGGTGATCCAGCCGACCAATACGAGGCTGGAAAACCATGCAAGCAAGGTACCCGTTGAAGCTGCCCTCTATTCGACGAACATGGAGTACACCATTCTGCACCCGGCCAATTTCATGCAAAATATCGCGGCGGCCTGGCCGTCCGTCGTCGAGCACGGCGTTTTCGCCGAGCCGTTTCCAAGGACGGCGAAGCTCGCCCGCGTCGACTATCGCGATGTGGCTGAAGTTGCGGCAATCGCACTGACCGAAACGCGTTTGTCCTATGCGACCCTCGAGCTGTGCGCCGACGGTATGCACAGCCGCGAAGAGGTCGTCGCCATGATGAGCGAAGCGCTTGGCCGGCCGGTTTCGGCGGGCGAGCCGACATTTCAGGACTGGGCGGCGAAGGCCCGCCTTCCCTATACGGACCGGCAGTTGCAGATGCTGGCCAAAGTACACAGCCACTACGCCAAATACGGCCTCGGCGGGAACAGCCTGACGTTGCGTGCCGTGCTTGGCCGCGAGCCGCGTTCGCTGCGAAGCTTCATTCGGGAATTGGCGCTGCAGACGGCATATGCCGCCTGATCGTCCTCACAATAGCGCCTACGCATATTTTTTTATTAGGAGATTTCGATGCAAGCATCACCGGACCGAGCCTTCAAGTTGAGAAAGCTGCCGCCCTCCTACGGCGCGGTGGTGATGCCGTTGGTTCTTTCGATTCTGATGTCCTCGATTGTCTCGGCGGTTTCGACGGCAATCGGCGCAGGCTGGACTAACGGGTTTATAGCGGCCTGGAGCTATGCGTGGGGCGCTTCATGGCTTGTTGCGTTTCCCAGCCTGCTGATTGTGCTTCCGATCGTGCGCCGGATCGTTGCCGCAATTGTCGAACAGCCGGCCCGGTCCTGATATCGCGAACGAAGGGCGCCGGCGGCCGGTGGTCCGGCATAACCATTAGAGCGGCCCCTTGCGGGGCCGCTCTCGGTTCATGTGCTTGCCTCAGGTGAGCGGCGACAGCTGGATCTCGACGCGGCGGTTCTGAGCCCGGCCGGCAGCCGTCGCATTGGAGGCGATCGGACGCGTCTTGCCGAAGCCGGTGACGGCGAAGCGGCGGGAATCGACGCCCTGTCCGGACAGATAGTTGGCGACCGCCAAAGCACGGCGCTGCGACAGGTCGAAATTGTGCTCGTCGCCGCCGGTCGAGTCGGTGTGGCCGAACACGTCGACGGTGGTCTGCCGGAACTTTTTCAGCACAAGGGCAACCGAATTCAGCACCGGATAGAAACCGGCCTTCACCGCGTCCTGGTCGACGTTGAAGGTGATGTCGGACGGCATATTGAGGATGATCTGGTCGCCGGTGCGGGTGACGCTGACGCCGGTGCCCTGAAGCTGTCGGCGCAGTTCGGCCTCGTTCTGGTCCATGGTGGCACCGATGGCACCGCCGGCAAGCGCGCCGATGCCCGCGCCGATCAGCGCGTTGCGGCGGTCGTTACCGCCGGCAAGCATGCCGAGCCCGGCACCCGCCAAAGCACCGAGACCGGCGCCGGCAGCGGTGTTGGAAACCTTCTGTTCCCCGGTGTAGGGATCGGTGGTGCATGCGCTCACGAGCACAGCCGTCGCCACGACGGCGAGCACAATCTTTTTCATATGGTGGTCCCTCTCCATTCCACGGTCGCGCAACGGCGCACCGCATCAGCCCTTCCAGCGACTTGTACCATGAAATGCGGCGAAAAACGGACCAGCAAAAGCCGTTGCCGCGGCTTTCCCCGGCTCAATTCCACACGCCTGCAGCGGCTCGCGCGACCACCCCAATTCGATCGGCTACCAGAGATTCTTGCCGTCGATGACCACCACTTCGACCTTGTCGAGATCGAAATCGTCGAACAGCCGCGAGTTCACGCTGATCTTCGGATTGTCGAAATTCGGCTCGCCTGTCGACCAGTCCGGCGTCTCGGTGAAGGTGCCGCAGCCGCAGGTGGCGCAAAAACCGTGTTTTATGGTTTTCGATCCCCACTGGTAGAACGAAACATTCTCGGGCGGGCTGGTGAGTCTGAATTGCGATGGGGTGTAATAGGCCCACAACGAACCGCGTTTCGAACAGAAGGAACAGGTGCATCGCGTCACTGTCTGCGGCGCTTGCGAAACCTCGAACGTCGTCGCCTTGCAGTGGCAGCTTGCCTTGATGGTCATGAATTGGTCCCTCACAATGCCGCCGCCCCGTACGGCAAAGGCAGCATAAAGAAACGCTCCTGACAACTGCCGGTCAGCAGACCTGTGAGCCTGCGATGCACAGATCGAAGGCCCATCGATCCAAAACCGCTGCACACGCTCGGGTCAGCCCGTGGGCAAGCTTTTGGGCGTCATGCGCTAGTAGGACGATGGGGGCACGAACAGGCAGATGGTCTTTCCGTCATTGGCACCGGCAACGGAGCACCAATGATATTCGCCGTCGGGCGAATTCTTGATCCGCTTGTCGCTATAGGCCACGACTTCCCCGGTTCCTTTGATGACATAGCCCTCGGGACGTTCGCTGATCGATGTCTGAGAGACCTCGCGGCAATCATAGCCCGAGCAGCAGGAGAACGGATAGCTCCAGCCTTGCGGCATTGCCGCGGTCGGCTTGGCATCATGCGCCAGAGCAGGCGCCGCAAATGGAATGGCGGCAGCAATCAAAACCACTGCCGCGACAAGTGAATTCAGGAGTCGGCGCGCCGTGCGGGCGACTGGGGCCGGTCTGGTTGTGAGAGCAGGCATGAGCGCAGTTCCTATCAACGGTTGTCAAGCATTTCGCTTGCCCGTTCCCGGAACGTGTCTTCCCAGTGGCCGGATCGTCAGGTCGCAGATACGCCGCGTCCGGCCATAAATGCTTTTTTCCTCCCCAGCGCATGAATGCTGGGCTGATTCCTTGGTTGGCGCAAGGAATTGCTGTCGCAATCGAACGCCGACCTCTGCAGCCGGAACCAACCTGCCGCCCTGGTTGACGAACCTCGTCGACCCCCGGCAGAGGGATCGCCAATAACGGGATTTGGCTCGCGCTGGTTCCAGGCTTGGCACCGGCAGGCCCGAGGCATCCGCGTCAAAAGCGGAAATCGATTTTGAAAAACTCTACGAAAAACAAAGTTGTAGAACGACAGGTAGGTGCAAATTGAGAGCTCGTCACTCTCGCACGATGGCCGTAACTCTCGCGTGATGAACCCACATTCCTGCCGGATTGGTGCCCGGCGGCCTCAGTCGATATCGGCCACCGTTTCGCCGGCGCCACCCTCGATCCGCTGCGACAGCGAGGCTTCCATGAAATCATCGAGGTCGCCGTCGAGCACGCTCGACGGGCTGGTGCTCTCGACACCGGTGCGCAGATCTTTCACCAACTGATAGGGCTGCAGCACGTAGGACCGTATCTGGTGGCCCCAGCCGATATCGCTCTTCGACGCTTCCGTGGCGTCCGCCACCGCTTCGCGCTTCTTCAGCTCTTCCTCGTAAAGCCGCGAGCGCAGCATTTCCCAGGCCTTGGCCTTGTTCTTGTGCTGGGAGCGCTCGGCCTGGCAGGCAACCGCGATGCCGGTGGCGAGATGGGTTATGCGCACGGCCGAATCGGTGGTGTTGACGTGCTGGCCGCCCGATCCCGACGACCGATACGTGTCGATACGGACGTCGGATTCGGAAACGTCGATGTCGATCGTATCGTCGATGACGGGATAGACCCAGACGCTGGCGAAGGAGGTGTGGCGGCGCGCATTGCTGTCATAGGGCGAAATCCGCACGAGACGATGCACGCCGGATTCCGTCTTCAGCCAGCCGTAGGCGTTGTGGCCCTTGATCAGCAGCGTGGCGGACTTGATGCCGGCTTCTTCACCGTCATGTACTTCCAGCACTTCGACCTTGAAGCGGCGGCGCTCGGCCCAGCGCGTATACATGCGCAGAAGCATCGAGGCCCAGTCCTGGCTTTCGGTGCCGCCGGCGCCAGCATGGACTTCCAGATAGCTATCGTTGGCGTCAGCCTCGCCCGACAGCAGCGTTTCGATCTGGCGCGCCTTGGCCTCGCCGCGCATCGAGCGGATCGCCGCTTCGGCCTCCGCGATTACGCCCTCGTCGCCCTCTTCCTCGCCAAGCTCGATCAGGCCGATATTGTCTTCCAGGGCCTGGGTGAGGCCTTTGACCGCAGCAATACCTTCCTCGAGGCCCTGACGCTCGCGCATCAGCTTTTGCGCTTCCAGCGGCTCGTTCCAGAGGCTCGAATCCTCGGCACGGACATTCAGGTACTCAAGCCGCTTTATGGCTTGATCCCAGTCAAAGATGCCTCCTCAGCAGGGTTATCGCCTGCCTGATCTCGTCGACAATATTTTGCGTTTCCGCGCGCATGGCTGGCTGTTCTGTCCTGTTGCTAAATGGCGGCTTGATGGCGCGATACATAGGGACGGCACCGGCCCCTGTAAAGCGGAATGGGCCGGCTCGACCATCATCGTCAAGTCGGCCCGACCCGATGTAGCGATTGTCAGTAGAGCCCGCCGCCGCCCGACTGGATGGCCTGGTTGGCCTGCGGCGACAGCGCCCCGCCGGTGGCGTTGGAGCCGTCCGCACCCATGCCGATCACCCAATAGCTGTCGGCGGGACCGGTACCCGGCTTGAAGGCTTCGGTGATGGTTCCGGCGTCGCCCGCGTTGGCTCGCATGCCGGTCTTGCGATTGATCGCAATCAGCTTCATGCCTTCCGGAACCTTGAAGTCGACATTGGGCGTGCCATCCAGCGCCACGCGCATGAAATCCTTGAAGATCGGCGCGGCAAGGCCGCCGCCGGTCGCGCCCTTGCCAAGACCTTTCGGCTGATCGTAGCCCATATAGAGGCCGACAACGAGGTTCGGCGTATAGCCGATGAACCAGGCATCCTTTTCGTCGTTGGTCGTTCCGGTCTTGCCGGCGATGTGACGGCCAAGCTCGTTGATGGTGGCGCCGGTACCGCGTTGCACGACGCCCTCCATCATCGATGTGATCTGGTAGGCGGTCATCGGATCGAGCACCTGCTCGGAGTTGTCGACCAGCTCCGGCTCTGGCTGGTCCTGCCACTCGGCGGCATTGCAGTTCGAGCAGCCGCGTTCGTCCTGCCTAAAGACGGTCTTGCCGTAGCGATCCTGGATGCGGTCGATCAGCGACGGCTTGATCGACTTGCCGCCATTGGCCATGATCGAATAGGCCGACACCATGCGCATCACCGTCGTCTCGCCGGATCCCAGCGCCATCGGCAGATACGGCGCCAGGTGGTCGTAGACGCCGAAACGCTCGGCATATTCCACGACCAGCTTCATGCCCATGTCGTTGGCAAGCCGCACCGTCATCAGATTGCGCGATTTCTCGATGCCGGAGCGCAACGTCGCCGGGCCGGCCACCGTTCCGTCGTAGTTCTTGGGCGTCCAGGTCGTGTTGCCGCTCTGGATGGTGATCGGCCCGTCCATGATCACGGAGGCGGGGGTATAGCCATTGTCGAGGGCGGCCGAATAGACGATCGGCTTGAACGACGATCCCGGCTGGCGCATGGCCTGCGTCGCCCGGTTGAACTCCGATTGCGCGTAGGAGAAACCGCCGACCATGGCCAGGACGCGTCCGGTATGCGGGTCCATGGCGATCAGGCCGCCTTCCACTTCGGGAACCTGGCGCAAGCTGTAGCTGTTGTCCGAGCCGTCGTTCTTCTGCACGAAAATCACGTCGCCCGGCTTCAACACGTCGGCGGGCGACTTCGCCTTGACGGTCCTGCCGTCGACCACGTGGCGCATGGCGAAGCTCATGTCTTCCTTGCTGACAGTGCCTTCGACGCGGTCCTTGACGATTTCGCCGGAGATCTGGCGCGTCGGCTGCAGGCCGATGGACAGGCCGGTGGCCGAGCTGTCGAGCACGACGGCGAGCGACCATTCCGGCACGTCCTCCAACCGCTTGACGTTGCCCAGCGGCACGCCCCAGTCGCCGGAAACGTCGATGCTCGTGACCGGCCCGCGGTAGCCGCGCAGCGTGTCGAACTTCATAAGTCCGTTCTGCATGGCCTTGCGGGCAATCAGCTGCATCTTCGGATCGAGCGTCGTGCGGACGGAAAGGCCGCCCTCGTAGAGCGCATTCTCGCCATAGCGCGCGATGATCTGGCGACGCACTTCCTCGGTGAAATACTCCCCGGCGAAGAGATAGTTGCCGGTGCGGCGCGGCGTGACGCCGAGCGGCTCGGCCTTGGCCTTCTCGCCTTCCTCATGCGTGACGTAACCGTTCTCGACCATCTGGTCGATCACCCAGTTGCGGCGCTCCAAGGCGCGATCGGCATGCTTGAAGGGATGGTAGTTGTTCGGCCCCTTCGGCAGAGAGGCGAGATAGGCGGCTTCGGCCACGGTGAGCTCGTTCACCGATTTGTCGAAATAGGTTAGCGCAGCACCGGCGACGCCATAGGCGCCGAAGCCGAAGAAAATCTCGTTGAGATAGAGCTCGAGAATGCGATCCTTCGAGTAGGCCTGCTCGATGCGGAAGGCGAGGATCATCTCCTTGATCTTGCGCTCGTAGGTCTGGTCTGAAGACAACAGGAAGTTCTTCGCCACCTGCTGGGTGATGGTCGAGGCGCCGACCTGGCGCTTTCCCGAGCCAACATTCTGCAGGTTGACGACAATGGCCCGGCCAAGGCCGGTCACGTCAATGCCGGGGTGATTGTAAAAGTTCTTGTCCTCGGCCGACAGGAAGGCCGCCTTGACACGATCCGGGATCGCCTGAATCGGCAGATAAAGCCGCCGCTCACGCGCATATTCGGCCATCAGCGCGCCATCCGACGCGTGGATGCGGGTCGTCACCGGCGGCTCGTATTTGGCCAGCACCTCGTAATCGGGCAGGTCCTTCGACAAATGGCCGATATAGATCGCCACGCCCGCCGCGACCAAAAGGGCCAGCGTCGTGCCGATGCCGAAGAAATAGCCAATGAGACGAATCATACCCGCTCCAGTCCTTGGTTCGGGAATTTCCTAAACGAAGCCGCCCTTCGCGCAAGCTTTCGGGACGATCCCAAACCGTAATCGCAAAACCCATGTCGCGACCATGTGGGCAAAATACGGCAGCGTGGAATTTCGGTTTCGAATGCCGGAAATAAAAGCACAGGGTGTTGTCGCCGTGCAACGCTGCTTCAGGTTGTGGGCGCCGGCGGACATTTCAGCCTCCGGCCCCCGTTCCGCTCTTGGCCGAAGCAAATAGGGCAACGGCGTTGGTTATGCTCTGGGTCGCCTTGTTGCGCCAATCGGCGCTGAGCAATTGCGCTTCGTCCTTGGCGTTCGACAGATAGCCGAGTTCGACCAGCACGGATGGAACGTCCGGCGCTTTCAGCACCTTGAAGCCGGCAGAACGCTGCGGGTTGTTGATCAGACCGACGCTGGTGGAAAGCTGTCCGACGAGAGTATGGGCGAAGCTCATCGAAAAATTATGCGTCTCGCGGCGGATCAGGTCGATCAGGATATCGGTCACTTCCTTGCTGTCGTCCTTGATCTCCATGCCGGCGAACTGGTCGGAAAGATTTTCACGGTCGGCAAGCGCCTGCGCCTCGGGATCGGAAGCCTTGTCGGACACGGTGTAGACCGTTGCGCCGCGAATGCCCTTGAGGCTGATCGTGTCGGCATGGATCGAGATGAGCAGGTCGGCCTCATGCTGGCGGGCAATGCGCACGCGGTCGTCGAGCCGCAGGAACACGTCGGTCTCACGTGTCAGGAACACGTCGTATTTGCCGCCGGCGGCGAGCTTGTCGCGCAGTTCCATGGCGAAGGCGAGCGTCACGTTCTTCTCGACCGTCCCGTTCAGGCCCTCGGCGCCGCCGTCGATGCCGCCATGGCCGGGATCGATGACGACGGTGAAACGATGGCCCGGATTGGAGACCGGCCCGGTACCGACCCTGCCGGCCTTGTCGGCGGAGACCGTCGAACCGGTGGTCAGCGCCTGATTGGCGAGCGCTGCGTCGAATTCCCGCTGCGAGGCCGCCGACATGTCGATGGCGATGCGGTAGCCGTTGCCGTCATCGTTCTTGAGCACGTCGAGATTGTCGACGGCGAACGGTCCCTTGCCGGTGAGAATCAGCCGCGATTTCCCCTCGCCGAGTCCGCCGTAACGCACGGCGCGGACAAGCCCGCGCGGCTTCATATCCTTGGCATTGAGGGCGAATCTCGTGGCCGGGAGATCGATGACCAGGCGATTGGGGCCGCGCAGCAGGAACCATTTGATGTCGGGCTCGCGGTCGAAATTGATGACGATACGCATCTTGGTGGCATCGCCGGCCATCTTGTAGCTTATGGCACCGAGCGGTGCGTCGGCAGCACGCGAAAGCGGCGAAAAGACCAGGCAAGCCAGGATCAGCGGCAGCAGGCAGGCGGTGCGGAAGAACCAGCCTCCATGATGACGGCCCTTGTCTGCGAAGCCTGCCAGTCCCATCTTTCTACCAATCGCTCCCGTTGGCGTCATGCCCGATCGCTTGTCGAAGTGCCCTATTGCTTGTCAAAGTGCTGGCAGGCCGCGAACTCGATTAACGATTGGTATCCAGAGAAGGTTAACCAAGCCTTTTCATGGAAGGCTTGGAACCGGGGCTTCCGCTGCGGAACGGCTTTTTGCCGGCATCGGGAATCGGGGTTGCCTTCCAACCCGCCAAATCATAAAAGCGATGGTGGATCACTGCAATCCTGGAACCGTCCTCCTCCGCAGCTTCCTGCTACAGGTCAGACGCAAGACGGCTCCTTTCGCTTCAGGCGAAGAAGGCATCGGTGATCGCGACGATTTTCGCAGGCGTGCTCCCGTGGCGGGGGAATCGCCTGCGTGAGCAAAACGGCCGGGATTGTCCCGTGCCGGCTCTGTATGAGCAAACAAGCTGGTCCGGTTTTTTCCGGGCTTTGGTTCAAAAGGTTCTGCTGGTGACGATGGCTTCAAGCGCAATCATGGAAAGGTCCGCAACAAACCGCGCCACTACGGCTGCGGGCGGCACCGCCATGGCGCTCAGGCAGCGGCCGGCGGACGTTCAATTGTCCGGCACCCATGTTCCAGGTCCACGGCAGCGGGCAGTGTCCTGCAAGCTGCGGCCGACGGCTGCCGGGAGGAAACGAAATAATGCCCAACAAAATGCTGATAGACGCCTCCCACCCGGAGGAAACACGCGTTGTCGTCGTTCGCGGTAACCGTATTGAAGAATTCGACTTTGAATCCCAGGACAAGAAGCAGCTCAAAGGAAATATCTATCTCGCCCGCGTAACGCGCGTCGAACCTTCCCTCCAGGCAGCCTTTGTCGAATATGGCGGCAACCGTCACGGTTTCCTCGCCTTCAGTGAAATACATCCCGACTACTACCAGATTCCGGTCGCCGACCGTCAGGCGCTGCTGCGTGCGGAAGCACAGGAAGCCCAGGACGAAGAGGACGAGGAAGCCGCCGAAGGCGAGGACCGCCAGAGCCGCGACCGTGGCAAGCGCGGACGCCGGCGCGGCGGCAAGAGCCGCGACCGCGGCGAGCACAGGCGCGAGGCAGGCGCGGCCGACGGTGAGAATGGCGAGAACGGCGAAGATGCCGTCGCAGAAAAGCTGGATGCCGTTGCCGACAACACCATGTCCGACATTGCCGGACAGAGCGAGGGTGCCGCCGGGCAGAGCGATGAAGTCGCCGATAGCGGCGAGACCGAGCCTTCCGAAGGCGGATCGAGTTCCATCGCTGCCAGCGTCGATGCCGATGTAATCTCCGAAGCCGTTCCACAAGTCGAGACAAGCGGGGCAGAGACAAGCGGCGAAGCAACCTCCGAAGACAATGACCGCGGCATGCTGGAAGAGGTGCAATCCTCACATCCGGACGATCACGAGGTCGAATCGGTCGGCGCCGAGGACGCGCTGGAAGAAGTGCGCAACCGCCGCAAGCCGGTGCGCCGCCAGTACAAGATCCAGGAAGTGATCAAGCGCCGGCAGATCCTGCTGGTACAGGTCGTCAAGGAAGAGCGCGGCAACAAGGGTGCAGCGCTGACCACCTACCTGTCACTGGCCGGCCGCTATTCGGTGCTGATGCCGAACACGGCACGCGGCGGCGGTATTTCGCGCAAGATCACCAATGCGCAGGACCGCAAGCGGCTGAAGGAAGTGGTCGCCGATCTCGAAGTGCCGCAAGGCATGGGTGTCATCCTGCGTACGGCAGGCGAAAGCCGCACCAAGGCAGAGATCAAGCGCGACTATGAATATTTGATGCGGCTTTGGGAAAACGTCCGCAATCTGACGCTGCAATCCACGGCCCCTGCCCTGGTTTACGAGGAAGGCAGCCTGATCAAGCGCTCGGTGCGCGACCTTTACAACAAGGATATCGACGAGATCCTGGTTTCCGGCGAAGAAGGCTACCGCGAGGCCAAGGACTTCATGCGCATGCTGATGCCGAGCCACGCCAAGGTGGTTCAGCCGTTCCGCGACACGACGCCGATCTTTGTGCGCAACGGCATCGAAGCGCAGCTCGACCGCATGCTGCAGCCGCAGGTGACGCTGAAGAGCGGCGGCTACATCATCATCAACCAGACGGAAGCGCTGGTCGCCATCGATGTCAATTCGGGCCGTTCCACCAAGGAGCACTCGATCGAGGACACCGCACTTCACACCAATCTGGAAGCCGCCGAGGAAGTCGCCCGGCAATTGAGGCTGCGCGATCTCGCCGGCCTCATCGTCATCGACTTCATCGATATGGAGGAGAACCGCAACAACCGCTCCGTCGAGAAGCGGCTGAAGGATCACCTCAAGAACGATCGTGCCCGCATCCAGGTCGGCCGCATCTCGCATTTCGGCCTGATGGAGATGTCGCGCCAGCGCATCCGTGCCAGCGTGCTGGAATCGACCATGAAGCCTTGCCCGCATTGCGGCGGCACCGGCCATGTGCGCTCCGATTCGTCGGTCGCGCTGATGGTGGTGCGGGCAATCGAGGAATTCCTGCTCAAGGATTCGCGCAGCCACATCACGGTGCGGACGCCGGCGGCGACCGCGCTCTATGTGCTCAATCACAAGCGCGGCACGCTGGTGGAATTCGAGCACCGCTTCGGCGTGACCATCACCATCGAAGCCGATGACGCGGTCGGTGCACAACACTATGCCATCTTCCGCGGCGCGCTGGCCGAAAAGCCGGAAGGCTTTGTCGAGGCGCGCACGTTCCCGGCCTATGTCGAGCCGGAAGAACCCGAGGACGAGATCGTCATCGAAGAGGAAGACGAGGCACCGGTGCAGGCCGAGCAGCCACGCCCTGCCCAGCAGCCGCAGCAGCCAAGGTCCGGCGAGGACGGCGAAGGCCGCGATCGCAAGCGCCGCAAGCGCCGCAGACGGCGCGGCGGCAAGGATCGTGAACACGGGGATCGTGAACACGGGGAACGTGAACACGCCGATCGCGAGCATGGCGCTGCTGTGGAAGGTGCTTCCGTTTCGGCGCCGATAGACGATGCCTTCGTAGCCGCCGGCGATCAAGGCGCCGAAGCGGAACGTGAAACGCCGGCCGGTGTTGCCGAAACGGCGGAAGCGGCGGACGACGGTCACGGCAAGAAGCGCCGGCGCGGCAAGCGCGGCGGCAAGCGCAATCGCCGTGAGGACGGCGAGGACGGCTTGGAAGCTGCCCCCGGCGAGCCCACCGCCATGACGGAAGGTGCCGTGTCGGAAGCAGAGCCCGTAATCGGCGAGCCGGAAGGTGCGCCGCCGGCCGAAGAGCTTGCGGTGCTTGCTCCGGCGAACGACGACATGCCGAGCGCCGAAAAGCCGAAGAAGCCGCGCCGTGCCGCCAAGCCGAAGAAGGTTGCGGCGGAAGCAGTTGCCGAGATTGCGGGCGCCGAGACATCGGCTGCCGAGGCCGCCTCCGTGGCTTCCGGCGAGACCGCTGCGCCGGCTTCGCAGGAGACCGAAGCGGCGGCTGCCGAGGAAACGCCGAAGGTCCGGCCGTCGCGGCGCAAGCCCGTACCGGTGGATGCTCCGGTCGTGCCGGTCGTCTCCTCGATCGTCCCCGACGAGGCAAAGACCGAGGAAGCAAAGGCCGAGGACAAGCCGAAGCGTGCCGGCTGGTGGCAACGGAAGGGCTTTTTCTAAGCCTTTCCGTGCATTAGCCAGACTTTCTGATTAAAAAAATCCCGCGCTGCCGATCGGCTGCGCGGGATTTTTTTGCCCCAATTCAGGCGACAGGCACCAGAGCGGAATGCATTCAAATTGAATGGGGCATTCCGCTCTAACTGTTTGTTTTGCCGCATTTGTGCGGACGCCAAATGATTCCATTTGGCTGCAAAATGCTTATGGCGCGAAGATCGACCAGTTCATCGTCTTCGCCAATTTTTCCAGCGCGATCGACCCCAGCCTCGAATTGCCATTGGCATTGAGGCCAGGGGACCAGACGGCAAGCGAGGTGACGCCCGGCACGATCCCCAATATGCCGCCGCCAACGCCGCTCTTGCCGGGAATGCCGACGCGGAAAGCGAAGTCGCCGGAGCCGTCATAGTGGCCGCAGGTCAGCATCATCGCGCCGATGCGGCGGGCGCGCTCTGCCGAGACGACGGAATGCCCGGTCGCCGGGTTCTTGCCGCCATTGGCAAGGAAGCGGCCGGCCAGGGCCAGTTGCCGGCAGCTCATGGCGATAGCGCAATGGTGGAAATAGACGCCCAGCGCCAGCTCCGGCGCGTGATTGAGATTACCGAACGATTTCATGTAATTGGCAAGTGCGAAATTGCGAAAGCCGGTGGCGCGTTCGGACGCCGCGACCTCGCGGTCGATGATGATGGTGTCGTCATCGGCCAGGAACTGGATGAAGCGCAGGATCTCGCCGATCGCCTCGCGCGGCTGATGGCCGGCAAGCAGGATGTCCGAGACCACGATGGCGCCGGCATTGATGAATGGATTGCGCGGAATGCCGTTCTCGTGCTCGAGCTGGACGATCGAGTTGAACGGATTGCCCGAAGGTTCGCGCCCAACCCGCTGCCACAGCGCGTCGCCGACATTGCCGAGCGCCAGCGTCAGCGTGAACACCTTTGAGATGCTCTGGATCGAAAACGCCTCGTCGGCATCGCCCGCGGTCAGCACGCGGCCGTCATTGGTCACCGCGGCAATGCCGAATTTTTTCGGGTCGATCTTGCCGAGCTGGGGAATATAGCTGGCGACGTCGCCGCGATCGGTACGCTCCGCCATTTCGGCAGCGACCTCGCGCAACGCATGTTCGAGTTGGGGCGCCTGATCAAACTCCGGCATCGTCGCACCCGCTACTTCAGCCAGCGTTCGATACGCGCCATCGCCTCGACCATGTCGTCGTGGCTGCCGGCATAGGAAAAGCGCATCGTACGATGGCCTTGCAGCGGGTCGAAATCGCGGCCCGGCGTCGCAGCCACATGCGCCTCGGCAAGCATCCGGCGCGCAAACGCCATGCTGTCATTGGTGTGCCTGGTGACGTCGCAGAAGGCGTAGAACGCGCCGTCCATCGGCGCGGCCAAAGCAAAGCCGAGCTCCGGCAGGCGTTGCATCAGGAGCTCGCGGTTCCAGGCATAGCGCGCCTTCACCGCTTCCAGCTCTGGCGTCGCCTTGAATGCCTCGATCGCGGCAATCTGGGACAGTTCGGGCGGCGAGATGTAGAGGCTCTGGGCGATGCGCTCGACTGGCCGCACCAGTTCCTGCGGCAGCACCATCCAGCCGATGCGCCAGCCGGTCATGCAATAATATTTCGAGAAGGAATTGATCACCGTCACATCCGCGCCGAAAGCAAGCGCCGTCGTGTCGGGCGCCGCATAGGCCAGCCGGTGGTAGATTTCGTCCGAGATGACGGCGATGCCGAGCTCTTGCGCCGTCTCGACCAGCGCCTCGAGATCGCCGGCGGGAATGACCGCGCCGGTCGGGTTGGCCGGGCTGGCGAACAGCACGCCCTTCAGCGGTTTTTCGCGATGCGCGGCTTGCAGGTGCTCGGCATGCAGATAGGCGGCGCCGTCCAACTCGATCTCGGCGACGTCGATGCCGAGCGCGGCCATGATGTTGCGATAGGCAGGATAGCCGGGCGCAGCGATGGCGACGCGGTCGCCTGGATCGAACATTGCCAGGAAAGCGAGGTTGAAGGCAGCCGACGATCCGGTGGTGACGGCTATCCGCTCGGGCGAAACGTCAAGCCCGTAGTGCTCGCCATAATGCGCCGCGATCGCCTTGCGCAGGCCGGCGAGGCCCAGCGCGTCGGTATAGCCGATGCGGCCTGCTTTCAAGGCATTGGCCGCCGCTTCGCGAACCCCGGCCGGCGCCGGATCGGAAGGCTGGCCGACGGCCATGGAAACGACCGGCAGGCCCTTGGCTTTCAGCCGATTCGCCTCGGCCAGGATGTCCATGGCATGGAACGGTTCGACCGCGCCGCGGCGCGAAAGCGAAACAACCATTTTTCAATCCACCACACTTGTCCGCACGTGCCGGCCATGCTGGCCGCGCCGCACAAATGCCCGATTGGTGTGGGGATCACAAGTTCGGTAAGTTTAGGCTGCCGACTTTTCATCCTTCGCCCACTCGTCTACCAGTGGACCTGCCATGTTGAGCCGACCCAAATCGACGATCGCCAGGACAGCGCGCGCCCTCGCGACGCTTTCGCTTGCCGCGGTGGTCGCCATGGCCGGCTCGGTCAATGCTTTTGCGCAGAATGTGCCGGTTGTGCGCGATGCCGAGATCGAGGCGCTGGTGCGCGATTACGCGCGGCCGATCTTCAAGGCGGCGGGCTTGTCGGGCGACGCCATCAACATCGTGCTGGTCAACGACCAGAGCTTCAACGCCTTTGTTGCCGGCCGCCGCCTGTTCATCAACACCGGCGCGCTGATGACGGCCGAAACGCCCAACGAGATCATTGGCGTCATTGCCCACGAGGCCGGCCATATCGCCGGCGGACACCAGCAGAAATTGCGAGAACAGCTCGAGCGCGCCAAGACGATGGCGATCCTGGCGACGCTGCTTGGCGCCGGCGCCATGGTGGCCGGCGCCACCAGCAACAGCCGCGGTCTCGCCGGCGCCGGCATGGGCGTGGTGGCCGGCGGCGGCGAGATGGCGCAACGCAGTATCCTCGCTTATCAGCGCACCGAAGAGATGACCGCCGACCGTTCGGCGATCACCTATCTCAATGCAACCGGCCAGTCCGGCATGGGCATGCTGAAGACGTTTGGCCGCTTCCAGAACGCATTGTCGCTCTCGGGCGCGCAAGTCGATCCCTACAGGATCAGCCATCCGATGCCGCAGGAGCGTATCGCCAATCTCGAAGTGCTGGTGAAGCAGAGCCCTTACGTCGACAAGGTCGACCCGCCGGCACTGCAGCAGCGCCACGACATGATGCGCATCAAGATCGCCGCCTACATGCAGGGCCAGGCGGCGGCGTCGCGATTGATGCGCAAGAACCCCGGCAGCCTCGCCTCACGCTATGGCGACGCGCAGATGACCTATCTTTTCGGCAATCTGGCGTCGGCGCTCACCAAGACCAACGCGTTGATCAAGGAACAGCCGAAAAATCCCTATTTCCAGGAATTACGCGGCGACATCCTGATGAAGGCGAACCGGCCGAAGGATGCGGCGGACGCCTATGCCAAGTCGGTCAGCCTCGATCCGGCGCGATCGGGGCTGCTGCCGGTCTCTTACGGCCAGGCGCTGATGGCGATCGGCACGCAGGATTCGCTGAAGAAGGCGGTGGCGCAGATCAACACCGGCCTCGGACGGGATCGCGAAAACGCCGCCGGATACCGCTATCTGGCACAGGCTTACGGGGAACTCGGCAACATCCCGGCCGCCGAGCTTGCAACCGCCGAAGGGCATTTCTATTCCGGCGACTACAAGAATGCGAAAATCTTCGCCATGCGGGCGCAGCAGAGCATGAAGCGGGGCGAGCCGGGCTGGCTTCGCGCGCAGGACATTATAAACTACGCACCATCAGGTAAGAAGAAGTGAACCTTTCGGACGCAGGCTGCGACACAGCCAAAGCGAGCGGACCGGAACACGGGCAAGAGGATCGAGGATCATGACCAAGGCAATTCTGCTGGGCACTACCGGAGTGGCAGCGGCTCTCGCCATGCTGGCATTCGGCTTCGTCGCCGGCAATCCGCAGACGGCGAAGGCCGGCACGGCGCAGCTTGCCCAGACGGCGTCCTCGGGTACCAAGCTCGACCGCACCGAAGTCGAAGGCATCGTCCGCGACTATCTCCTGAAGAACCCGGAAGTGCTTCTGGAGGCACAGCAGGCACTCGAGGCCAAGCAGAAGGAAGAACAGCGCGTCGCCAGTCTCGGCGTCATCAAAGACGCCAAGGACCAGATCTTCAATTCCTCCTTCGACGGTGTTGTCGGCAATCCGAACGGCAAGGTCACCATCGTCGAATTCTATGATTATAATTGCGGCTACTGCAAACGCGCCATCGACGACATGCGCGCGCTGACCAAGGCCGATCCGGACCTGCGCTTCGTACTCAAGGAGTTCCCGATCCTCGGCCCGGATTCGCAGAAGGCGAGCGTCGTCTCGATGGCCTTCCATTTGATGAAGCCGGAGAAATACGGCGAATTCCACAATGCGCTGCTCGGCGGCCAGGGGCGCGCCACCGAGGCGGCGGCAATCAAGGTGGCGCTGTCGCTCGGCGCCGACGAGGCGGCGCTGCGCGAAAAGATGAAGGACCCGAGCATCACCGAGGCCTTCTCCAAGACCTATGACCTCGCCACCAAGCTCGCCATCACCGGAACGCCGTCCTATGTCGTCGGCAACGAGGTGGTGTTCGGCGCGCTTGGCCAGGAAGTGCTGGCCGAAAAGATCGAGGCGGCGAAGGCCGCGCTCTGATCAGCATTCGGGTTTCGATTAGGCTGCGGGTTTCCGGCACGGGCCGTTTTCCGGCTGTTGTGGACGGCGAAAGAACGCACTTGCGCTCTTTTCGCCAGCGTCTATGCCCATTATAGAGGGTCCGGCGCGCCGGCTTAGCCGCGCCGGGAAAGGTCGGCATATTTTGAAAACGGTTTTCGTCCTGAACGGCCCCAATCTCAACGCGCTCGGCAAGCGCGAGCCAGGCATCTATGGCGGCAAGACGCTTGCCGCGATCGCCGACGACTGCAAGCAGGCAGGTGCCGCACTTGGGCTGGAGATCGATTTCCGCCAGTCGAACCATGAGGGCGACCTCGTCGACTGGATCCAGGAGGCCGCCGACAAGGCCGCCGCGATCGTCATCAATCCGGGCGCCTACGGCCATACCTCGATCGCCATTCACGATGCCATCCGCGCTGTCGCGCCGCTGCCGGTCGCTGAGGTGCATCTCTCCAACATCCACGCGCGGGAACCATTCCGCCACGTCTCCATGGTCGCGCCGGTCGCCGTCGGCATGATCTGCGGGTTCGGGCCGCTCGGCTACACGCTGGCGCTGCAGGCGCTGGCTGCACGCCTATGACCGGCCAACAAACAGAAGGCTCGAAAATGTCGATAAAGAAGAACGGTGTTGACCAGCAGCTGATCCGCGATCTGGCGGGCATACTGAACGACACCAACCTGACCGAGATCGAGGTCGAGCTGGGCGATCTGAAGGTGCGCGTCTCGCGGCAGGCCCCGGCCGTCCATGCCGTCGCCACAGCTCAGCCGGCCTATGCCCCGGCAGCCGCGCAGCCTGCGGCAGCGGCCGCGCCGGCGACGCCCGACGTGTCGAAGAACGCCGTTGCCTCGCCGATGGTCGGCACCGCCTATCTGGCACCGTCGCCCGACGCCAGGCCGTTCATCGAAATCGGCCAGAAGGTCAAGGAAGGCCAGACGCTGCTGATCATCGAAGCAATGAAGACGATGAACCAGATCCCCTCGCCGCGCGCCGGCACGGTGACGGCGATCCTGTTTGAAGATGCGCAGCCGGTCGAATATGGTATGCCGCTCGTCGTGATCGAGTAGAGCCGGGAACAGGCGAAAGATGTTCCAGAAAATCCTCATCGCCAATCGCGGCGAAATCGCCCTCAGGGTGCTGCGCGCCTGCAAGGAGCTCGGCATCCAGACGGTGGTGGTGCATTCGACCGCCGACGCCGACGCCATGCATGTGCGTCTCGCCGACGAGAGCGTCTGCATCGGCCCGCCGCCGTCGCGCGACAGCTATCTCAACATCCACCAGATCGTCGCCGCCTGCGAGATCACCGGCGCCGACGCGGTGCATCCCGGCTACGGTTTTCTGTCGGAGAACGCCAAGTTCGCCGACATCCTCGCCGCGCACAACATCACCTTCATCGGCCCGACCGGCGACCATATCCGCATCATGGGTGACAAGATCGAGGCCAAGCGTACCGCAAAACGCCTCGGCATTCCCGTGGTGCCCGGCTCCGACGGCGCGGTCACCGAGGACAAGGAAGCCAAGCGCATTGCCGCCGCGATCGGCTACCCCGTAATCATCAAGGCGTCGGCCGGCGGCGGCGGGCGCGGCATGAAAGTGGCGCGTAGCGAGGCCGATCTCGAGGTGGCGCTGCAGACGGCACGCTCGGAGGCGGGTGCGGCCTTCGGCGACGACGCAGTCTATATCGAGAAATATCTGCAGAAGCCGCGCCATATCGAAGTGCAGGTGTTCGGCGACGGCGCCGGGCGCGGCGTGCATTTCGGCGAGCGCGACTGCTCGCTGCAGCGCCGCCACCAGAAGGTCTGGGAAGAAGCGCCCTCGCCGGCGCTGAATGCCGAGGAGCGCGCGCATATTGGCGGCGTCTGCGCCAGGGCGATCGCCGATCTCGGCTATTCCGGCGCCGGCACCATCGAATTCCTCTATGAGGACGGCGAGTTCTATTTCATCGAGATGAACACGCGCCTGCAGGTCGAACATCCGGTGACCGAGGCGATTACCGGCATCGACCTCGTGCACGAGCAGATCCGCGTCGCCTCGGGCGGCGGACTTTCGGTGCGCCAGGAGGACATCCGCTTCCACGGCCATGCCATCGAATGCCGCATCAATGCCGAGGATCCGCGCACCTTCACCCCCTCGCCGGGCACCATCACCCATTTCCACACGCCGGGCGGCCTCGGCATCCGTGTCGATTCCGGCGTCTATTCCGGCTACAAGATCCCGCCCTACTACGACAGCCTGATCGGCAAGCTGATCGTGCATGGCCGCAACCGCGTCGAATGCATGATGCGGCTGCGGCGCGCGCTCGACGAATTCGTCGTCGACGGCATCAAGACGACGCTGCCACTGTTTCGCGACCTCGTTGGCAACGCCGACATCGCTAATGGCGACTACGATATCCACTGGCTGGAAAAATACCTGGCCGAAGGCGAGTGACACAGGGGCGAAGCGATGACCCGTCCCTACGCACCCGGTTATCGCATCCCGACCGACCTGTTGCTCAAAGCCTATGCCTCCGGCGTCTTCCCGATGGCCGAAAGCGCCAATGACCCCGAAGTATTCTGGGTGCGGCCGGAGACGCGCGGCATCATTCCGCTCGACGGGTTCCACATACCGAAAAGCCTGAGAAAGACGATCCGCAAGAACCTGTTCGAGTTCCGCATCGATTTCGACTTCGAGGCGACGATCGAGGCCTGCGCCGAAAGGCGCGAGGAACGTCGGTCGACCTGGATCAACGCGCCGATCCGCGAAGCCTATATCGAGCTGCATCGGATGGGCCATTGCCATTCGGTCGAGGCCTGGCACAACGACCGATTGGTCGGGGGGCTCTACGGCGTATCGCTCGGCCGCGTGTTCTTCGGCGAGAGCATGTTCGCCAGGGAGACCGACGCGTCAAAGGCCTGCCTGGTTCACCTCGTCGAACGCCTGAAGGCGCGTGGCTTTGCACTGCTCGATACGCAGTTCACCACCGAGCATCTCAAACGCTTCGGTGCAATCGACGTGCCGCGCGGCAAGTACGAGAAGATGCTGGCCGAGGCGCTGAAGGGCGAGGCCGTGTTTTTTCCATAACCTGGAATGGTTCATCGTTTCACAGAAACGCAATTCCGGACGGAAAGCCGTTCACACTTTCCTGGAATTGCTCTTGCGGCCGGTCAGCCTTTTTCTGCCGTCACCAGCGGCGTCTGTGCGTGGAACATCATCTTCCAGCCATTGACGCGGTGGACATAGCCGGTGCTGACCAGCGCCGCATAGGCTTCGCCATCTTGCCGCGTCGCACGCGCCTCGTAGGTCAGCATGACGATGTCGCTGCCCGGCTCGATGATGCCCTTGAGGTCGATGTCGAGATCGCGCCAGCGGTTCGGGTCCGTGGCAGTTGCGGCCAGATCGGTATTGCTCATCACCCGCGCCATCTGCGGGAAGGCCACCAGGCAGTCGGTATCGGCATTGGCCTTGAAATAGTCGGCACCGCCGCTCCAGAATCCCCTTTCGATGTCGAGAAGTTCGTTCTTGTTGGCCATCATCATGGCAACGTCCTCCGTAGAGAGGCACCAACGCTCGGGCAACGCGGCGGTTCCGCAGGGCGCGGTATCCGCCGCGCACTGACAGATTCTAGTTGGTTTTGGGGGCGGCGGGTGCCGGCACGTCGGACTTCTGCTTGCAGCCCTTCAGCCAGATATCATAGACGGCATGCTCGACGGCGTTGATCCCGGGGCTTTCGGCAAACATCCAGCCGGTGAAGATACGGCGTATCTTCCGATCGAGCGTGATCTCGTCGACCTCGACGAACGAATCCGTCTTCGGCTCTTCGTTTTCGGGCCGCGAATAGCAGATGCGCGGCGTCACCTGCAAAGCGCCGAACTGAACCGTCTCGTCGATGTAGACATCGAAGGTGATGATACGGCCGGTGATCTTGTCGATGCCGGCGAATTCAGCGACTGGATTGGTGATGCGCTCGGATACTGCGGGTGCTGCAGGCGCCACCGACGCGTCCGGCGCAGGCGGCGCCAATTCCTGCGCAGTAGCAAGCGCCACCATAGAAGCGAGAACGACCGCGGTTAATCCGCCCGTCAAAATTCGGCTGAACATGCTCATGCAAGGTCCGGTGGTTTGCGCCCGGGTGATTCTCTCAACGCCAAGGCTAGTTGCTGCTGTCGGATCAGCAAACAGCTAAACAGCAATTGTGGCGACAAAGGACCGCCCTCGTGGGGACCGCCCCCGTGGGGACCGCGCGCGTGTCGCGGCGATCGATCACGAACCAGGCGTCCAGGCGTCGTAGTCGCCCGTCACCTGCGGACGATGCTGGTTGGTCAGCACCGAGCCTTTCGGGCGATAGGCCGCGGGGCTGCCGGTGAGGTTCGGCACATGCGGCTTTTGCCAGTCGCGTGGCTTGTAGTCTTCGCTTGGCGGCGCAACGTCGACACGATGATGGATCCAGCCGTGCCAGCCGGGCGGGATCGCCGAGGCTTCCGAATAGTTGCGGTAGATGACCCAGCGACGGGTGCGGCCTTCCGAATCGACGCCGCCCTCATAGTAGACGTTGCCGACCTCGTCCTGCCCGACCTTCTTGCCGTGCCGCCAGGTGTGGAAGCGCGTTCCCAATGTCTGGCTATTCCACCAGGTGAAAAACTGCAGAAGGAAAGTTTTCATCCAAATCCTCGTGGCAAGTCCTTGAAGCAAGTCCTCGCGGCGGCTGCGGCGCCTGTTCCTGCTTATGGCGTCACGGCATTGCGAAGGCAAGCGTCTTGCCGCAACCGAGGAGCAAATGGGTGGCGGGAAGCGAAACGATCATGTCATTTTCGCGGCCGCCCGAAGCACATGAAATGGGTTGTTGGCAACCTTACGCAGCGTTATTCTAGGAGTTGAAGCTTCGTTGCCTCAAGGACGGCAAATGAGAGGGGCTCATGTCATCGCTGGCGGGCACGGCCGGTCGCGCGTTGCCGCAGGTCGTTGAGGCGATCTACGATTCGATTGCCGACGTCGACCGCTGGCAGGCGACACTCGAGGCCATCTGCAACCTGGCGGAAGGCCAGCTTGCCATGCTCGCCGTCATCGACACGATCAGCAGCTCCGCGCGGTTTTCGGTGTCTTGCGGCGATCCCGCAGTTCTTGAGCCGTTGAAGCATGACTACGGCTCGCAAGTGCCTTTCTATGCGGCGGTTCCCAAGATGGAGATCGACGTGCCGTTCACCGTCGATTCGATCTACGCCCTGCAAGGCCCGGATACGCGACAGAGATGGCTCGAAAGCCGCATCGTGCGCGAATGGGTGCAACCCAACCGCCTGGACGATTTCTTCTGGGTGGCGTTGATGAAGCGGCCGACCCGGATCGGCACGTTGATGGTGGTTACCGACAAGGACAGGCGCCAGATTTCCCGCGAGGATATCGAGCTTGTCTGCCTGTTGGCACCGCATGTGCGGCGCGCGGTGACCATCGGCGACCTGTTCGAGGCCGAGCGGCGCAAGGCCGAAATCTTCCGCTCCATCATCGAAAGCCTCGACCATCCGGTGCTGATCGTCGCAGAAGACATGACCATCATCTTCGCCAACCCGTCAGCCGAAGCGCTGCTCGCCGAAAACATCTCGGTCGCTTGCGTGCGCGGACAGCTTTCGTTCACCTATGCCAACGCCAACGCCGCGATCGGCCGTGCCGTCCAGCTCGGCACGCGCGACGAATTCGCGCTCGGACCTTGCGGCATCAACATTCCCCTGGCCAGGACGGTCGTTCCGGCGGTGGCCCATGTCATGCCGCTGGCGCGGCGTGAAATCTCGGCGCGCATCTCGCAACGCGCCGCCGCAGCGATCTTCAGCGCCGCGGCCGGTTCGACACCGACCCCGGCGCTGGACGCCATTGCGGCGCTGTTCGGATTGACCGCGGCAGAAAGGCGCGTCGCCGGTCACGTTGCCGCCGGCCTGACGCGAAAGGAAATCGCCGCGGCCGGCGGCGTCTCGGACGGCACCGTCAAGTCGCAGCTGGCGACGATCTTCGACAAGACCGGTACAGGCGATCAGCGCGAGCTCGAACTGTTGATGCGCGAATTGTCGCCACCCTTGCGCTTACCCTTGCGCTCCAGGTGATTTTGCTCAGGTTCCCCGGAACCGGCAGCGGTCCAAAAGACTCGGCCGGCAAGTTTTTCAAGCCCTTGAGACCATCGTCCGCAAAATCTGCGAAACGAAACCGGCATCGTTGCAATTCGGCCAAAATCATGGTGCGGTCGTTCGCGGTCCAGAAACGCGGCACTATGCTCGGCTGGAATGAAAATGGTTTCTGGCGCGGATCTCGATCTTTGACACCGACATCTACCGAGCGGCTGCTCCCCTACCTCTTTCTGCTTGGGCTGATCGTAATCGCGGTCGCTTTCCGGCCACTGCTGCCCGTCGACGAAACGCGATATCTCAGCGTCACCTGGGAAATGTATCTGAGCGGACAGATCTTCGTCCCGACGATGAATTTCGCGCCCTATCTGCAGAAGCCGCCACTGCTGTTTTGGCTTGTCGACCTTGTCTGGAACATTCTCGGCGCCAGCCGGCCGGCGGCGATGCTGGTCATCTTCGCCGCCTCCTCGCTCGTCATCTGGCTGACGACGGCTTTGGCAAAGACCCTGTTTCCGGGCCGCGACGACATCGCGCGGCGCATCCCCTGGCTGGTCGCCGGAAGCAGCGTGTTCGTCATCTATTCGACGCTGATCCTGTTCGACCTGTTGCTGACGGTCTTTGTGCTCGCCGCGCTGTTGTCGTTGATTGCCTTTGCCCGCAGCGGCAACCGCTGGCAGGCCGTTCTGGCCGGGCTGTTCATCGGCATGGGCGTGCTGACGAAAGGCCCGGTGGTGCTGATCCATATCGGCGCGCCCATCCTGTTCTACCCGTTCTGGCGCGACGGGCGGGCGGGACTGACGACACCGAACTTCCTCGCTGGAGTGGGCCTGGCCCTGCTCGCCGCGCTAATTCCGGTGGCGATCTGGCTGGTGCCGGCGACCATCCTGACAAAAGGCAATTTCGTCTACGATCTCGTCTGGAACCAGTCGGCGGGGCGCGTCACCGGCAATTTGCGCAATTCGCATGGCCGGCCGTTCTATTTCTATCTGCTGCTGCTGCCCGTCATGTCCATACCGTGGATCTTCATACCCGAGGTGTGGCGGTTGAAGCTGAGCACGCGGATACGCAGCCTGATCGACGCGAAGTCGCCGGATCTGCGCGCCTTGCGCCTGCTGTCATTCTCGTTCGTTGCCGTGTTTCTCGTGTTCAGCGCGATATCCGGCAAGCAGCCTCATTATGTCGTGCCGATGTTGCCGTTCGTGGTCATCCTGTTCGGCTATTTCATGGCGGAGATCCCGCTCGCCAGGCTGAAGAGCTCGGCCATCGTCATGCTTGTCATTTTCGGCATCGGCCACGCGGTGGCATCGGCAACCGCGTTCAAACGCTATGATCTGACGCCGCTCGCCAACTTCATCGACGAGCGAAAGGATGCGGACTGGGCCGCAGCTTTCGACTATCAAGGCGAAGTCGGCTTCCTGGCCCGGTTGCAAAAGCCATTCGAAACCACCGACAAACCGGAAGAATGGCTTGGCTCGCATCCCAGCGGCTATGTCATCGACAAGGTTTCCAAGGATCCCGGCACTGCAGGGCAAATCGCGTTCCGGCTTCGCGTCGAACGCGGCTATCTCGTCGTGCTGAAGGGACAGCATTGACGATCGTCACCGGTATGCGAGTTCGTCCCCCGCGCGGGAGATGAAGGCGTTGCTGCTTCGTGGTTCCATCGCTCGATAGAACCGGGAGGTATTCATGCGCAAGCTCATCTCGACGACGCTTTTTGCCTTATCGCTCGCTGTGGCCGGCCTTGCCGCCGATCCGGCATGGAGCTTCAAATGTCAGTCCGGAACGATTGGGCAAGGCAGTTGCTCCTGCTCCGGGACCGCCGACTGCACCGATATGCGGCATTCCAAAATGTGCAAGGGCGACCTGAACTGCGGTTCGGGCAAATGCTCCTGCACGGCCGCATTGGTAGTCGACCCCGGCCCGAAAACCCCCAAGCCCAAGGTCGTCGCGCCGAAGGCGACAACCAAAGGCGTCGTGAAGCAGTAGATATCCAATCCGAAAGGACGGCGGCTCGACGTCGCTGGGCCGGCCCGATGTTTCGCGGTTCATCCCCCGTGCGGGCGATGAACCGCCATCGAACACATGCTGCTGTCTAGCCGGAGGGTGGTTTCCAACGACAGAGCGAGGATACCATGTTGAAAACCTGCACGATGCTGTTCTTCTGCCTGATGGCGGCCACCGCGGCCGCCCAGCCGCCGCCTTCGGGGCCGCCGGTTCCCAGTGCGGCACTTGCCCCATGCAACGCCACACAATCGAACAGGCCCTGCAAAGCCGAACTCGGCGTGTTCCTGATCACCAACACCGTCCGCAACCTGGCGCAAGCCAAGGTCGACGCCACCAACGCACAGCTGGCCGCCCAGGGACGATCGTCACGCGCATCGATCGAATCGCTGAAGCAATGGCGGCCGTCGCGCTTTGCGACGCAGATGCTGAACCAGCCAAACAGCTGGTTTGTCAAAGTTCCTTACATCCTGACCATCAAAGTCTCGATCCCGGTGACCTCCGACCGCCACATCGGCATTCCCATAGACGTCAACGTCTTCTGCAGCGGCTGGCAGACCGATTCCAGCCAGGTCATCATCCGCTCGCAACCCGGCCCGGCGAGCTTCGAGGGCGGCAACATCCTCGAAGACGTTTTCAACGTCGGCAATTACATCGACGCTCAGGTACGGAGCTCGTTTTCGGCACCTCTGCCGGTGACGACGCCGGTTCCAAATTCGAAATGCTCGGCAATAGACGGCTCCGATGCCGGCACGCAGGCCACCGGCGATGATCTCATCTTCTGGACGGTGCCGCGGCGCAACCTGGTGGTGACGGACGCCATAGCCAAGCCGACGGTTGAAGTGACCTTCGACAGCCTCACACGCCTGCCAGCCCGCGACTTCCACAACAATGTCGTCTATGCGGAATCCGAGGCCATAAATCTCAACGTCTACGCCAATGAGGACGGCCGTCAGAAGGCGCTGACGATGCGCGAAGGCGACGTGGCTGCGCTGAACCTTCCCGCACTCAGGCTCGACGCGCGAAAATACGATTCGCTGGTCGTCATCGGCAATGTCGACCAGCCGCCGAACGATCCCAGAGACAGCGCCTTCGCGGTAGCGGCCAAGACTGCGGGATTCGGTGCCGGTTCCAAGATCATGCAGATCCCGAAGTGGTATTCGAGGCCGCCGGACCAGTTCAATCACAAGCCTACATGGATCAGAGTTCCGGGCTATGAGCTGCACTATACGGTGCGCTATCTCAACAGCGGCGGGCTGGCCGTCGATGGTGGAACCAGTACGGTCCGGCCTCCAAAAGTCGCCGTTCCGATAAAGACGCTCACCAAGCCGAAAACGCCCTGACGCGGCCGCTCGCGGATGACGGCGGCGGTTCAGACCGCTGCCGCCTTCCCCCGCGCGGCAGATGCGGCAGCGCCGGCATCATGGCCTGATCTTGCCGGAACAAACGCGCCGCTGCGCCAAGAGCGAGCGGCGCCATCGATGGAGACAAACGATGCTGCACCTTCCTCACGCCATGCCCGCCGTCCGGATCATTGCGGCAATCTCGCTGCTTGCCTTCCCGAACTTCCTGCCGCCGGTCACGAGCCCGGCGAACGCGCTGCCGGTCAGCCAATCCTGCCGGATCACCACCTATTACAAGACTGCGGCAAAGGCGACGGAGGTTGGCGTGCGCTCGACGTGCCAGGGCGTCAAAAAATGGGGTGTCACCTCGAAATATTACGAGGTGGAAAAAATCGAAGCCGCCACGCCCCCGCACACGTCGGGTGGAGGCGGCAGCCTGCCGTGCGAGTTTCTCGCTGCCGGCTGCTCCAACCTGCCTGAGAAACGCAACTGAGCGTCAGGCGAACGAGCTATCCGAGTTGCTTCTCCAAAACCAGCGCCGGCAAGCCCGAGGCGCCGCCGCAATCGGCCGTGTTGCCGGCGGGCAAGAACCCCCTCGCGCGGTAGAAGGCGACAGCCGGAGCATTTGCTTCCTCGACCTCGACACGCAGCGTCCTGGCCTCCGGAAAGCTGGCCTCGATCTCGTCCAGCAGCGCCTGGCCGATGCCTTGCCTCTGCCAGGCCGGATGCACGTAAAGCTGGTTCAGCATGACGATCCTGGCATCCGTGGTGGCGGCCGCGAAAGCCATGCCGCCGATGGTTTTGCCGTCGTCGGCGACCAGGAACTCCGAGTTCGGCCGCGTCAGCCGTGCCTTGAGCGCGGCGATTGAATGCCATTCATCGGTGATTTCGGTAACCCGCGGCCCGCCGTAGATGGCGTCATAGGTGGCATGCCACGTCTCGACCAGCAATGCGCGCACCGCCGCCAGATCGCGCTCGCCGGCGGTGCGGACAAACATCCTACTCGATCCCGAGCTTGGCCTTGACCAGCTCGTTGACCGCCTGCGGATTGGCCTTGCCGCCGGTCGCCTTCATCACCTGGCCGACGAACCAGCCGGCCATGGTCGGCTTGGCGCGCGCCTGCTCGACCTTGTCCGGGTTGGCCGCGATCACCTCGTCGACCGCCTTTTCGATGGCGCCGGTATCGGTGACCTGCTTCATGCCGCGGCTTTCGACCAGCTGACGCGGATCGCCGCCCTCGTTCCAGACGATCTCGAATAGATCCTTGGCGATCTTGCCGGAGATGGTGCCTTCCTTGATCAGGTCGATGACCGCGCCAAGCTGGTCGGGTGAAACAGGAGCGTTTTCAATGTCCTTGCCGGCTCTGTTCAACGCACCCAGCAAATCGTTGATGACCCAGTTGGCGGCAAGCTTGCCATCGCGCCCGGCCGCCACCTTCTCGAAATAGTCGGCGACCGCCTTTTCCGATACCAGGATCGAGGCGTCGTAGGTCGACAGGCCGAGCGAGGTGATCAGCCGCGCCTTTTTGGCGTCGGGAAGTTCCGGCAGGTCCTTTGCCAACTCGTCGACATAGGCCTGGTCGAATTCCAGCGGCAGAAGGTCGGGATCGGGGAAATAGCGGTAGTCGTGCGCTTCTTCCTTGGAACGCATCGAGCGCGTTTCGCCCTTGTTGGGGTCGAACAGCCGCGTTTCCTGGTCGATCTTGCCGCCGTCCTCGAGGATGGCGATCTGGCGGCGCGCCTCGTAGTCGATGGCCTGGCCGATGAAACGGATGGAGTTGACGTTCTTGATCTCGCAGCGCGTGCCGAATTCACCGCCGGGCCGGCGTACCGAGACGTTGACGTCGGCGCGCAGCGAGCCTTCGTCCATATTGCCGTCGCACGTGCCGAGGTAGCGCACGATGGTGCGCAGCTTGGTGACATAGGCCTTGGCTTCATCGGCGGAGCGCATATCCGGCTTCGAAACGATCTCCATCAGCGCCACACCGGAGCGGTTGAGATCGACATAGGACATCGTCGCATGCTGGTCGTGCATCGACTTGCCGGCGTCCTGCTCCAGGTGCAGGCGCTCGATGCCGACCTCGATGTCCTCGAATTCGCCCTGCCGGTCCGGGCCGACCGAGACGATCACCTTCCCCTCGCCGACGATCGGCTGCTTGAACTGCGAGATCTGGTAGCCCTGCGGCAGGTCGGGATAGAAATAGTTTTTCCTGTCGAAGACCGATTTGTGGTTGATCTCGGCCTTCAGGCCCAGCCCGGTGCGGATCGCCTGCTTGACGCATTCCTCGTTGATGACCGGCAGCATGCCGGGCATCGCCGCGTCGACCAGGCTGACATTGGCGTTGGGCGCGGCGCCGAAAATGGTCGAGGCGCCGGAAAACAGCTTTGCCTGCGAGGTCACCTGCGCGTGGACCTCGAGGCCGATGATGATCTCCCAGTCGCCGGTGGCGCCGGGAACCAGGCGCTTGGCGTCGGGCGTGCGGGTATCGATGATGCTCATAAGGGCCTGCATATTGAAATTGCGGATATGCGAGAACGCATATTTTGATGTGCAACTTCGCTAGTGCAAACCGCCAAAAGAGACAAGCGCAAAGCCGCACGCGCCGACGCGGCACAGGCCCGCACCTGCCGCGACGAACTGCGATAGCAGCTTGAAAAATCGAACTGCCGGCAACCCGGCCGCCGTCACCTATGCCGTGGCGATATAGGCCCTGATCTCCTCGGCCTCGCGCTCGACATCCTCGATGCGGCGCTTGACCACGTCGCCGATCGACACGATGCCGTCGAGCAGCCCGTTCTTCTCCACCGGCAGATGGCGGAAGCGGCCCTTGGTCATGATCTCCATGACCTCGTTGACGGTGTGGTTCTCATTGCAGATCTTCACCTTGGGCGTCATCGCCGAGCGGATGGCAAGGTCGAGCGCCGCCGCCCCCTCCTTGGCGAGAACCCGCACCACATCGCGCTCGGAAAGAATGCCGACGATCTTGTGATCGCCGTTGGTGATGACCAGCGCGCCGATCCTGTGTTCGGAAAGCATGCGGATGGCTTCGCTGAGCTTTTCGTTCGGCCCGAGCGTCACCACGCCGTGGCCTTTTGCCTCGAGAATTGCCTTAACAGTCATGGCGTCCTCCTCTGCATTTCCTGCCGGCTCCTGCCCTGGCCGGCTTTCCCTGGGATGAACATGGTGCGCCGCGA
Source organism: Mesorhizobium sp. M0500 (assembly GCF_040321165.1). Taxonomy (NCBI): domain Bacteria; kingdom Pseudomonadati; phylum Pseudomonadota; class Alphaproteobacteria; order Hyphomicrobiales; family Phyllobacteriaceae; genus Mesorhizobium; species Mesorhizobium sp. M0500. Next base: position 55,693 of record NZ_JAMYRB010000007.1, read on the forward strand.
TCGGTTGCATTTCAAGTGCGGCGGTCTCAGGTCTCCGGCTCGTCCGCCTGCCGGGGCACCTGCTCTCGCCGATCAAAAAACCGCAGGCCGAAGAAGCCGGCAAGAAAGCCACCAATATGGGCTTCCCAGGCGATCTGGCCGTCAATGCCAGGCGCCAGGCCGAAGAGGCCGGTCGCGAGGTTGATCACCATCCACATGGCGAGAAAGGTGACGACGCCGCGCGAGCGCAGCACCGCCGCCATCGGCAAAGGCTGGCCGGCGAAGGCGGCCTTGCCCGACGAGCGGTCGATGCGGAAGCCGTAGCGTGCCGCCGCACCCATCATGCCAGAAATCGCGCCGGAGGCGCCGACCAGCGGCGCCTCCCCAAGCGGATGCATGGCCCAGAACAGCGCCACCGCCGCCAGTCCGGTCGCGGCGAAGAACAGGCTGAAGCGCAGCGCGCCGAAGCGGTTGGCCAGCGGTGAGCCGAAGGCCGCAAGCCACACCATGTTGATGGCAAGATGGGCAAGGCCGCCATGCAGGAAGGCATATGTAAAGGGCCGAGAAAACAGGAACCAGTCGAAGCCGTATTGGCCAGTGTAGAGAACAGGAATGAAGGCCCCGTCGTACAATAGTGTCAGCTGCTGGTCTTGGCTAAGCACATACTGCTGCATCAGAAAGACGACGACGCAGATGGCGATCACCGCCAGCACCACGGGCGGCAGGTTGAACACCGGCTCGCGGCGCTGCTCCGGTTCGCGGGTGACAGGCCCACCCTGGCCCTGCTCGATCTCCGGTGGGCTTTCTGGGTCGCTCATATGGCTTGCACTCAGTCGCTGGATTGGACTTCGCGAGCATGTAGATCACGGCCAACCGAATCACAAACGGCGAATCAGCAGCCCCGAATCAAAAAAAGAAGCCGTCCAAGGTTTCCCTTGAACGGCTGGTCGAGCCCCCTTGCTCCCCCTGAACTCTTGACTGAAGTGCTGCCGATCGTCGCAAAACGACCGCTTCTGGAGTGGTTTTGGTGTGCCACAGGGCTGGCAGGCGCGCAACGTAAACCAGTTGTTAACCTTAACCGCCCCGACCCGTGAACAAGTATTAACGATGCTGGCACGCATCCTGCTCCGCAACGCATGTAGGTCTTCGGAGGGCGCCCTTCTGTTCACCGATGGGACATCAGAAGACAGAATGCGCGGAGCAGCATTAGCATGAACCAGACCGGATCGATCACGCTGTTCCATTATTGGAACCGGTTGCGTGACGGACGCCCTGCCCCGAAACGCTCGGAAGTCGAACCGGCCGATATCAAGTCGCTGCTGGCCGACACGTTCATCCTGGAAAAGGACACGCGCGGCGAAGCGGTGTTCCGGCTGGCCGGCACCAGGCTCTGCGCGGTCTATGGCCGCGAACTCAAGGGGTTTTCATTCCCTTCACTGTGGCGCGAGAAGGACCAGCGACTGATTTCGAAGCTGACCGATGGCGTCTTCGACCTGAAATCGGTGATGCTCATCACCTATGAGGGTTTCAGCCGCAACGGCCGGTCCAACAGGTTCGAGCTGCTCGCGCTGCCGCTCGACGGCGGTGTCGAGAGCCCGCGCTGCCTCGGCGTGATAAGCGCCGTCGAAAAACCCTTCTGGCTGGGTGCCGACCCGGTTCTCGACGCCTTGATCGATTCGATCCGTGTCGTCGATCCCGACAAGGAGCCGATGTTCCTGAAGAACCGGCCGGCGATAGAGGTTCCCTCGCTCGCCCCATCGGAATTCGACCCGCCCGAGACGATTTCGGCGCTCGGCCAGGCTCGCCGCATCCGTCACCTGGTCGTCTTCGACGGCGGACGCGAGGAATGATGCCCAAAGCTTAAAGCAACAGCGCCGGGCTTTCCCCTTTGTTAACCTGCTTTGTTGTAGTTTTCCGCTGAAATTCCCCGCATCCATGCGCGGAATGCCGAACGGGGTATGGCAGTGATGAGGTCAGCGGCGGTCGACCATGCGCCGTCCCAAGCTGAAAGGCGTAACTTTCAGCGCGTCCGCGTGAAAATTTACGGACGCTTCATGCTGGAAGACCGCACCGAACATCCCTGCCAGGTGGTCGACATGTCGCCCGGCAACGTTGCGCTGCGCACCGAGCGCGCCGGCCTGGCTGGCGAAAAGGTCATTGCCTACATCGATCACATCGGCCGCATCGAAGGCGTCATCACCCGCACACTGCAGGATGGCTTTGCGATGACCGTCATCGCGTCGGAGCGCAAGAGGGACAAGCTCGCCGCGCAACTGACCTGGCTTGCCAACAAGCACGAGCTCGACCTGCCGGAAGACCGCCGCCATGAACGCGTCGCACCGCGCAACCCGACGAGCGTGCTGCAGCTTGCCGACGGACGCCAGTACCAGTGCCGCATCATCGACCTGTCGCTGTCGGGCGCGGCGATCGAGATCGACGTCAAGCCGGCCATCGGCGTCCAGGTGACGCTGGGCACCATGCGCGGCCAGATAGTGCGGCATTTCGAAGATGGCCTCGCCATCGAGTTCGCCGTCATCCAGCGGCCGGAAACGCTCGATACCGAATTCAGCTCATCGCGCGGCTGACGCGGAAGCGTTAGCACTATCGGGAAGAGAGGCTGGCGATCCTTCGCGCCCCCCTCTGTCCCGCCATCCTGGCTGTTCGAACGGTGCGACGAAGCATGGGAACATGCCCGGCTGGAATCCTTAAACAATTCTATATTCAATTGCGTCAAATTTTATGTTTATTCTATTGGCGTTTTACTTAATGTCTACTTCGCACTTTTGCGTCAAATAAATCCAGTCGTGTCATTGTCTCCTCAAACGGGGAGACTGAATAATGAACAGGATGAGGGGCAAGCTGTTGCTGGCGGCAATAGCGATGCAGCTTTTCGGTTGGGGGACTGTAAACGCGGCGGAGCCGGCCTTCATGCACACCGGCGGCCGCACCACGCAGCCGGTCGGACACTACGAATTGTGCCAGCAGCTTCCGCAGGAATGCAATCAGAGGACGCCTGGCCGGGCACCCGTCGAGCTGACCCGCAAGCTGTGGGCAACGATCGTCAAGGTCAACAATTCGGTCAACAGCAGGGTCGCGCCGCGCACCGACATGGAAATGTGGGGCAAGGAGGAAGTCTGGTCCTTTCCCAATAGCGGCTTCGGCGACTGCGAGGACTATGCGCTGGAAAAGCGCCGCGAGCTGATGAGCATCGGCGTGCCGGCCGGCGATCTGCTGATGACGGTGGTGCGCCAGCGCAATGGCGACGGCCATGCGGTGCTGACCGTGCGCACCAGCCTTGGCGAGTTCATCCTCGACAATCTCCAGCCCAAGGTGCTGTCCTGGACCAATACCGGCTACACCTACCTGAAGCGCCAGTCCGAGCGGAATTCCGGCGCCTGGGTGACGATCAACGACGGCCGCTCCGACGCGGTCGCCAGCGTCCGCTGAGGACGCCAAGGCATGTCGCCCAAAAGCGCGTAGCGGTTTTGGGATAACGACATGCATAAAGCAGAGGTTAAGTGCGTCGCATGACTTCGCGCTTTAGGAGAAACCCGGTCGAGTCCCCACCCTCCCCGTCCCCAACGACCGGGTTTAAGGAGCCGGCCCCGTCCCCGGGCCGGCTCCACCATTTCCGGGCTTGCGATAGGCGGCCTTCACTGACTGGCGCTACACTTTCCTCAGCCCCGCCCTGAACCTCTTCCCGTTGGCCACATAATGCGCGGCCGAGGCGCGCAGCCTGGCGACTGCGGCCTCGTCGAGCATCCTGACGACGCGCGCGGGCGAGCCGACGATCAGCGAATTGTCGGGAAATTGCTTGCCTTCGGTGACCAGCGCACCGGCGCCGACCAGCGAGTTGTTGCCGATCTTCGCGCCGTTCAGCACGATGGCGCCCATGCCGATCAGGCTGTTGTCGCCGATCGTGCAGCCATGCAGCAAGGCGCGATGGCCGATCGTGCAGCGTTGGCCGACGGTCAGCGGAAAGCCGGCGTCGGTGTGCATGATTGTGTGCTCCTGCACATTTGTGTCGGCGCCGATGACGATCGGCTCATCGTCGCCGCGGACGACGACGCCGAACCAGAAGCCGGCATTGCGGCCAATGCTGATATTGCCGATCAGGGTGGCATCGGGCGCGATCCAGTTGCTGTCGGCGTCCTCGAAGGCGGGCGCTTTTCCGTCAATCGCGTAGATCGGCATTGCTGTCTCCAGATCGTCTCACACCGACAAGCTGCCAGACCCTAGAAGCGAAGCCGCCCAGGACGCAATGGCGATCACCACCATGCCCAGCGCCAGCGCCCAGATGGTCGCCGTACAGCCGCAGGAGATCAGCCCCAGCACCGAGATGCGACGCTCGCGCCAGGCGTCCAGCGCCTCGTTGGCGAACATCAGCGGCCCGGCGCAAGCCGTCGTGGCGAGCGAGCGCAGCATGTGCTTCGACGATACATAGGGCTGGACGAAGGCAAGCCTACGGCCGGCGATCAGCTCCATCACCGATCCGGTCAGGCCGCAAGCCGTCAGCCCAGCCATAAAACTGAATATGATTTGTTCGACCGGGCCCATCTTTACCCTCCGTTTACCATGAAATCGCACAGTCGCCCGCAAAGCTGCGAAGCAAGAGCCGTGCGCGCCGAGATGTGCCGTTCAGGTACACCCGATGGGACGGCAAATGAGGATCGCGATGAAGCAGGCAGCCGCCACAGAGGGCCCGCAACTCAGCGTCGTCGATTCGACGCTGATGAAGCGAGTGTTTTATGCGTTCGCGACGCTGGCGCTGCTTTCGGTGGCGATCAGCCTTGGCGGCAAATGGTTCGGCCGCTCGATTGCCATGGCCGGGTACACCGACGACACCACGGTCCACAAGGTCGTCATCGGCAACAACGTCATCGCCGTGCCGGCCAATGTCATCCGCTTTGCCCAGGCCCGGCGCGACGGCATCGCCTCGCGACTCGACCTCTATCTGCGCTATCCCGAGATGGACGGCTACAGCGAGGCTGCCCGCAACGACTTCAACCACACCGGACCCAGCAAGGACATCGTCTTCCTGTCGTTCGAGCCGCAGATGATGTCGCGCGACATGAGCGGCCGCTTCGCGCCGATCTACAGCGCGCTGATCGCCAAGCCGGGTACGCCCGGCCCTGGCGGCACCACGCTTTACGCCTTCAGCGAAAAATCAGGCTATCTGAACGAAGTGCTGGCGGTCGCCGATCGCCCCGGCAAGGATCCGTTCGTCGCACGCTGCCTGAGCGGCCCGAGCTCGGACGAATCGCTGGCGCCCTGCGAACGCGACATCCTGGTCGGCGACAATCTCAGCCTTACCTACCGCTTCCCCCGGGAATTCCTGGGCGACTGGCAGGGGCTCGACGCGGCGATTTCGGGCGAGGCGGCACGTGTGCTGAAGACCGGGCGGTAAGCAACGAAACGAGCCGTTCCGTAGCGATCCTTCGCGCCCCTCTCTGTCCTACCGGACATCTCCCCCACGAGGGGGGAGATCGGCCGTCATCTTGGCTTTCGCCAGTCTCCAATGTTGCAGGAAGAGTGCAGCGCCGAGGCTGCCAATCTCCCCCCAGGTGGGGGAGATGGGCGGCAGGCCAGAGGAGGGCGCTGTTCCGCCGGCGTCCTGCAAGGTTCCGTACCGCCGCAGCGCTTGAGGCGTAGCGGCCAGCTAAACTCCCAACTCAGGCCAGATCGATGTCGAGGATCGCCATCGAGAAATTATAATCGCCGTCGTCCTCGTCCTTGAAGACGATGCCGAGGAACTCGTCGCCGACATAGACCTCGGCCGAATCTTCCTTGCGCGGCCGCGCCTTCACTTCGAGTTTGGGGTTCTGGAAGGTGCGCTTGAAATAGGCGTCCAGCTTTCTGATTTCGTCCGGCTTCAACAGTCTTCTCCGATCGTCGGCTTCTTCGTTTGAGCGCGCTTCTGGCACGTCGACAATGGCCATGTAAAGGCAAGCCGGCGAGAGAACACGGGCAATCGCCTCAGGTTTGCGCTGCCCCTCATCGCCCTGCCGGGCACTTCTCCCCGTATAGTGACGGGGAGAAGGCCGCCTTCGCAAAAAATTTCGCCAATCTCCAGCGTTACAGAAACAGTGCCGAGGCCGCAGTCAGCCCCTTCTCCCCGTCACTATACGGGGAGAAGATGCCGGCAGGCAGATGAGGGGCAGCGCCGACATTGATAGTTGGTCCGACGCGACAAGCCCCTGCCCGAGCACTCAGATGTCGAAGCTGACGACGTGGTCCATCGTCTGCGATGGCAACAGCTGGTCCATCTGCCGCGAAGGCTGGTCGCAGCCGGTCTCGCCGACGACGCGGGCCGGCACGCCGGCAACCGTCTTGTTGTGCGGTACCGGCGACAGCACCACCGAGCCGGCCGCGATCTTCGAGCAATGGCCGATCTCGATGTTGCCGAGGATCTTGGCGCCGGCGCCGATCAGCACGCCGTAGCGGATCTTGGGATGGCGGTCGCCGCCGGCCTTGCCGGTGCCGCCCAGCGTCACGCCGTGCAGGATCGACACGTCGTCCTCGATCACCGCCGTCTGGCCGACGACGAGGCCGGTGGCGTGGTCGAGGAAGATGCCCTTGCCGATGCGGGCAGCCGGATTGATGTCGGTCTGGAACACCGAGGACGACCGGCTCTGCAGATACAGCGCGAAGTCCTGGCGGCCCTGGTTCCACAGCCAATGCGCCAGCCGGTGCGTCTGGATGGCGTGAAAACCCTTGAAGTAGAGCACCGGCATGATGAAGCGGTCGCATGCCGGATCACGGTCGTAATAGGCCTGGATATCGACGCGCACCGTCGTCGACCAGTCCTTGTCGTCGGCCGCCATCGCCTTGAACGTCTGGCGGATGAGGTCGGAGCCGATGTCCTGATGGGCGAGGCGCTCGGCCAGCCGGTGAATGACCGCTTCTTCCAGGTTTTCCTGATTGAGGATGGTCGAATAGAGGAACGCCGCCAGCAGCGGATCGCGGTTGACCGCTTCCATCGCTTCGTCGCGGATCGAACGCCAGATCGGATCTACCGGCTGCACCCTGGTGGGACGGGAAATCGTAACGCTGTTCATCTGATGTCTCCGGCCATCCAATGTCTCGGCCATCCAATGTCTCGGTTGGCGGCTTGCCTATTCTCCGGCCGCACCTATAAGCCAGATCATAGCACGGGTGAACTCAATTTTCCTTAGTGCTTCGTGAAATGGATTTGGTTGGCGGAATTTCAAGCAGCCATGGAAAACGCAACCTTGATGGACGAGACCCTGAAGCGCGAGCTTTCCGCGCTCTATGAGGCCGAAGATCGCCACTACCACGACCTTGGCCACATCGAGGCGACGCTGGCGCTGGCCAATGATTACAAGGCGTTGTTGCATGATCCTGAAGCAGTCGAGGCAGCGATCTGGTTCCACGACGCGATCTACGACAGCCGCGCCAAGGACAATGAGGCGAGGAGTGCCGCACTTGCCGAGGAAAAGCTCGCCGGCCGCGCCGATGCACAACGCATCGGTCGCATCGCGGCGATGATCACTGCCACTGCCGGCCACGAATTGCCGCCCCTTGGCGACCAGCATTCGGTTCGTGACGCGGCGCTGTTCCTCGACATGGACCTGGCGATCCTGGGTGCTGCGCCCGACGTGTTCGACGCTTATGAACAGGCGGTCCGCCGCGAATATAAGTGGGTCGATGAGCCGATGTGGCGGGCCGGCCGTGCCGCAGTCCTGAATGGCTTCCTCGCCCGCCCGCATGTCTTCCACAGCAAGGAGTTCCGCCGGCGCTTCGAAACCCAGGCCCGGCATAACATGGCGCGCTCGCTCAGGGCGCTGGGGCACAGCCCGCGCCGATCGTAGCCCGACGCGTCGGCCACTTGCGTCCGGAAGATTTGCCCGAAATCACGTAAACGCGCCTATGGTCGATGCCATGGCCCACAGCATAAACACCCCGGCGGCAAGCGACGCGCCGTTGACCACGATGCCAGCCAGGCCGAGCAAACGATTGTCGTTTGGACGACCCAGCGCCATCAGCCCGAAGACCGCGCCGGTAAGATGCGCCAATGGCCCGACCAGGAAAAATACCGCCATGAAGAAGCCTGTCACACTGTGCTGGATAAGCACGGACGCGTCGCTCGGCATTGCCATCAACGCGGTGATCGCCATCGCGCCTGCCACCAATGCAGCCAGCGCTAGAACAACGGACCATTCGCCGAACCTGCTTTTCGCAACGACGCCCAGCAAAGCGGCGTCGCTTCTTCCCCATTGTGCCATCGTACCCTCTGCCCCTCGTTCAGCGCGTGGCGGGTTTGAACCGATCCACGCGTGACGCTTAGTTACCCCCGTAGAGTTGCAAAACCGCTAAGAACCCCAGCTTCAGGCCCAATGGCCGCTTTTGGGGAGCCATCCGTCAAAACCGATGCTCGGCATAAAACTCCAGCACGCGCTGCTTGAAGGTCTTGTCGCCGACCGCCAGCATATGGTCGCGGCCTTCGATGTGAAAAGCCCTGGCGTTGGGCATCAAAGCGGCGAGTTCATCCGGCGAGCCGCCGATGTCGTCCTTGGTTCCCACCGCAATCAAGGTCGGCTGGGCAATGCGGGCAATGTCGGCCTCGCTCAGCAATTCGCGTGAGGTGGCGATGCAGGCGGCGAGCGCCCGGCGATCGCTGCGGGTCTGATCGGCGAAGGCGCGGAACGAGCGGCCGCGCGGATCGCTGGTGCCTGCCGGATCGTCGGCCAGAAGGGCGTCGGCTATCGGATCCCAGTCGCCGACGCCGTCGACCATGCCGACGCCGAGACCGCCGAAGACCAGCGTCGCCACCTTCTCCGGGTCGGAGAGCGCCAGGAAGGCCGATATGCGCGCGCCCATCGAATAACCCATGACATGAGCGCGTTCGATGCCGAGATGGTTCAAAAGCGCTGCCGCGTCCGACGCCATTTTTGCCGGCGTGTAGTCGGCTTCGTCATAGCTCTTCGACGACGACCCATGGCCGCGATTGTCAAAGGCGATGGCACGGTAGCCGGCGTCGTTCAGCGCCTTGAACCAGCCGGGCGACACCCAGTTGACGTAATGGCTCGAGGCAAAGCCGTGGATCATCAGCACCGGATCGCCCTGCCCCGATGCCGGCTGGCGGTCAAGGAAAGCAAGGTCGAAACCGTCATGGGAGAAGAACTGCATCGGCCGAAGATCCTGCCCGCTCAGTCGGAATCGACACTCGGCGCATCGCCCTTGTCGGGCGGCGGCATGGCCGGCCCCGGCGCCGTGCCGATGGCCGGATGGCGCAGCAGGTCGCCGTCCTCAATGCCCTTTTTGGCGGCGGTGCCTGCCTTGAGCTCGAGTACGAAGCGCACCGGCTCGTCCGGCGAGATGATCGCCTCCGACTGCGGCTCGCCTTGCCTGATCGCCCGGATCCGGCCGTCCTGGCCGACGAAGACCAAGTCGAGCGGCATCGGCGTATTCTTCATCCAGAAGCTCACATCCTGCGGCGCACCGAACACGAACAGCATGCCGTGATTGTCGGCCATGTGGTGGCGGAACATCAGGCCGGCCTCGCGCTCGGCGGGCGTGTCGGCGATTTCGACCGAAAAAGAACGCTCGCCGGCCTTCGTCACCGCGACCAGCGGCGCCGGGTCGACGGGAAGGATCATCGCCTTGCCGTCGGCGGAACTCGGTTGCTGAAAATAGAAGAACGCACTTGCGGCGACGATGAGGAAAATCCCGGCGCAGAGCGCGCCCGCCGTCAGCCGGTTCCTGTGAGCCATATGAAATCCTCGGCCGGAACTAATGCGAGACCGGCAAGGTACCCATATCGGGGTGAATTTCGGCAGCCATAAGGCCTTTGTCGCCGCGTCCGAAGCGGACCAGCACCACCTGGCCCGGCCGGAGTTCGGTGATGCCGTAGCGGCGCAGCGTCTCCATGTGGACGAAAATGTCCTCGGTGCCCTCGCCCCGGGTCAGAAAGCCGAACCCCTTGGTACGGTTGAACCATTTGACCAGCGCCCGTTCGAGGCCGCTTTCCGGCGTCACCGCGACATGGGTGCGCTGCTCCTGTAGCTCCGCCGGATGCACCGCCGTGGTGACATCCATCGAGAGCACGCGGAAGGCCTGCAGCCCGCGCTCGCCCTGCTTGACCAGGCAGACGACACGGGCGCCTTCCAGGGCGGTCTGAAAACCATCCTTTCGAAGGCATGTCACATGGAGGAGGATGTCGCCCGAAGTACCATCATCGGGAAGGATGAAACCGTAGCCCTTGGCCACGTCGAACCATTTGATGGCGCCGGCGATTTCGACGAGATCGGCCGTATCGGCGCTCTCATCCCGCTTCAACGTATCGTTACCGGCCCCGTCCCGCCCCATGAAAGAGGCCTTTTCCCCCATAAGAACGCCCCCTTTTTTCAAGAAACACTGCAACTGATTCTTGGTATCAGATTAACACCGCGGCTTCCGGTGTGTGCAAGACCTGACGTGCCTTTTTTCACGGTTCCATACAGGAATAGCGGATTTGCCGTTTTCCGGCGCCGGCAAACGTGGCCAATTGCCCTTTGGCCGGGCCGCCCCTATGTTGCGCCGCAACGCAACATAAGGAGGAAATCATGCGCTATCTGCACACCATGGTCCGCGTCGCCGACATCGATGCTTCGCTCGATTTCTACTGCAACAAGCTTGGCCTCAAGGAAGTGCGCCGCCATGAAAACGAGCAGGGCCGCTACACGCTGATCTTCCTCGCCGCCCCCGAAGACGAGCAAAGCGGCATCAGCGAGAAAGCGCCGCTGGTCGAGCTGACCTACAATTGGGACCCGGAAGACTACAAGGGCGGCCGCAATTTCGGCCATCTCGCCTATGAGGTCGACGACATCTACGCCACCTGTCAGCGGCTGATGGACAATGGCGTCACCATCAACCGGCCGCCGCGCGACGGCAACATGGCATTCGTCAAATCGCCGGACGGCATCTCGATCGAGCTGTTGCAGAAAGGTCCGGCCAAGCCGAAGGCCGAGCCGTGGGCGTCGATGCCGAACACCGGCAGCTGGTAACCGATCACGCCATCTTGAACGGACGCAGGCGGGCCCTGGTTCGGTTTTCGCGTCCGCATTCCCAAGGAGAATTCATTTATGCCGACCAGCCATGTCGACGTCGCCACCGAACATGCGAGCCGCTATCTGCAGCAGCTGTGCAAGCATTGGGCGCACAAGTTTCCCGTCGAATTCGACCCGAACCACGGCACCATAGATCTGACGCTCGGCCGCACGGTTCTCGATGCCGACCCGGCTGCGCTGCACATTGCAGTGACGACCGATGAAGCCGGCTCGCTCGAGCGCCTGGAAACGGTCGTCGCCGAGCACATCAAGCGCTTCGCCTTCCGTGAAGAGCTGGCATTCGACTGGAAACGCGGTCCGGCCGCGTAGACGACCTGTCAACCGCCGGCCTTGGCCATGTCCAGCAGCATCAGCACGGTGCGCCAATTGCGCGCCGTGCCCGGCACCTTCAGAACGCGCGGAATGAGATTGGCAAACACCGATTTGCCGAGCCCGTCAGGCGCATGCAGGTAGAGCACGTCGCCCTTGATCTCGAAGCGTTCGGGCCCGGTGCATTTTTCCGCCAGCCGGGCGACCTCCTCGGCGGTCGGCCGGCGCTCCAGCGCATAGGCATGCAGCTTGGTCGGCTCGCCGGCCACTTCCGGATAGGGATTGTCCGCCGCCAGCCGCTCGAGCCAGCCGAGATCGCGCACCATGATGCGTGAATGGAACCCCCATTTCTTCTCGAATTCCGCTTCCAACCGCTTGGTCAGCGTCGCCGCATCGCCATCTGGCGACCGGAACACGGCGTTGCCGCTCTGCACATAGGTGGCGACATCGGAGAAGCCGAGCTGCTCGAAAAATGACCTGAGTTCCGCCATCGTGACGATGCGGTTGCCGCCGACATTGATGCCGGAAAACAGCGCGATAAAAACGTTCGCCGGAGCGTTCGGAAGATCGTTGCTGCTCATATGATGAACCCGGCGAGCGTCTCGTTGTCTGTGATGTCCTGGTAATGGACGCTCTCGGCGTCGAAATTCGCCTTGAGCAGGTCGAAATTGCGGCGGTCCTTGGTTTCGATGCCGATCAGCACCGAACCGAAATTGCGCGCCGATTTCTTCAGATATTCGAAGCGGGCGATGTCGTCGTCGGGACCCAGCAATTCGAGGAAATCGCGCAGCGCGCCGGGCCGTTGCGGAAAGCGGATGATGAAGTATTTCTTCAAGCCCTCGAAGCGCAGCGCCCGTTCCTTCACATCCGGCAGCCGCTCGAAATCGAAATTGCCGCCCGACACCACGGCAACGATGGTCTTGCCCCTGATTTCCTTCCTGGAAAAATCCTTGAGCGCATCGATCGCCAGCGCGCCGGCCGGCTCGAGCACGACGCCTTCGACATTGAGCATTTCGATCATGGTCGCGCAGAGCCGGTTTTCCGGGATCAGCCGCACCGCGTCGGCGGCAAACTCCCTGAGGTGGCGCAGCGGCTCGCGGCCGATCTCGGCCACCGCTGCGCCGTCGACGAAATTGTCGACCTTGGCGAGCTTGACCCGCTTTCCGGTGGCGAGGCTCTCGCTCAGGCTCGGGGCGCCGGCCGGCTCGCAAAAGACGAAACGTGTTTCTCGCTGCTGGTCGGCGAAATAATGGGTGACGCCGGCGGCCAGGCCGCCGCCGCCGACCGGCAGCATGACGATATCAGCCATGCGCGCGCCGGGCACCTGGCCTGATATCTCGTAGGCGACGGTCGCCTGCCCTTCGATAATGTCCTTGTGGTCGAAAGGCGGCACCATGTGGGCGCCTGCAGTTTCGGTGAATTCAAGTGCCGCGCGGTAGCAGTCGTCGAAGAAATCGCCGACCAGCCTGATCTCGACGAACGCGCCGCCGAACAGCCGCGTCTTGTCGATCTTCTGCTGCGGCGTGGTCACCGGCATGAAGACGACGCCCTTCTTGCCGAAATGGCGGCAGACGAAGGCAAAGCCCTGCGCATGATTGCCGGCCGAGGCGCAGACAAACAGCTCGGCCTCATTGCCGGCGGCGAGCGTCTTGCGGAAGAAGTTGAAGGCGCCGCGGATCTTGTAGGAGCGCACCGGCGTCAGGTCCTCGCGCTTCAGCAGCACCCGCGCGCCGGTCTTCTTCGACAGATAGTCGTTTTCCTGCAGCGGCGTCTCCGGAAAAATCTCGCGGATCGCCGCAGCGGCGGCAGCGACGCGAGAGGAGAAACTGGTCATGGCAAGAGCACCCCACAGGCTACGCGAGTTCGGTCCCGCTATTGCATATCTGGCCTCGTGAAGCCATTGTCCGGCCGCCCCGAAGGGGCATTTCCGGAATCAACGTAAGCATTTGGGGGCGTTTGCTCATGCCTGTCGCATCGGTAGCCCGGAAAACCGTGTCGCTGCCGGAGTTCGGCGAGCCGACGGTGATGCCGCTAGTGCCCCGCGCCACCTATGAGGCCCGTATCGCGGCGCTGGTCGCACTTGGCGGGTTCGATGCCTTCGTCGTCTATGGCAACCGCGAACATGCGGCCAATGTCGCCTACCTCTGCGGCTACGATCCGCGCTTCGAGGAGACGCTGCTCATCATCGTTCCCGGCAAGCCGCCGAAACTGCTGGTCGGCAACGAGGGCTGGGGCTATGCCGAGATCTGCGACGGGCCTTACGAGCGCGTGCTCTACCAGACGTTCTCGCTGCCGGCGCAGCCGCGCGACCGCTCGCAGTCGCTTTCCGACATCCTCGTCGATTGCGGCCTGAAAGCCGGCCAGCGCATCGGTGCCATCGGCTGGAAGCCGTTCGGCCCCGGCGATGCGGGTTTTGGCGAAACGACGCTCGACCTGCCGTCCTTCATCGCCGACACGCTGCGTACCCTTGCCGGCGATAGGGGCACGGTCGTCAACGCGGCGAACCTTTTGATGAACCCCGCCGACGGCCTGCGCGCCATCAATGAGGCCGACCAACTGGCGGCGTTCGAATTCGCCGCGACCTATTCCTCGCAAGGCCTGCGCAATGTCCTGCAAGGCATCGAACCCGGCATGACCGAATTGCAGGCGGCGCGGCTGATGGGCATCAACGGCCTGCCGCAATGCTGTCACCCGATGCTGTCGGCCGGCAAGCGGGCGCCCTATGGCCTGCCAAGCCCGCGGCTCGACATCATCAAGCGCGGCGACCCGATCACCATGGCCTATGGCATCCAGGGCTCGCTCAATGCCCGCGCCGGTTTTCTGGTCGAGGATGCGGCCGAGCTTCCGAGGGGCATCCAGGACTATGTCGAGAAGCTGGTCGCGCCCTATTTCTGCGCCGTCGTCGACTGGTACGAGACGGTCGGCATCGGCGTTCCCGGCGGCGCGTTGTGGCAAGCGGTGCACGACCGCATCGGCGATCGGTTCTTCGGCGTAGCGCTCAACCCCGGCCATCTCATCCATATCGACGAATGGATGCATTCGCCGGTATTTTCCGGCTCCGACATCAGATTGAAGTCGGGCATGGCCTTGCAGGTCGACATCATCCCGGCGACCGGCACCGATTATTTCACCACAAACATCGAGGACGGCATCGCGCTGGCCGACGAGGCGCTGCGCGAAGAGATCGCCGCGCGCTATCCCGAAGCCTGGCGCCGCATCGAGGCGCGCCGCGCCTTCATGGCCGACGTGCTCGGCATAAGGCTGAAGCCGGAAGTGCTGCCGTTTTCCAACATTCCGGCGTTCCTGCCGCCGTTCTGGCTTTCGCGCAACAGTGCGATGGCAGTCGCGAGGCGCTGAGCGCATTTCGGCGCCTGCGACTTACTTCCGCCGCACTTGGCCTGTCCGGGAGGTGCGGCGGAGGTGGATGGGCCTTTGGTCAGGCCGGAGTGGAATTGCTTAAGTGCCCTTGAAGACGATTTGCATCATTCTCATTGCCGCGCTGCTCGCCGGCTGCGGCGGGCGCCAAACCGAGGAACTGCTCGGCAGCGCCATGATGGCGGTGCCGGTGACGGAAATCGCCGGCAACCACTCGATCTTCATCGCAACCACGCGCAAGCGCTCCGACGATCCCGATAAGGTCTTCGACGGCGAGCGCTCGGCGACGCTGAACTATGCCCGCGTCAACGTCACCGTCCCCGGTATCCACAAGACAGGCCAGATCGAGCGGCGCTCGCGCGGCAAGTCGGACGATCCGGCCAAATACTTCATGGCTTCCGAGGTCGTCGGATACGACACCCAGCCGAAATTCTCCAGCGCGCTCAGCGCCGACATCGCGGCGCGCGGCGGCCGTGTCATGGTCTTCGTCCACGGCTACAACACCGGCTTCGACGACGCGGTCTACCGCGTCACCCAGATCACCCATGATTCCGGCTATCCGGGCACGCCGGTGCTGTTTTCCTGGGCGTCGGGCGCCAAGACCACCGACTATGTCTACGACAAGGAAAGCGCCAGCGTTGCCCGCGACCAGCTGGAAGTGACGCTGAGAATGCTGGCGCAGACCGGCGCGCGGCGCATCGACATCGTTGCCCATTCGCTGGGAACCTGGGTCACCATGGAGGCGCTGCGCCAGCTCGCCATCACCGGCGACCGCGATCTCGGCGGCAAGCTCGGCGACGTCGTGCTGGCCTCGCCCGACATCGACGTCGACGTGTTCAAGAGCCAGATGCGCCGCTACGGCAAGCCGGACAAGCCGTTCATCCTGCTGCTCTCCGACGACGACCGGGCGCTGCGGCTCTCCGGCCTGATAGCCGGCGCGCGGCCGCGCGTTGGCGACTACAAGGACGCCGCCGACCTCGCCAGCTATGGCGTGTCGGTCGTCGATCTCTCCAGCGTCAAGGGAGCCGACCGCTTCAACCACACCAAATTCGCCGACAATCCGGAATTGGTGCAGTTGATCGGCCAGAAGCTGCGCGAGGATGACGGGTTTGCCAGCGACCGCGAGGTGACCGACCGGATCGCCTCGGTCGGACAATAGCTGCATTGCGCGGCAGTGATTGTTGACCATTGCCGCACCATCGGAACAGTTTGAACTGGACCGTGCCGGGCTCTGCCTCTATCGAATAGGCCAAGACGTCTCCGGCTCGACGTCGCCTTTGCGGGAGCCCGCGTGACCGTGCCTTCGAAGATCTTTCTCGTCGTTGCGTTCGCGCTCGCGCTGGCAAGCTGCGCCGGCCAGAACACCCATGATTTGCTCAACAAGACGACGATCACGGTGCCTGCTGCCGATATCGCGGCGACGCATCAAATCTTCGTCGCCACAACCCGGCAAAAAGCAATGAAAGCGCCCCGGCAGGTGTTCGACGGCGACCGTTCGCCGACCACCAGCTTTGCCAGCGTCGAGGTGACGGTGCCCAAAATTCACCAGCTCGGCGCCATCGAGCGGGTCAAGGGCTCGGCCAACAGCAATCCGGCGAAGGATTTCACGGCGACCGGCGTCACCTTCTACGAAGGCGCGCCGCAATTCGCCAAGGCGGTCGGCGCCGATATCGCCATGCGCGGCGACCGCGCGCTGGTTTTCGTGCACGGCTTCAACAACGGCTTCGACGACGGCATCTACCGGCTGACGCAGATCGCGCATGACACGAAATACCCAGGAACGCCGGTGCTGTTTTCGTGGGCGTCGAGCGGCAAGACGACCGGCTACATCTACGACAAGGAAAGCGCCAATGCGGCGCGCGACGATCTCGAAGCGACGCTGCGCATGCTCGCCAAGAGCCGCGCCAAGAGCATCGACATCATTGCCCATTCGATGGGGACCTGGGTGACCATGGAAGCGTTGCGCCAGCTTGCCATCACCGGCGACCGCGACCTCGGCGGCAAGCTCGGCTACGTCATCCTGGCCTCTCCCGACATCGACGTCGACGTGTTCAAGAAGCAGATGATCCGCTACGGCAAGCCCGACAAGCCGTTCGCCGTGCTGCTGTCGGGCGACGACCGGGCGCTCAGGCTGTCGACCCTGATCTCCGGCGACAAGCCGCGCGTCGGCGACTATGGCGACGCGGCCGACCTCGCCAGCTATGGCGTCTCGGTGGTCGACCTGACCAAGACCAAGGGCGGCGACCGGCTGAACCACGCCAAATTCGCCGACAACCCGTTCCTGGTGCAGCTGCTCGGCGACCGCCTGCGCGCCCCGGCGGGCCTGGCCTCCGAAGAGACCGCGCCGGCCCAGCTCGACAATCTCGGCCAGGGCCTCGGCAAGGCCGTCGGTTCGGTCGCCGAAATCGTCATCACCACGCCGTTCAAAGTGCTGACCATCGCCACCGGCGGGTGAGCCGACCTCTGCTGCCAATCACGCCGGTGATTGGCAGCTGTCAACAAAAACGCCCTGTAGCGATCCTTCGCGCCCCCCTCTGTCCTGCCGGACATCTCCCCCCTAGTGGGGAGATTGGCCGCCACTTTCGGCTTTCGCCAATCTCCATCTTTGACGAACAAGGCGCTGTCAACGAAACCGCCAATCTTCCCCCTTGAGGGGGAGATGTCCGGCAGGACAGAGGGGGGCGCTGTTCCTCCAGGGTTCAGTGGTTCTTCAAACGAACAAATCAACCTTCTGAAAAGTCGTCACGTCGATCAGGCCGACGTCGGAAATCCTCAACTCCGGGATGACGACCAGCGCCAGCAGCGAGTGCTGCATGTAGGCGTTGTTGAGCGAGCAGCCCATCTGGCGCATGGCGTCGCTGAGTTGGTCCGCCTTGGCGGCGACGATTTCCGCCCGCTCGTTGGACATCAGCCCGGCGATCGGCATTTCGACCAGCGCCAGTTCCTTGCCCCTGGAGAACAGCACGACGCCGCCGCCGACCTCGCCCAGCCGGTTCACGGCCAGAGCCATGTCCTGCTTGTTGGTGCCGACGACGATGATGTGGTGGGCATCGTGGGCCACGCTCGACGCCATGGCGCAGTCGCCGATATAGCCGAAGCCGGAGACGAAGGCGTTGGTGACGCCGCCGGTGCCCTTGTGGCGCTCGACCAGCGCGATCTGGCAGACATCGTTGCGGCGATCCATGGCGACCAGCCCGTCCTCGACGGCAAGATCGGCCTCCAGCGCCCGCGTCGGCGCCTGGTTTTCGATGACGCCGATGACGCGCACCCGCACCTCGTTGGCGCCCATGGGTGCCGCGATGTCGAAATCGCCTGCCTTGAGCTTCCTGCCGAGCTTGACGGTGTTCTTCGCCGTCCGCGGATAATTGTAGGCCGGAATGTCAATTTCGAGCTTGCCGCCCTTGGCCAGCCTGACGCCGCGGCCATAGACCTCGTCGATGGTCATTTCGGCCAGGTCGGAGATGATCAGCAGATCGGCGAGCCGTCCCGGCGCGATCGAGCCGATCTCGCGCTCCAGCCGGAAATGCTGGGCGGTGTTGAGCGTCGCCATCTGGATCGCCGTCACCGGCGTCAGCCCTTGGCTGATGGCGTGGCGCACGACCCGGTCCATATGGCCTTCGTGCACCAGCGTACCGGAATGGCTGTCGTCGGTGCACAGGATGAAGTTGCGCGGGTCGAGGCCGCTCTCGGTCACCGCCTTGATCTGCGAGGCCACGTCGTACCAGGCTGAGCCCAGCCGCAGCATCGCCTTCATGCCCTGGCGGACGCGCGCGATGGCGTCCTCGGCGCGCGTGCCTTCGTGGTCATCCTCCGGGCCGCCGGCGACGTAGCCGTGAAACGGCAGGCCGAGATCGCGCGAGGCATAATGCCCGCCGACGGTCTTGCCGGCCCTCACCGTCGCCGCGATCTCGCCCGACATCACCGGATCATTGGCGGCGACGCCCGGAAAATTCATCACCTCGCCGAGCCCGATGATGTTCTCCCAGGTCATCGCCTCGGCAACGTCGGCGACGGTCAGCTCGGCGCCGGCATGCTCGAGCCCCGGGGCGGAGGGCACGCAGGACGGCATCTGCACGAGCACGTTGACCGGCATGGCGACGGCCTCGTCATGCATCAGCCGCACGCCCGGCAGGCCGAGCACGTTGGCGATCTCATGCGGATCGATGAACATCGAAGTTGTGCCATGCGGGATCACCGCGCGGCAGAATTCCGTCACCGTCACCATGCCGCTCTCGACATGCATATGCGCGTCGCAAAGCCCCGGCACCAGATAGCGGCCGCCGGCATCGACCACCTTGGTGCCCTGGCCGATGGCATGGCCGGCGTTCGGCCCGCAATAGGCAAAGCGGCCGCCGGCAATGGCAATGTCGGTGCCGGCGATGATCTCGCCCGAATGGACGTTGACCCAGCGCCCGTTGCGGATGACGAGATCGGCGGGTTTGCGACCCATAGCGACATCGACCAGATGCGTCGCCATCTCAGCCCAGGGTTTTGGTTTCGTCGCATTGGCGGTCTTCGGCATCAACAGGCTCCTCTTTGCCCGACTGTGCCAAGCCGCGAGGATTTTGACCAGCGAGGAAGTAAAACGCGGACGGCGAAGTTGCAGATCTCCCCCCTCGAGGGGGAGATGTCGCCGAAGGCGACAGAGGGGGTCGGGACGTCCTGACGCGAACCTTTACCGCGAACAAAACAGGCTGGCGCTCGACGCGCGACGACCCCCTCTGGCCTGCCGGCCATCTCCCCCTCAAGGAGGGAGATCGATGCGCCATGGCCTTCGCCAATCGCTAAGGGCATTTTGTGCCGGCCGCAGCAACTTTGTTCTTGCTTTGTGCCGGCAGCTATGCTACTAATTTGGGTATGGTGCCAATTGGCTCCAACGACCCGTCCTCCCGAGGCGGGTTTTTTGTTATTGCGCCATTCATGGCAAATGGCCCAGGCGGAATACGATTCCGTTGCGGCCAATCAGCTTTCGTCTCGTTAGAGGATCCTTCTGAATCGACGGTCGCGGAGTTTGACGCACTCCATCGTTCGAGCCTTCGGCCGGTTCACTCAATTCGATCCCGAACTGTCACTTTTTGCTTGGATCGTCCGCCGGGTTGACGTAGGTGATCTTGAATGGCCCCTCGCCATGAACCTGGATAATCGTATCGCTTGTCGTCCAGGCGAAGTGATTCATTCCGGCCGGCGCGACGCCGAAGCCGCCAGCAGTCAGTTCGACACCTTTCGCCTCGTCGAGCTTATCGCCCATTCCAATATGGAAGTTGCCGGAAAGCACCGTTACGTATTCCGTGGTGGGATGATTATGTGCGGCAATTTTGTAGCCGGCGGGTGTCTTCAACCGCAGCACATAGGCGCCGTCCTTTGAGGGATCTCCAGCGACAACAGCCATTTCCGCGCCAGCGGGAATGACAGCAGGAGCAGGACCCCATTTGATGTCTTTGGCGTTCATCGGCATCTCATCGGCAAACAGAGGCGCCGTCCCAACAAGCAGCAGTGCCAGGGCAGAGGCAAGCTTGAGCATGACAATCTCCCAGTGTCTGTAGAGGACGGCGTCGAGTATCGGCGCGCCGATCCACTTGCCAATTGGAGTCTATCAGGGCAGAGCGCCCGAACGCATCCTGCGAACGGGGGACGCGCATTCGCGGTAGCCGCGGAAGCTGCCGCTAAAAACATTTCCAGGTGAAACGATTTTGTTTGTATCACTGTAGGTGATCGGCCTCGCTAGCTTCCAGTGCCAGATTTGTCGACGGCAGAAGACGGCTTGACGGCCTTTGGCTGGCGGCTGAAAAGGGCTGGCCTGCGGACGTGGCGGAATTGGTAGACGCAAGGGACTTAAAATCCCTCGATCTCTGATCGTACGGGTTCGATTCCCGTCGTCCGCACCAGATTTGCACAGCATGTGGCACGTCTTCGGGACGAGAATATGGGAGTTTTTATTCTATGCGATTCAGACGCTCCGAAGGACTTACTCAATCTGAGAAGGTTCTGGCAGAGCTGTGCGATCACTCTTTTCTAAAGCTGTGGACCTATCCTAACCTTTTCAAGAAGCCTGCCAAAGAACTGACAGATCTGCTGGTGGTGTTCGGAAGCGACATACTGCTTTTCTCCGACAAATCCTGCGGATACCCCGACACCGGCAACCCGACATTAGATTGGTCACGCTGGTATCGGAAATCCATTTCCGATTCAGCGCATCAGATTGACCAGGCCGAGCGCTGGCTGCGTAGTTATCCGGACCGCGTCTACCTCGACGCTAAATGCACGACACCGCTTCCAATCACACTGCCGTCCTGTGCCGATACGCGTGTTCATCGCATCTGCGTTGCCCTCGGTGCTGGCGAACGGGTACGGATTGACACAGGGAAACGTGGGCTGACCGTAAACCCATCGGTTCAGAACGATGCAGTGCCGTTCACGGTGGGAAAGACTGACAGAGCTCGCGGCTGGGTTCACGTGTTCAATGAGGAGAGCCTCGCAATTGTGCTTCGCGAATTGTCAACGATCTCTGATTTTGTTCACTATCTCAATAGCAAAACGGCGCTCTTCGACCGCAGCCAACTCATCCTAGCCGAGTCCGAACTCGATCTTATGGCGTACTATCTTTGGAACGGTCGAGTGTTTCCGCCCACGGATCGGCCTTTCAGACTCGATCCGAACCTCTGGTCCAAAGTCGAAGCCGATCCTTCTTTCCTTCGCGGGCGCTTAGAGAACCAGGTCAGCTACTTCTGGGATAACCTGATTGAGTATATCACCCGACATTATCTTGAAGAGACGCTTGAGTTTGGCAACGAGATGAAGATGGCGGACCACGAGCTGTTGGTCAGGATAATGGCCGGCGAGACAAGGTTCTTCCGTAGAGTTCTCACAAACAATATTCTCGAACGCGCAGAGGCGGCCCGGACGCACGCAATAGGAAGTCTTCTGGAATCCGGCCAGCCCGACGTCAACTATGTCCTCTATATCGGGCGCGGAGATGGGGGAAATGATCATGCTGCCTATCGAGCGGATCGCGCGTCACACCTGCAAGCCCGGTGCATTGCGGCCAAGGCGCTTAAACCGGAGAAACGTTACATCATTGGCATCGGCCTAGATGCACGCGGGGTAAAAGGATCGTCCGAGGACTTCGTCTTAATCGATACCAAAGACTGGCCTCCGGAGGCCGTCAAGAAAGCCGAGAAGTTGCGGCAGGAACTAGGCTATTTCCTTCCAGGCAAAGCCATCGAGACGCGGCTGCGTGTGGACGAATATCCGGACAGCACGGCGCCTGTCTGAAGCTAGAAAGAGATCGACTTGGCAATCCATCCGTAAAATTCGCGCATTTCTTTCACGGGACGACCGTTATAGCCTCGGAAATCCGCCCTGCGGGGCGACTCAGACGAACGGGTGTTGTGAGATCCCCTCACTTCCCAATCGGGTTCAGCTTTAAATGCTGGATTAAAATAATCGTCTTGGCATCGATGATCCGACCGTCGTGGATGCCGGCCAGTGCTTCGTCGAGCGGCATTTCGAGAACTTCGATGTCTTCGCCTTCGTCCTGCGCACCGCCGCCGTCGGAAATGCGGTCGGCGGGCGAATAGCGGGCGACGAAGAACCAGAGCCGCTCGGTTACGCTTCCGGGGCTCATATAGGGTGAAAACAGCCGCTGCACGTCCTTCAGCCGGTAGCCGAGTTCCTCCTCGGCCTCCTTGCGGATGCAGGTTTCGGGATCGTCTTCGTCGAGCAGGCCGGCACAGGCCTCGATCAGCGGCTCCTTGTGGCCGGTGACGTAGGCCGGGTAGCGGAACTGCCGCACCAGAAGCACCGTCGAACGCTCCGGATCGAAAGGCAGGATCACCGCGCCGTCGCCGCGATCGTAGGTCTGGCGGGTGTGCGTTTCCCATTTGCCGTCGCGCCGGCGGTAGTCGAAGACGGTCTTTTTCAAAACCGCCCACTCGTCGGAAAGGACTTCCTCGGAGCGGATGCGAATGCGATCTTCCATGGTGGACTCCCTGCTGCCGCGGCAAGGCGTAGCCGCGAACGGCGGTTCGCGCAATCGGGTCACCAATTGGTCCAGAGGACGTTTCACCGTCTCGTGTCTGGCGCTGGCACAATCGGCTGCATAAATAGCGGCAACCCTTTCCGGAGTTTTTTATGACCTCATCTCTTTTCCAGCCGATCACCCTCGACGGCCTCACCTTCCCCAACCGCATCGCGGTCGCGCCGATGTGCCAGTATTCGGCCGAGGACGGCTCGGCCAGCGATTGGCACCTCTATCACTGGATGAACCTGGCGATGTCCGGCGCCGGCATGGTCACCGTCGAGATGACCGATGTCGAACGGCGCGGCCGCATCTCGCATGGCTGTCTCGGCCTCTATTCCGAGGACAACGAGGCGGCGGCGCGACGCACGCTGGATGCAGCCAAGCGTGTCGCCGCACCGGGCACGAAATTCGGCACGCAGCTTGCCCATGCCGGCCGCAAGGCCTCGAACCGCAAACCCTGGGAGGGCGGCGGCCCGCTGCATGCCGATCAGGATCCGTGGCCGATCGTGTCGGCCTCGGCCATCGCCTACGACACCGGCTGGCAGGTGCCGCGGGCGCTGGAGGACGACGAGATCCTGCAAATCATCGAACGCTTCGCAGAAGCGGCACGGCGGGCCGAGCGCGCCGGCTTCGACTTCATCGAGCTGCATGCCGCGCATGGCTATCTGATCTTCCAGTTCCTGTCGCCTCTCTCCAACCGGCGCACCGACCGCTGGGGCGGCTCGCTGGAAAACCGCATGCGTTTCGCCGTCGAGATCGCCAAGGCGGTGAAGAAGGCGGTGCCCAGGCTGATGCTGGGCGCGCGTCTGTCGATCAAGGAATGGGTCGATGGCGGCTTCGAGGTCGAGGATGCGATCGAAGTGGCAAAAGCGCTGAAGGAAGCCGGCGTCGCCTATCTCTGCTGCTCGAGCGGCGGCAATTCACCGTTGCAGAAGCTGCCCTCCGGGCCCGGCTACCAGGTTCATCTGGCCGAAGCGGTGCGCAAGGCCGTCGGCATCCCGACGCGGGCCGTCGGCCTGATCGACGATCCGAAACAGGCCGAGGCGATCGTCGCCGACGGGCGCGCCGACATGGTGGCGCTGGCGCGCGCCTTCCTCGCCGATCCGCGCTGGGGCTGGCGCGCCGCGGCCACCTTCGGCGAAAAAATCCACCCGGCGCCGCAGCTTGCCCGCTCGGTGACGACGATGCAGCATTGGATGAAAGCGGCGAGCTGAAGGGGCGGGTTCTCGTCTCACCGGAAGGCGCGGGTAGTGTCTCAGTTTGAAATTTGACGGGCTGCTATTAGGCATCGGCCGATTGGTCGCGCCACGCGCCGAACTCCTATATGCTTACCGGAAAGCATGGAGTGATTGAGCGGTGGTCCGATGCCTTGTCAGAATTGAAAACGAAGCAACGATGTGGACGTTCGCATCAATGCCTGTAGTAGGTGACCGGGTACACATGCCATCAGGCGATAGTCTGGCCATGTATGCGGTGACCGAGATAACGCATGTCCCGCAGCCGGCCACAGCAAGCGCGGAGAAAGTGCCGCTAGTGTTTGTCACTCTGGAAGGTGCAGGGGAGTAACAACAAGAGTGCGGCCTGATAGATAGAGCAAGCCGGCGTTCGCCCGAATGGTAAGGCCATGGCAAACCATGTCTTTAGAGAGACTGCGGTTCGACTCCCGTCGCCGGTAGGCCGCCTTCCAGAAGCGGCCTTTTTCATGTGAGAATTTTCAAACTGAGACACTACCAAGGCGCGCCACAGCTTCGCTTTGATCCTCTGCCGTTGTATGATGCGCAAAGGCTGCGGGTGGCGCGGCTGAGCTGGGGGAGCGAAACCATGTCTTTCAGAGGGATTTATGCTGCGGCTGCCGCCGCGGTGTTGGCCGGGCTGTCGTTCGCCGCACCGACGCCGGCCGAGGCGCAATATTGCGAAGGTACGGTGCACGGACTTTCCAGGCACTACAATCTGGCAACGGGAAGCGGCTTTCTCGCCGTTCGAGCCCGACCGAACTCGTCGTCGCGCATGATCGGGCAATTATTCAACGGCGACCAAACCGAGATCTTCGACCGCCGCGGAAGCTGGTACAAGGTCGATTTCGGCGGCCGCACCGGCTGGGCGAATGCACGCTGGCTGCGCAACGACTGCGGCTATTGAGCTATTTTCGCCTGAGCTAAAATAGCAGTTGCAACCAAATCGGCCGCTCCGCGTTGGCGGCGATGATGGACAGCAAGCCATTTGAAAAGCCGGTCGTGGTCGAACTCGGCCATGTCGGCAAATATCGGCAGATCCGCAGCGCCCAGGAGGCGGCGGAGTGCCTGATGACGGTCTGGCCACTCAATCGCGGGCCGCGTCATCGTGATGCCCTCGACACTTGCCTAAAAGTGCTGGAAGGTTATCGTTCGACGGCGGATGCGCGCCGGGCACTGATCGAAGCCGCCAGGGAATCGGACGTGCTGGTCACAGACGACAGGCTGCCAGACGACAGACTGGCCGACGATAGGCTGCATTGAGGCAACGGGCTTTCAACCGGAGGGTTTCATGGCGAAACTGACCTACAAGATCGTCGAGCATGACGGAGGCTGGGCCTACAAGGTCGGCTCGACATTCTCCGAAACGTTCCCAACCCATCAGGACGCGTTGCGCGCCGCCGAGATCGCTTCGGCCGAACAGCAGGTCGCCGGCAATACCGACGGCATCCAGTACGAGGACGCCGACGGCAAATGGCACGACGAGCTCGCAGATGGCCGCGACCGGCCGCAGACGGAGGTTTCGGATTAGGGTGTGTCGATATCCAGGTGATGCCGGGCTGCTTTACAGGTCGGTTTGGTAGCGCTACCGTCTCACATCGCGCGTGACCGGAGAGGAGCCTGGGCGCTGTCGCGGTCCAGGCAGGAAAGCGGTTTCCTTCGAAGTCGTTGCGGGAATCAATCGGGAGGAGATCGATGGCGTCTGTCGCGATCGGCGATGTCTACAAATCATTTGGGACCGTCGAGGTCCTGCACGGGGTCAGCGTCGATATAGACGACGGCGAGTTCGTCACGCTGGTCGGTCCTTCGGGTTGCGGAAAGTCGACCCTTCTCAGGATGATCGCCGGCCTGGAAAAGATCTCGCGCGGCCAGATCGCGATCGGCAAACGTGTCGTCAACAACGTTGCGCCAAAGGAGCGCGACGTCGCCATGGTCTTCCAGAACTATGCGCTCTACCCGCATATGACGGTCGCCGAGAACATGGCGTTCTCGCATGCTCAAGGGCGTTCCCAAGACGGAGAGCGATGCCGGCGTGCGGCGCGCGGCCGAAATCCTGGGACTGGTGCCGCTGCTCGACCGCTATCCGCGCCAGCTTTCCGGCGGCCAGCGCCAGCGCGTCGCCATGGGCCGGGCGATCGTACGCGACCCGCAGGTCTTCCTGTTCGACGAGCCGCTCAGCAATCTCGATGCCAAGCTCCGGGTGCAGATGCGCGCCGAGATCAAGGAACTGCACCAGCGCCTGAAGACGACGACGGTCTACGTCACCCACGACCAGATCGAGGCGATGACCATGGCCGACAAGATCGTCGTCATGCATGACGGCATCGTCGAGCAGATCGGGCCGCCGCTCGAGCTGTACGACCGGCCGAACAATCTCTTTGTCGCCAGCTTCATCGGCTCGCCCGCCATGAACATGCTCAGGGGCGAGATCGTAAGCGACGGCTCGCCGTCATTTCGCGGCGCCGGAGGGATTTCGGTCCCGTTGGCCTCGGCACTTTCCATCGGCAATGGTGAGCCGGTCGTGCTGGGGATACGGCCCGAGCATTTACGGCTGTCCGACCATCAGGGCATCCCGGTCACCGTCGTGGTGGTCGAGCCGACAGGGTCCGAAGTGCAGCTCATCGGCCGCACCGCCGGCGGCGAGGAGATCGTCGCAAACTTCCGGGAACGCCATTCCTTCACGCCAGGCGAAACCATCCGGCTTACGGCCGAGCCTGGCCTCATCCATCTCTTTCACGGCAAAACCGGACAGCGGTTCGAAACACCCATCGGGCAGTAGGACGGCAAGGACAATAAGCAGGAGGAAGCGAGCATGAAATTCACCAGACGCGACGTGATCCGCACCACCGCCGGTGCGGCGGCGGGAGCCTTGGGAAGCCGGTTCATCGGCTCTCCCGCCTTTGCCCAGGAGGGGTTGAAGTACAAGCCCGAGGACGGCGCCAAGCTCAGGCTGCTGCGCTGGTCGCCCTTCGTGCAGGGCGACGAGGATCAATGGCTGGCCAACACCAAGCGCTTTACCGAAGCGACCGGTGTCGAGGTCCGCGTCGACAAGGAAAGCTGGGAGGACATCCGCCCCAAGGCGGCGGTCGCCGCCAATGTCGGCTCCGGCCCGGACCTGATGTTCGTCTGGTTCGACGACCCGCACCAATATCCCGACAAGCTGCACGACGTGACGGAACTGGGCGAATATCTCGGCTCGAAATATGGCGGCTGGCACGATGGACCGCACCAATATGCGACACGGCAAGGCAAATTCCTCGGCCTGCCGCTGGCGACCATCGGCAATGCCATCGTCTATCGCGAAAGCTGGGTGAAGGAGGCCGGCTTCTCCGAATTTCCGAAGGACACGGCAGGCTTGCTCGAGCTTTGCAAGGCATTGCAGGCAAAGGGGCACCCGGCCGGCTTCACGCATGGCCACGGCGTCGGCGACGGCAACAACTACGCCCACTGGCTGCTGTGGAGCCATGGCGGCCAGATGGTCGACGAGAGCAGCAAGGTGACGATCAACAGCCCCGAGACGCTGAAGGCGATCGAATACGCGCAGGAGCTCTACAAGACCTTCATTCCCGGTACCGAAAGCTGGCTCGACGTCAACAACAACCGCGCCTTCCTGGCCGGCGAATTGAGCGTCATCGCCAACGGCATTTCGGCCTACAACACCGCCAAGATCAACAAGGACAAGGATCCGAAGCTCACTGAGATAGCCAAGGACATCCGCACCACCAACCTGCCGATCGGCCCGGTCGGGAAATCCGTCGAGCTGTTCCAGGTGACCACGGCCGTGATCTTCGACTACACGCCCTACCCCAACGCCGCCAAGGCCTACCTGCAGTTCATGTTCGAGGATCCGCAGATGTCGCAGTGGATCACGTCGTCGGCAGGCTATTGCTGCCAGACGCTCAAAGCCTTTGACAACAACCCGGTGTGGACGGCCGATCCGAACAATGCCGCCTACGCCAAGGCCTCGGCGACGCTGCGGCCCAACGGCTATGCCGGCCCGCTTGGCTATGCCTCGGCAGCGACCATGGCCGACTATGTGCTGGTCGACATGTTCGCCAAGGCGGTGACCGGCCAGGCGACGCCGCAAGAAGCGATGGAAGAAGCCGAGAAGCGCGCAAACCGCTACTATCGCGTTTGAGCCGGGTTCAGCCGGGCAGCCATGCTGCCCGGCTGGCTTTGGACTGCGTCGCGGCCGCCCGCCGATCAATGAGACCTTAGAGGAGCCGACCCATGGCCGTGACCTCCGCTGCCGTTCAGCCACGCCGGTCGACGCTGTCGCGCATTCTAGCGTTCGTGTCTGAAAGTCATAACGCGCTTGGCTTCGGCTTCATGCTGCCGGCGGCGGCGCTGCTGCTGGTCTTCCTGACCTATCCGCTCGGGCTCGGCGTCTGGCTCGGCTTCACCGATGCCCGCATCGGCCGCCCCGGCATCTTCATCGGTATCGAGAACTACGAATATCTGTGGGATGACGCCGTCTTCTGGCTCTCCGTTTTCAACACCTTGCTCTACACGATCAGCGCCTCGATCCTGAAGTTTGCGCTCGGCCTGTGGCTGGCGCTTATCCTCAACCAGAACCTGCCGTTCAAGTCGTTCTTCCGCGCGATCGTCCTGCTGCCCTGGGTGGTGCCGACGGTGCTGTCGGCGATCGCCTTCTGGTGGA
This sequence comes from Mesorhizobium sp. M0500, assembly GCF_040321165.1. Lineage (NCBI taxonomy): Bacteria > Pseudomonadati > Pseudomonadota > Alphaproteobacteria > Hyphomicrobiales > Phyllobacteriaceae > Mesorhizobium > Mesorhizobium sp. M0500. Next base: position 84,337 of record NZ_JAMYRB010000007.1, read on the forward strand.
TCTACGATTCGCAATTCTCGATCCTGTCCTGGGCGCTTATGGAAATGGGCCTGATCGACCATCGCATCAACTTCCTCGGCGATCCCGAGAATGCGCGGGCTTCGGTCATCGCCGCCAATGTCTGGCGCGGCATTCCTTTTGTGGCGATCACGCTGCTTGCCGGCCTGCAGACGATTCCGCAGTCGCTCTACGAGGCCGCCACGCTCGACGGCGCCAGCCGCTGGCAATTGTTCCGCTATGTGACGCTGCCGCTGCTGACGCCGATCATCGCCATCACCATGACGTTTTCGGTGCTGTTCACCTTCACCGATTTCCAGCTGATCTATGTGCTGACGCGCGGCGGGCCCGTGAACGCCACGCATCTGATGGCGACGCTGTCGTTCCAGCGCGGCATTTCCGGAGGCCAGCTTGGCGAAGGCGCCGCGATCGCAGTTGCCATGATCCCGTTCCTGCTGGCGGCGATCCTGTTCAGCTATTTTGGCCTGCAGCGTCGCAAATGGCAGCAGGGCGGCGGAGATTGACATGACCGCGATCGAAACGAGCAAACGCCCGGAACTCGACGAAGGCGGCATGGGCTACCTGCAGAGTTTGCCGCGCCGCGTGGTGACGGTCTACCTGCCGTTGCTGATCTTCGTCATCGTGCTGTTGTTTCCGTTCTACTGGATGACGATCACGGCGGTTAAGCCCAACCTCGAGATGACCGACTACGCCAATTTCAATCCGTTCTGGGTGGTGCATCCGACGCTCGAGCATATCCGTTACCTGCTCTTCGAGACGTCTTATCCGGGCTGGCTGCTCAACACGATCATCATCTCGACCGCCGCCACGTTCCTGTCGCTGCTGGCTGCGGTGTTCGCTGCCTATGCGATCGAACGCTTGCGGTTCTCCGGGGCGCGGCAGGTCGGCCTCGCTGTGTTCCTCGCCTATCTCGTGCCGCCCTCGATCCTGTTCATTCCGCTATCTGTGATGGTGTTCAACCTTGGTCTTTACGACACGCCGTTCGCGCTCATCCTCACCTATCCGACCTTCCTGATCCCGTTCTGCACATGGCTGCTGATGGGTTATTTCCGCTCGATCCCGTTCGAGCTGGAAGAATGCGCGCTGATCGACGGGGCGAGCCGTTGGCAGATCCTCACCAAGATCGTGCTGCCGCTATCGGTGCCGGGCCTGATTTCCGCCGGCATCTTCGCATTCACGCTGTCATGGAACGAGTTCATCTACGCCTTGACCTTCATCCAGTCGTCCGAAAACAAGACTGTGCCGGTTGGCGTGCTCACGGAGCTGGTGCGCTCGGACGTCTATGAATGGGGGGCGCTGATGGCGGGAGCGCTGATCGGCTCGCTGCCGGTCGTGGTGCTCTATTCGTTCTTTGTCGAGCACTATGTTTCCTCGATGACCGGAGCCGTGAAGGAATAGCCAGCATCGTGATTGGGTTCGGAGGTATTCCCGGCGGCCGGGAATGCCTGGGGTAGGCACCCTGCCGGCCGAGGCTACGTTCCGGGAGGGTGTCAGCTGCCGGTGTCGGACTTCGGCGCAAATGCGCGCTCGGCAATGCGTTCTATGAAAGCGACGACCCGTTCCGGCTCGACGAATTGCGGCATGTGACCAAGCCCCTCGACAGGCTCGAAATGCAGCCCCCTGATCTTTTCCATCACCGGCCGGCCTTGAATATCGATGCCCAGCACGCGGTCGGAAGCACCAAACAGAATGCCGGCCGGCATGGTGATCTCGCGATAGCGTTGCTCGATGCGGCCAAGGTCGTGCTCGATGGCCACGACATCGGTCGACGTTGCATAGAAATGGCTTGGCCTCAGCCCGCACCAGCCGCCGCCCTCGACCATATAGTCGGCCGGCGCCGTCTGCGGCGCGAAAATGAAGGCAAGCGTCGCTTCGGCATATTTGAGAGCCGCCGGGATCGCCACCGTATGAGCCATGATCCGGCGCCGCAGCGGCGACTTGATGTACAGCGGGCCGAACTTCTCGCGCGCGTCCGGCTCCAGATGGGTCAGCGGTGCCAGCAAGGCGATGCCGGAAATCGCCGTGGGATGCTCGATAGCCAGCGTCAGCGCGATGGCGCCACCCAGCGAATGACCGACGACCAGAGGCTTTTCCAGCCCAAGCGCGTCGATAAAATGCCGCACGATCTCGGCCTGCTCGGGCAGCCGTCCGCTGGCGCCCCTGGCCCGCACCGAATAGCCGGAGCCCGGACGGTCGAGCGCGATCAGCCGATAGTTCGGGCCGAACCGTCCGAACAGCGTGTGGCCGAATTGATGAAGCTGCGCGCCGAGGCCGTGCAGGAAGACGATCGGCCGCCCCTCGCCCGTCTCGACATAATGGATGCGGTTGCCGTCGATCTCGATGAATTTGCCACTGGCCGGCACCAGCCTTTCGGCCTTCGCCGCGATCCGCAGCGTCGCCAGCATCGGATAGGCTGCCATGACGAGCGCCAGCAGAAACAGCGCGCCGGGTAGCCATAGCAGAATCGATGCCGGCATGTCTTGCTCAGGGCTCCAAACCGGCACGCAGCATCACCCGCCGACGGGTGCACTGCAAGGGAGGTGGCACAGGTAGATCCGTCATTTGGCGGCATTGCCGCCGGCCGTTTGCCGCGCTATCTCAGGCGACCCGTTTGCCGGAGCCAGTCATGACCGAAATCGTCACCGCCGCCATGCTCGTCATCGGCGACGAGATTCTGTCCGGCCGCACCAAGGACAAGAACATCGGCCACCTCGCCGACATCATGACGGCGATCGGCATCGACCTGAAGGAAGTGCGCATCGTTGCGGACGAGGAAGACGAGATCGTCGCTGCGGTGAATGCGCTGCGCACCCGCTATACTTATGTCTTCACCACCGGCGGCATCGGCCCGACGCATGACGACATCACCGCCGATTCGGTTGCCAAGGCCTTTGGCGTGCCATGCGAATACGACGCCAAGGCCTACGCCCTGCTGGAGGCAAGCTACGCCGCCCGCGGCATCGAATACACCGAAGCGCGCAAGCGCATGGCGCGGATGCCGCGCGGGGCAGACCACATCGATAATCCAGTGTCGGTTGCGCCGGGCTTTCGCATTGGCAACGTCCATGTCATGGCCGGCGTGCCGGCGATTTTCCAGGCGATGCTCGACAATGTCGTGCCGACATTGCGGGCCGGCACCAAAATGCTGTCAGCAACCGTGGAATGCCCGTTCGGCGAAGGCCTGATCGGCGGGCCGCTGGGCGACATCCAGAAGGCGCATCCGGACACGATCATCGGCTCCTACCCGAAATATGGCGACGGCAAGTTCTGGACGGAACTGGTGGTGCGCGCCCGCAGCCAGCAGGCGCTGGACTCCGCACGCGCCGACGTAGAGGCTATGGTGGCGGGCTTGATCAAGGCAAGCCGAGTGGGCTGATCGGCCGGCCTGACGGAACCAGCATCGCGCAGTGACGTTTGTCACGAGTGGGATCGCCGTAAGAAGTGAGGGACTGCCATGCGCTTCAAGACCATCGTCGCCATATTGCAGAATGAACAGGATGCCGAGCGCGTCCTCGACTGCGCGATCCCGCTGGCCGGCCGATTCCAGAGCCATCTGATCGGCATCCATGCCGAGGCGCTGCCCGTGCCCTACACCTCTGCCACCGGCTTTCCGGACACCGAGTTCCTGCAGGTTTCCGCCGATATGAACCGGGAGCGCGCCGAGAAGTTGCAGGCCGCCTTTCACAGGCGCATCGAGGATTCCGGCCTGTCGTTCGAGTGGCGCAGTCTCGAGAGTTTTTCCGGCGACAGTGCGCTGACCGGCATCTCGACCGTTCGCACCGCGGACCTGATCATCGCCGCGCAGCGCGAATCGGGCAGCGATCCGAGCGCCGACGTCGACACGCTGGTCTACGATGCCGGCCGGCCGGTGCTGGTGGTGCCGCATTCGGGTCCCCTCGTCACCAGCTTCAAGCACGTGCTGCTCGCCTGGAACGGCAGCAAGGAAGCCGCGCGCGCGGCCTTCGATGCCCTGCCCTTCATCATCGAGGCCGAGAAGACGGACATCGTCGTCATCGACCCGCCGGATACGCTCGACGAGGCGCCGGAAACAGCCGGCGCAGAGATCGCCGCCTCGCTGTCCAGGCATGGCGCGACCGTCAGCGTCTCAGTGCTGAGGTCCGGCGGCGCTTCCGTTGACGACATCATCCAGACCAGGGTCGCCGAATCGGGCGCGGACCTGCTTGTGCTCGGCGCCTACAGCCATTCCTGGCTGCGCCAGCTGCTGTTCGGCGGGGTGACGCGAACGGTGCTGCGCACCGCACCGGTGGCGGCTTTCCTGTCGCGCTAGGTCTGCAGGGATCGCTGACAGGACAATCGCCTTGCCGCGCCCTTGCCAAGAGCAAGCCTTTCCAGTTAATTCCGCGCGCATTCCATCATGTTCTAGCGCGCAATGCGCGCTTGCGGAGTGCGCGAGAGATGTCCCTGCCCGAAAAAGCCTTCCCGGTCTCCTGGGACCAGTTCCACCGCGACGCGCGCGCGCTCGCCTGGCGGCTTGCCGGCGCCAACAAGGGGCAATGGAAGGCGATCGTCTGCATCACGCGCGGCGGCCTGGTTCCGGCCGCCATCATTTCGCGCGAGCTTGGCATCCGCATCATCGAGACGGTCTGCGTCGCCTCCTACCACGATTATACCAGCCAGGGGCAGTTGCAGGTGCTGAAGGAGGTCACGCCGGCGCTGCTCGCCGATGACGGGGCCGGCGTGCTGATCATCGACGACCTCACCGACACCGGCAAGACGGCGGGCATTGTGCGCGCGATGATGCCCAAGGCGCATTTCGCCACCGTCTATGCCAAGCCGAAAGGCAGGCCGATGGTCGACACTTTCGTCACCGAGGTCAGCCAGGACACCTGGATCTATTTTCCCTGGGACATGGGCTTCACCTACCAGAAGCCGATCGCCGATGACCACGCCGGCTGATTCGCGCAACGCCGCTTGATGCACCGAGTCCGCCCAGGGGACCTCCGCACACCGATAAAGGCGTGGCGCGACGCTGCTGCAGTCGCGCCATTAGGCTGAGATCGGCGCAGATTGACGGAATCTGGCCGATCCGTGAAACATTTTTTACTTTCATTGCTTATAATTAGCCGTAAGATTCGTGAGACGGCAAATGATTCTGGAAGCTGGGGCAAGCTTCTCCGATGTTGACGAGGCCAACGACGCACAACCATAAGGCCGAAAGGGTCCGGCGACTCTTCGGCGCGGTGCCGTCCCGCCTTCAGGTTGCAGCCCTGCCCTGGCGCGATGGCGGCGACGGCGTCGAAATCATGCTGATCACCAGCCGCGATACCGGCCGCTGGGTGCTTCCCAAGGGCTGGCCGGAAGCAAAGGAGCCGCTTTGCGAGGCGGCGGCGCGCGAAGCCGGCGAGGAGGCCGGGCTGCGCGGCACGATCTCGCATCACGAGGCCGGCCGCTATTTCTATGCCAAGCTGCTGGATTCCGGCGAGGAAGTGCCGTGCGAGGTGCTGGTCTTCCCACTGCAGGTCGACAAGGTCGCCGACCGGTGGAAGGAAAAGCGGGCACGCACCCGCAAGTGGGTCAGCGCCGCCGAGGCTGTGCGCATGGTCAACGAACCCGACCTCAGCCAGATCATCGCCCATTTCTGCGCGGATCCGCATCGGTTCTCCTGAGTCTCAGTCGCGCATAGCCTATCGCTCAGGTGCTGTGAACGTCGTTGCCGAAGCGCCTCCACCCAAAGCCGACCCTTCCTTGCGCTCCGCTTCTATCCCCGTTATCCACATGTGTGACACACAAGATGTGGGGGTCATAAAAGCTACGCAAACGAATCCTTGACGTCGCAAAACGAGTCGCCTTTTATAGGCCATGCGCTCTTGTTGAGAGTGCGACCGGAAAAGTTTCGAGGCCGGTCTTTTTCCCGGAATATGTGCGTTTTGATCCGCGTTCCCGCCTGTTTACGAGGCCGGCGAATGCGTGGGATTTTGAAGCCTTGGGGGGCGAGAGGGGAGGATTGTCGGACTTGAATAAATTGTCTGTTAATACTATATTTAGTGTTTGCAGGTAGGTTCGACGCTAGATAATGTGAAGTTCCCTCGACCGAGGGCGTTACAAAAAGTTTTCAGCTTTGAGGGACCCACAGGGTCCGTGAGCGCGTTGGACAGCGGCCTCGCAAGAGGTTCGACCGGCAGGGCGGCGGAGACTGTGATGATGAGAGCCGGCGGGTTTCGAACGCCGGCAGACGGCGGACATGCGCGTTTCGTCAAGAGGGCAGAAATCCTCTGGGAAAAGCGCTATATGTAGACAAAAGGGACCGGACCAATGCGCATCGAGCGTCGTTTCACCAAGCCAGGGCAATCAGCTTACGCGGAGATCGAATTCCGCAAGGCGCTTTCCGAGATCAAGAATCCGGATGGCTCGGTGGTGTTCCGCTTGGACAACATCGACGTGCCGGCGCAGTTCTCCCAGATTGCCGCCGATATCCTGGCGCAGAAATATTTCCGCAAGGCGGGTGTTCCCGCACGGCTGAAGAAGGTCGAAGAGACGCAAGTCCCCTCCTTCCTGTGGCGCTCCGTCGCCGACGAGGCTGAACTGGCCAAGCTGCCGGAAGCCGAGCGCTACGGTTCCGAGATCGACGCCCGCCAGGTCTTCGACCGGCTTGCCGGTACCTGGACCTATTGGGGCTGGAAGGGCGGCTACTTCAAGTCGGAGGAAGACGCGAGCGCCTTCCGCGACGAGCTCGCCTATATGCTGGCCACCCAGCGCGTCGCGCCGAACTCGCCGCAATGGTTCAACACCGGCCTGCACTGGGCCTATGGCATCGACGGTCCGAGCCAGGGCCATTTCTATGTCGACCCGTTCACCGGCAAGCTGACCAAGTCGAAGTCTTCCTACGAGCACCCGCAGCCGCATGCCTGTTTTATCCAGGGCGTGCAGGACGACCTCGTCAACGAGGGCGGCATCATGGACCTGTGGGTGCGTGAGGCGCGCCTGTTCAAATACGGCTCCGGCACCGGCTCCAATTTCTCGTTCCTGCGCGGCGAAGGCGAAAAGCTGTCCGGCGGCGGCCGCTCGTCGGGGCTGATGAGCTTCCTCAAGATCGGCGACCGCGCGGCGGGCGCCATCAAGTCGGGCGGCACGACGCGTCGCGCCGCGAAAATGGTCATCGTCGACGCCGATCATCCCGATATCGAGGAATTCATCGACTGGAAGGTCAATGAGGAGCAGAAGGTCGCCTCGCTGGTCACCGGCTCGAAGATCGTCAAGAAGCATCTCGAAGCGATCATGAAGGCCTGCATCAACTGCGAAGGCAATGGCGACGACTGCTTCGACCCGGCGGTCAACACCGCGCTGAAGCGCGAGATCAAGGCGGCCAAGAAGGACGCGGTGCCGGAGAACTACATCTACCGCGTCATCCAGTTTGCAAAGCAGGGCTACACCTCGATGTCGTTCAAGACCTACGACACCGACTGGGATTCGGACGCCTATCTCACGGTTTCCGGCCAGAATTCCAACAATTCGGTGTCGCTGAAGGACGATTTCCTGCGCGCCGTCGAGCAGGACGGCGACTGGCATCTCACCGCCCGCAAGGACGGCAAGGTACTGAAGACGCTGAAGGCGCGCGATCTCTGGGAAAAGATCGGCTATGCCGCCTGGGCATCGGCCGATCCGGGCCTGCATTTCAACACGACGATGAACGACTGGCACACCTGCGCCTCGGCCGGTGCGATCCGGGCGTCCAACCCGTGCTCGGAATACATGTTCCTCGACGACACCGCCTGCAATCTGGCCTCGATCAACCTTCTGCCCTACCGCAATGCCGACGGCACGATCGACATATCAGCCTACGAGCACACGGTGCGGCTGTGGACCATGGTGCTGGAAATCTCCGTCATGATGGCGCAGTTCCCGTCGAAGGAGATCGCCAAGCTTTCCTACGAGTACCGCACGCTCGGCCTCGGCTACGCCAATATTGGCGGCCTGCTGATGACCTCGGGCATTCCCTATGATTCCGACGAGGGCCGCGCCATCTGCGCCGCCCTCACCGCGATCATGACCGGCACGGCCTATGCCACTTCGGCTGAAATGGCCGCCGAGCTCGGCGCCTTCCCCGACTACGACCGCAACGCGCAGAACATGCTGCGCGTCATGCGCAACCACCGCCGCGCGGCCTATGGCGAAAGGGACGGCTACGAGAAGCTAGCCGTCAACCCGGTGCCGCTGGTCGCCTCCGATCTCAGGCAGCAGGAGCTTGCCGACCATGCCAAGGCCGCCTGGGACCGCGCCATCGAGCTCGGCGAGGAGCATGGCTACCGCAACGCGCAGGCAACGGTGATCGCGCCGACCGGCACGATCGGCCTGGTGATGGATTGCGACACCACCGGCATCGAGCCCGACTTCGCGCTGGTAAAATTCAAGAAGCTCGCCGGCGGCGGCTATTTCAAGATCATCAACCGCGCGGTGCCCGAAGCGCTGCGCACGCTCGGCTATTCCGAGGCCCAGATCGCCGAGATCGAGGCCTATGCCGTCGGCCACGGCAATCTCAACCAGGCGCCGGGCATCAACCCCGGCTCGCTCAAGGCAAGAGGCTTTACCGACGAAAAGATCGCAGCACTCAATGCCGCGCTGAAGTCGGCCTTCGACATCAAATTCGTCTTCAACCAGTGGACGCTGGGCGCCGACTGGGTGAAGGAGACGTTCGGCTTCACCGACGAGCAGCTCAATGATTTCTCGTTCGAGATGCTGCCGGCGCTGGGCTTTTCGAAGAAGGACATCGAGGCCGCCAACATCCATGTCTGCGGGGCGATGACGCTGGAAGGCGCGCCGTTCCTGAAGGCCGAACACCTGCCGGTGTTCGACTGCGCCAGCCCGTGCGGCAAGATCGGCAAGCGTTCGCTGTCGATCAACAGCCACATCATGATGATGGCGGCGGCGCAGCCCTTCATCTCCGGCGCCATCTCCAAGACCATCAACATGCCGAACGACGCGACGGTGGAAGACGCCAAGGGCGCCTACATGCTGTCGTGGAAGCTGGCGCTGAAGGCCAACGCGCTCTATCGCGACGGCTCGAAGCTGTCGCAGCCGCTCAACGCCTCGTTGCTTGCCGACGTCGAAGACGACGAGGACGAAGCCATCGAGCAGCTGATCGCGGCGCCGGCCGCACAGCGCGCCGTGCAGGTGACCGAGAAGATCGTCGAGCGCGTCGTCGAGCGTCTCTACCGCGACCGCGAGAAACTGCCGAACCGCCGCAAGGGCTATACCCAGAAGGCGGTCGTCGGCGGCCACAAGGTCTATCTGCGCACTGGCGAGTTTGATGACGGCCGTATCGGCGAGATCTTCATCGACATGCACAAGGAAGGTGCCGCCTTCCGGGCGATGATGAACAACTTCGCTATCGCCATCTCGCTCGGCCTGCAATATGGCGTGCCGCTCGAGGAATTTGTCGAGGCCTTCACCTTCACCAAATTCGAGCCGGCCGGCATGGTGCAGGGCAACGACGCCATCAAGAACGCCACGTCGATCCTCGACTACGTGTTCCGCGAACTGGCTGTCTCCTATCTCGGCCGCCACGATCTCGCCCATGTCGACCAGTCGGATTTCGACAAGACGGCACTCGGACGCGGCATCAACGAAGGCAAGGCAACGCCCTTCTCCAAGGGCCTGACCCGCGGTGCCTCGCCGGTCAAGCTGGTGTCGGGCATGGGCGCCGAGCCGAAAGGCTTTGCGGGTTCCGGTTCCGGAACTCCAGCCCGTACCGCCCCGACCGCCTTCTCCGGCTCCAACGTGCTGACGCTGAAGCCCGCCAGCGACGAAGCCATCGCCTACAAGCGCGACTACGAGGAGCGCGCCAGGGAACTGGTCGAGGACATCGTCTACGCGGAAGCCTCCGACCCGACGGAGCTGTTCACCGACGAGGCCGCGAAAGAAGCAGCCGAAGCCAAAGCGCTCGCCGCCAACCGGCGCCAGCAGTCGCTGATGCAAGGCTACACCGGCAACGAATGCTCGGAATGCCACAACTTCACGATGGTGCGGAACGGGACTTGCGAGAAGTGCGATACTTGCGGGGCCACGAGCGGGTGTAGCTGAGACCAACAGCGCCTCACTGCAGCGGATTTGCGGCAGTGAGGTTTTTTTTCGAGGGAGCGTTTCACCTGCAGGTGAAAAAAGAAAGGGAATCAAAATGGCGGAAAAAACTCTGACGGCGTTTGGGTCCGCATGCCGGGAAATCAGAATGGCACGAAAGCTGCGGATGATTGATCAAGCAAAGGAGATCAAGTGCTCGCCTTCTTTTATCTCAGCTGTTGAGACTGGAGGAAAACAGGTTCCAGAAGGGTACGTTGAAAACTTTGGAAATTGGCTGAAATTGGACGTGATTACAAGAAAGCACTTACAAGCTCTCGCTGATGCTCGAATAAACGTTATTCGATTTACACCGATCAACAAAGAACGCGCCGCTCTCGCTAGAAGATTGTTTAGGAAGATCAACAAGATGTCTCCAGACGAGATTCGAAAACTTGATGCGGAACTTCCAGGAGACGAAAGATGAGCCACGACTATTGCGTGTCCGCCAAGAGCCGCGCTGATATTGAGATACTAGCAGCGGCATGGCGCCAAGCACTGCACATAGGAACAACTTGCCAAGCCCCTGATATGGCTAGTGTCCTTGAAAATGAAATGCCACGGCTTTTTGGCGATTTCGCACTTGTCGTGAAAGACGATCATCTTATGGACGATGCAGAAGGATATACCGAATTTGATCCGCCTCGCATTGTCTTGTCAGCAACAACATATCAAGCTGCAGCGGACTTCGAGGGCCGTGGCAGGTGGACGGCTGCGCACGAGCTGGGGCATTTGGTCCTTCACAAGTCTGCCGTTCCTCTTGATCGAGCTCCCAAACGATACTCTCAAATGAAGGAGTTACCTGCGTACGCGAGCGCAGAGTGGCAAGCTAACGCGTTTGCGGCCGCATTTCTCATGCCGGAGACTCTAGTTCGCGATTTCACCGACATCTCGGAAATTGTGACGTTCTTCGCAGTCAGTCGGAAAGCTGCCGAGAACCGCCTCAAAACCCTTGGGATTTCAGAGCCAATCATAGTTCCGCATCAGGTCAAAGCGGCAATCGGACTGCTGCAAACCAAGGCTGAAGAAACACCAAAGCCGGCTCGTTAAGGCCGGCTTTGGATACCGCGAAGAAGCCGAAGCCCACGCGGGGCGAAGAGGTTTGATTTCCCTCTCCTGTAGCAAGGTTATTATAGGGGAATATCATTCTCGGAGTCGAGGTAGCTTTGGCGCATCACACCTATGAGAAAATGCAATGTCAGACAAAGAGCGTAAAACCTTCGACGTAGGCAGGGACTCCAAATCTGGTCATTTTGTGCCAGTGAAAGAGGCCGAACGCCGGCCTAGCACTACGACCGTTGAGCGAGTTCCGAAGCCCGGATACGGTGACACGAGAAACGAGCCGTCCAGGAAAAAATAAGCCGCTGCGTATATCGAGTCCCTTCTCCCCTAGTGGGAGAAGGTGGGTCGGCGCGCAGCGCCGAGACGGATGAGCAAGGGGTGTTCCAGCTTGGCATAGAGGGGCACTTCGTCCTACACCCTCATCCGTCTTGGCGCTTCGCGCCATCACCGCCAAGCCCGTCTGAAGAGGTTGCGCCAGGAACCCTGAACAGCATCCTCAAGCAGTCCGGTCTGAAGGAGCGATGACATGCGTTACGTGGTGGTGATTGAAAAAGCCGGAAACAATTTTTCCGCTTACGTGCCGGATCTGCCCGGCTGCATCGCCACTGGTGCGACCGTGCCTGAGGTTGAAGCCGAAATTCGTGACGCGATACGCTTTCATATCGAAGGCTTGCGTGCCGATGGACTGGATGTGTCCAAAGGGGTCAGCCTGGCTGAATATGTCGAGGCATAGAGCCGGGCAAAATGTGGTGCTGCAGGGTTGCGGCGTCCCGCTTCGAGTGTCAGAGTCCCGCGATGGTGCGGAATGATTGATCACATAACGGTTGCAGTGAGCGATCTGCAGAAGAGCAAACTCTTCTACGAAAGAGCTTTTGGACCTTTGGGATATCGCCTTTCCTTTGGTAAGCAGGGGGTGTTTTGGGCTTTTGATATCGGCAGCGGCAGCTTGTTCGAGATTCAACATTCGGACAGCAAACCACCGCTGACCCGTGTGCACGTCGCTTTCCGGGTAAATGGCAGGGCAGCGGTTGACGCGTTCTATCGAGCTGCCCTCGACGCAGGTGGCGCAGACAATGGTGTACCCGGCCCGCGTCCGGAATATGCAGAGAATTACTATGCCTGTTTTGTACTTGATCCCGATGGCTACAACATTGAAGCCATGCTCAATGAGCCAGTGACGGAATGACGAGGGGCAATCCTCTCGTCGTCATCCTAGGGCGGAGCAGGAGCGAAGCGACGTCGCGGAGACCCTAGGATCCATGCCGTGCCTTCCGAGCAGCGCGGCAGTGCAGAAGGTACGAAACGCCGGCGGGACAGCGCCCTGCCGGGCATTTCCCCCAGAGAGACCGGCTTCGCCAATCTTCGACGTCGTGAAAGGGCGCTGCCAATCTCGTGGATGGGAGCGAGGAGCGGAAGCCATTGCTTGGCTTTCCGAGCGACGAATGTCCGGCAGAGCAGAGGAGGCACCGGCACTCGTTCTGCATCGCTGCATTCTTAGGCGACCATCACGGCATGGATCCTAGGGTCTCCGCGACGTCGCTTCGCTCCTGCTCCGCCCTAGGATGACGACCGCGGAGAGGCTTCGGCTAAATCACCAAAGCTGGAATAGGCGCGACCGCCCTCATTCCGCCTCGGCCACCATCTGCCGTCCGCCAGTCCAGTCGCGCCAGGCCCTCTCGTCGCCGTGGAAGACGTTGAGGTCTATGCGGCCTCTTACGCCGTGCGACAGGCCGGAGCCGGAATATTGCCAGAACAGCCATTTGCGGTCGGGATAGACCTTTGACGGGTGCGCCGCCACGGCGCGCAGCCAGAACGGATAATCGGGGAAGGCGCCCCTGAGATTGTCACGGTAGAAGTCGGGCGCGGTGTAAATGATCGGGCGCTGGCCGTAGTAGCGCTCGAGCTTGTCCATGAACACCTGCATCTTTTCCAGCACCTTTTGCCGCGATGGGCGGCGCTTGCAGCTGGAGTCGCCGTTCCACTCGACGTCGATCACCGGCGGCAGCGCACCCTCGACCCGCGGCACGTTGCGGATGAACCAATCGGCCTGCTCGCCGGCGGTGCGGCACCAATAGAAGAAGTGATAGGCGCCGCGCTTGAGGCCGGCGGCGTCGGCACTGCGCCAGTTTCTGGTGAACATCGGGTCGAGATGATCGCCGCCGTCGGTGGCCTTGATGTAGGCGAAATTGGCGCCCTGGGCACGCAGCTTTCCCCAGTTCACATTGCCCTGCCAGCGCGAAACGTCGACGCCGTGGACGGCGAGACGCCTCGGCGAGGATGCCTTGCCGAAATTGATCGGCTTGGCATCGCGAAAACCATAGCGCGTGACCGGTTCGGCAAGCATTGCTGGTGCCGCGCGTGTCAGCCGCTTCGGCGGCGACATCAGCGCGATCACCTCGGCCGGCGGTTCGACGTCCTGATCGGGTACGTCCATCGCGACCGGCTGTTCGTCCTGCTCCTGTTCGGCAAAAGCGGGCGCAGCATCAGTTTTCGCCACGGACGCCACCGGCGCGGGTGGCCGCACAACCGAGCTGGTGGTCTCGCTGGACGGCACTTGCAGCGCATCGACGCCGGAGGTTGACGTGCAGCCGGCAAGGCACAGCGCTGCGATCGAAAAGATGACGACGGCTGATAACCGCATCTGGACCTGTACGCAAAACACAACAGACCGAAGGCAGGACAACGCCGCCGGACAAACCAAGCTGGATTCCTAACAAGAAACTACCAACAAAGTTTGAATCGAATTGTTAGGGCTTTGCAGCGGGACGTTGGCCGGGCGGAGGTGTGCTGTCCCTCCAATGTTCGGCCACGTCGCTGCCTCGGCTTGACAACGCACGGCATGAGATTAGTCTCTACTAATCTTACGGTGTAAGGCACCACGTGGAGGACGTCATGCAGCCCGCCGCCCTGTCAGAATTGCAGCCCGTAGTCCCGCCGGAGCCATGCTCGCCCGCCATCGGGGTCGACGAGATACCTCGCAACCTCAGTCGCGCCATCGAACGCGCCGAGGTCAATGCGTGGCTCGATCTCTATCGCGCCGCCCCGGCAGACTTTGCCGCAAGGCAAGGCCTTGCCATCGCCGAAGATGGCGATCTCGTCTGGACCACCTGCACGACGATCCCGTTCATCCATTTCAACTGTGTCAAAAATTTCGGCGTCGAGAGCGCGGCCACCGAGAGCCGGCTCGACGCGCTTCTGGCGCATTATCGCGACGCCGGCATTCTGCGGCCCTGGTTCTACACCAACCCACACACCGAGCCCGCGACGCTCAGCTGCTGGCTCGAGGCGCGCGGCCTGCAACGTCAGGACGGCTGGGAACGCATCTTTCGCGACGCCACGCCATTGCCCGCTGAGCCGCTTTTCCCGACGGAGGATGTCTCGGTCGAGCGGGTGACGCCGGCAACGGCAAGGGAATGGGCTGGGTTCATCGACAGCCAATATCGGTTGCCGACCTCACCGTGGTTGCTGGCGCTGGCCGGCCGGCGCGGCTGGCATCATTACATGCTGCGGCGGGAAGACGCGGTGGCGGCGGTGCGCTCGATGTTCATCGGCGCCGACGGCATGGCCTGGAGCGGCATCGACGCGCCGGTGCCCGGCATCATGGCGCCGAGCTTCGACCTCGATGCAATGCTCGGCGAAGCGATGGTGCGCGACGGACTTGCGGCCGGTGCAAAACTGTTCGTGGCCGATATCGAGGCGCCGCGAGCCGAACGTGAGGGGCCAGCCTACCGCAACTATGCACGCCTCGGCTTCAAGCTTGCCTATTTCCGCAGCCATTACAGCTATTTGCCGGCAAATTCCGGCTGACCGTTTCAAGACCCTAGCTGCACAACCACAGCTTGTGACAGGTCGTGGCCATGAGGTGGGCCGGCGGTACAAAGCGATCGTTGACCGGCGCATCATCGTCTACCCGGCGGACCTTTTCTTCGAGCAACGTGCGAAGTTGTGCCGGTTGCACGCGGTCGCGCTCCATTACCAGCTTGATCATCGGATCGCTCAAGAGTTCATCCAGGGTGTTGATGCTGTCGTTCATCCGTCGCCTCCTCGACTGCCTGCCCGCACGCCGATAGATAGGCAGCAATGATGGCCCGCCAATGACGCTTTGCCGGCTATCTCGTGTCGCTTCGGATTAAATTTTGTCCAGATTCCACCTCAAGCCGGAGGTGGCGCGCCTTCAAACTGCGGCAGGCCGTCATCGATCTGCACCCAGGGCTGCTTCGAGGCGGTCCAGATATGCATCTCAGGCCTGAACAACGAGGGATCATCGAGCGAGCCGGTGGTGATGCCGATAATGCCGGCGGAATCGCGCCGGGAAAACATCGTCGTGCCGCAGCGCGGGCAAAAGCCGCGCTTGAGATCGGGCGAGGAATTCACCGTCGCCAGCGGTCCCTCGACCGTCACATCATCGATGCGGAACAGCACGCGCGCGTTGAAGGCGGCACCCAGCGCCTTCTGGCACAACCGGCAATGGCAGACGCGCTCATTGATCGGTGCCGCCTCGGCGCGGTAGCGCACCGCGCCGCACAAACACCCGCCCTGATATCTTGCCATCACCCGCGTCCCTGCCCTGTGAGGATAGGCGGCATACCTACCGATAGGCGTGGCAGCGTCAATTGAAAAGCTTTGATGGCGCCATCTATAGCTGTGATGCGGCCAATACACGATTGGCCGATGCGCCGGGCCAAGGCCCCATAGGCGAAATGCCGGCCATCTCGCGGAAGACGGCCGGCAGACAATTGACTGGGCGTCAGTTCGTTTCGTTGACGACCTCGTCCCAGGTCTTGACCTTGGTCTGGCCATTGAGGAACGGCAGCGCGGCAGCTGTCAGTTCCGGCGCGAAGAACACATCGTAGTGGGTGCGGTTCGGCACGATCGCCATGCGGTTCTGCGACAGGTTCTCGCGCATCCAGCCGGCGTCCTTCAATCCGCCGCCGAGCATCTGGTAGAACTTGATCTCGTGCTCGGGCCGGTACATGTCGCTGTCGCCGAACACCAGCATCACCGGCATTTTCAGCTTCGGCACGTCGGCCGAATAGTCGTAGTCCTTGCGCATATAGGCGCCGAGCTGGTCGAGCAGTTTCGGAAAATCCTCCGGATGCGGCGCAACCGCGACGTAGGATTTGTACATCGGTGTGTCCTTCATCATGTCGGCCATCGCCGCGCCGACCTGTGCCTGCTGGCCACGCATCTCGGCATAGAAGCCGTCCGCGGCGTAGCCGGTCGAGACCAGCACCAGGCGGCGCACCGTTTGGGGATGCTGGACGGCCATGCGGAAGGCGACGCCGCCGCCCAGCGAATAGCCCATCACGTCGACCTTGTCGTAGCCGAGCGCCTTGACGATCGCCGCCATGTCGTCGCCCATCGCCTCCAGGCTGAGCGGCCGGTCGCCGAGCGCGGTGCGGCCATGGCCCTGCAGGTCGACCCCGATGACGGTGCGGTTTTCGGTAAGCTTCGGCAGGATCGGCGCGAACATGTCGGTCGTGCCGAGACCGCCATGCAGCAGAAGCAGCGGCTCGCCCTTGCCGTAGACGGCGTAATAATAGTTCAGGCCGTTAATCGGCAGCAGGCCGGATTTTTCCGGCGTCGGCAGTGTTGCGGTTGCGGTCGTCATGGCGGGCTTGGCCTCCTCTGCGTTGATGGTGCCCGGCGCGGCAAACAGCGCGGCGGCCGAGGCGAAAATGGCGAAAAATACCGATCTGGACATCAGTCTCCCTCTCCCGTTTGCATCAAAGTCGCTTGGCGACCTCCTCAAGCTGTTCGGCGCACTGGCCCCAGCCCTCGTGAAAACCCATTTTCTCGTGCTGTTCGCGGTCGGCGACCGACCAATGCGCGACGCGGGCAATGTAGCGGGTCTTGCCCTCGCCCTCGTCCTCGAAGGTCAGCACGACCGTCATGAACGGCTTTTCGGACGGCTCCCACGCCTTCGTATAGGCATCGGAGAAGACGAGCTTTTTGCCCGGTACGACTTCGAGGAAGATGCCTGGATTCGGGAACTCCTTGCCGTCGGGATCGGCCATGACGACAAGGGTGGAGCCACCGGTCCGCACATCCATTTCGGCGCGTGGCGTCATCCACGGCTTCGGCGAGAACCATTGCGTCAACAGCTTTGGCTCGGTCCAGCAGCGATAGACGTTCTCGTGCGGCGCATCGATGATGCGGGCGAGAACCAGCTCGCGATCGGAGTTGGGGGCGATGTCGAGCTTGGTGGTCATGATGTTTCCTCACATGTCGGATTTGGCTTCCGTGTCTAGGACGAACCGACAACACGCAAGCCGACACGGTCCGCGAAAAAATCCGCGGGACAGGAGATTCGAACGACGGAATTAAGTGGCTTCAGTGGCGCTTGGCTTGCACCAGATAGGCGTCGATCTCGGTCTCGCCGAGCCACTTGGCGGCTTCCAGCCGATGCAACCCTTCGACCAGGATATGGCGCTTGCCGTCATGGCGCACCTGGATCGGCATCTTCATGCCGTTTTCCAGAATGTCCTCGGCCAGATGGCGGACAGTCTCGGGATGCAGCGTCTTCTTGCGCGCCGTCGGCACGTAGATATCGTTGACCCTGACCTTTTGCACTCTCAGCATATCGGCTCCCGTGGCGGACAAGGCCGCCCTTTGTGAGATAGTCTGTTTGGCCGGCAAGGCCAAGCGAGCAGCCCGGCAATGGCTGGCCCGATCGTTTCCAATTGACGCTTGGCCGGCGGATGGCCGAAATGGCGGCCTTCGACCTTAGCGGTGTTCATGAACCATCTGCCGACCGAGTTTCCCGATTTCGGACTGACGCCGGAGCAGCGACGCCAGGCGGTGCGCAGCCATTACTGGGAATGGCCCGGTATGGATGGCAGGCGCGGCGAAATCTGGTGCTACAGCGACCGTTTTTCCTACCGTCCTGGCGACATGGTGGCACTGCATGTCAGTTCGACGGCCGCCAGTTTCGGCATCGCGATCATCCGCGACGGCGGCGCGGAAACGACAATGTTCGAAGGGACCGGAATCGCGGCGCGCTGGCAAGATACGCCGGACCAATGTTCGGTCGAAGGCTGCGGCTGGCAAGCGTCGTTCGAGTTTCGCATCGGCGACGACTGGCCATCCGGCGCCTATCGCGTCACGCTTGAAGCGGACGGTCGCGACGGCAAGCCGATCCGCTGTCATCACCTTTTCATCGTCTCGCCGCAGCCCGGCAAGAAACCCGGCCGCGTGCTGCAGGTGGCTGCCACCGGCACCTGGCTCGCCTACAATACATGGGGCGGTTCCAACCATTACGAAGGCATCACCGGGCCAGGCCGGGACCAATATGCACGAATGGTGTCGACCCAACGGCCGTGGTGCCGC
Source organism: Mesorhizobium sp. M0500 (assembly GCF_040321165.1). Taxonomy (NCBI): domain Bacteria; kingdom Pseudomonadati; phylum Pseudomonadota; class Alphaproteobacteria; order Hyphomicrobiales; family Phyllobacteriaceae; genus Mesorhizobium; species Mesorhizobium sp. M0500. The sequence goes on from NZ_JAMYRB010000007.1 coordinate 102,817, forward strand.
GGCTTCGTCGTGCTGCCCAGGGACGCGCCGCGCGTGCCGCTCGAAGTCGCCGTGCCGCCGAAAACCGTGCCGCGCTATCCGCATATGGAATGGGCCTTTGCTACCGGCCATTCGAAGAAATACGCCTCGTCCGGCTGGGCAAGCTACGACAGCCATTTCTTCCGCTTCGCCGAGCGTGCCGGCTACGCCGTCGATCTCGCCAGCCAGCACGATCTGCATTTTTCGCCCGACATTCTCGACGGCTATGACTGCGTCGTCTTGGTCGGCCACGACGAATATTGGACCTGGGAAATGCGCGATGCGGTCGACACCTATGTCGAGCGCGGCGGTCATGCGGCGCGCTTTGCCGGCAATTTCATGTGGCAGACCAGGCTGGAGGACGAAGGCCGCCGGCAGGTCTGCTACAAATACCGCGCCCGCGCCGAGGACCCGGCCTATCGCGGCGGCGATATAAGGCGCGCCACCAATTCCTGGGAAGCGCCGGAAATCGGCCGGCCGGGTGCGGCGACCTTCGGCCTCAACGCGACAAGAGGCGTCTATGCCGGCTGGGGCGGCTGCGCGCCGCGCGGCGTACGCGGCTTTCCGGTCTACCGGCCGGAGCATTGGGCGTTTGCCGGCACCGGCATCTACTATGGCGACCTGCTCGGCGCCGACAGCCATGTCTATGGCTACGAGGTCGACGGGCTCGATTTCGAGATCCGCGGCGGCCTGCCCTACCCCAAGCCCGACAGCGGTGCACCGGACGGGCTGCAAGTGCTGGCCGTCGGCATGGCGAGCCAGGTCGAGGAAAGCGCCGACATTGCGTTCGAGGACCAGTTTCTCGGCGACGAGGACGGACGCTTCACCGCCGAGACGCTGTTCGGCGAGGCAAGCGATGCCAACCTCGACAAGGTCAAACGCGGCAACGGCATGATCGTCAATTTCCCGCGAGGCAAAGGCGAGGTGTTTCACGCCGGAAGCTGCGAATGGGTTGCCGGCCTGCTAAGGCAGGATGCGATGGTCGAGCGCGTCACCAGAAATGTCCTCGACCGCTATCTTGGAAAGCCATGACATGTTGAAGTCTCCTGCCCCGGAAACTCGCGAAGCCTCGCATCTGTTTTATCTATCCAGCCTGCGCCGGCCGCTGATCGACCGCGCCGAAGGCATCTACATGTGGACGCAGGATGGCCGCCGCTTCATCGACGGATCGAGCGGTCCGATGGTTGCCAATATCGGCCACTCCAATCGCAACGTGCTCGACGCGATGAAAAGGCAGATGGACCGCGCCACCTTCGCCTACCGCCTGCATTTCGAGAACGAACCGGCCGAGGAGCTCGCGCGGCAGCTGGCCGCCAAACTCCCTGAAGGCATGGACCGCATCTTCTTAGTCTCCGGCGGCTCGGAAGCGACCGAATCCTGCATCAAGCTGGCGCGGCAATGGGCGGTCGCCACCGGCCAGCCCAGCCGTTGGAAGGTGATCTCGCGCTTTCCCTCCTATCATGGCGGCACGCTCGGCGCGCTCGCCGTTACCGGCGACGATGCGCTGTCCGAAACATTTGTGCCAATGATGCAGATGATGCCGACCGTGCCGGCGCCCATCGCCTGGCGCGACCGCGACAATCTTTCGATGGAACAGCGCGGCATCCGCTACGCCGACATGCTGGAGGAAAAGATCCTCGCCGAGGGACCGCAGAGCGTGCTCGCCTTCATCATGGAGCCAGTCGGCGGCGCTGCCACGGCAGCACTGGTGGCGCCGGACAGCTACTATCCGCGTATCCGCGAGATCTGCGATCGCTACGGCATCTTGCTCATCCATGACGAAGTGATGAGCGGTGCCGGCCGCACCGGAAAATTCCTCGGCGGCGACCACTGGAACTGCAAGCCCGACATCGTCGCGCTGTCGAAGGGGCTGGGCTCTGGCTACGCGCCGCTCGGCGCGCTGGCGGCACCGATGCGGCTGGTGCAGCCTTTGCTCGCATCGGGCGGCTTTCAGCACGGCCATACCTACGCCGGCAACCCGCTCGCCTGCGCCGCCGGGCGCGCCGTACTCGGCGAAATGGATCGCCTCGGCCTGATCGCCAACGCGGCTGTCATGGGCGAGCTATTGATGGACGAGCTGAAGGGATTGGCGAAGCGGTTTCCGTTCATCGCCGACGTCCGCGGCAAGGGCCTGCTCACCGGTGCCGAAATGGTCGCCGACCCAGAAACGCTGAGGCCGATCGAGCCGGCAAAGAAGGCCACCCAGCATCTGCTCGACCTCGCCTACGAGCGCGGCCTGATCATCTACGGACGCAAGGTCAAGGGCGGTGTCGACGGCGACAATTTCATGGTCGCGCCGCCGATGATCGTCACCGCCGCGCAGATCGGCGAGATCGTATCCATCATCGGCGACTCGCTCGAGGTGCTGGCCGGCGAGCTCGACCTGCCGGTCGAAGGTTGAGGCGACCATGGCACCGCGCAAAGTCATTATCACCTGTGCCGTCACCGGGTCGGTACACACCCCGTCGATGTCGCCGCATCTGCCCGTGACGCCGGACCAGATCGCCGCAGACGCGATCGCCGCCGCCGAGGCCGGCGCTTCGATCCTGCATCTTCATGCCCGCGACCCCAAGGATGGGCGGCCGACCGCCGACCCCGAGGTGTTCATGCAGTTCCTGCCGCGCATCAAGCAGGCGACCGATGCGGTGATCAACATCACCACCGGCGGATCGTCGCTGATGACGCTCGACCAGCGGCTGGCCGCGCCGCTCAGGGCCGAGCCGGAAATGTGTTCGCTCAATATGGGTTCGATGAATTTTGCGCTGTTCCCGATGCTCGAGCGGCCGCGAGAATGGCAGCACGAATGGGAGCCGAAGCTGCTCGAGGCTACCCGTGACACGATCTTCAAGAACACCTTTGCCGATATGGAGACGGTGCTGGAAAAGCTTGGGCGCGGCTGTGGCACGCGTTTCGAATTCGAGTGCTACGATGTCGGCCATCTCTATTCGCTTGCGCATTTCCGCGACCGCGGGCTGGTGTCGGGACCATTGTTCATCCAATTCGTGTTCGGCATATTGGGTGGTATCGGCGCCGATCCAGAAAACCTGGTCCACATGAAGCGCATCGCCGACAAACTGTTCGGCGAGAGCTACCGGTTTTCGGTGCTGGCCGCCGGACGCCACCAGATGCCGATGATCTCGATTGCGGCGGCAATGGGCGGCAACGTCCGCGTCGGGCTGGAGGACAGCCTCTACGACGGGCGCCAGCTCGCCAAGTCCAATGCCGACCACGTCCGCCGGATCCGCGGCGTGCTCGAAGGGCTGTCGCTGGACGTCGCAACGCCGGCCGAGGCACGGCAGATGCTGGCGCTCAAGGGCGGCGACCGCGTGGCGTTCTGAGGGGAAGGCAATCTGAAATGTTTGGCTCCCGGCCCACCCCCCTCTGTCCTGCCCTCTTTACGACTACTTGGCATCTCCCCCTCAAGGGGGGAGATTGGCAGCTTCGCCGTCCTGCGCCTTTTTCAGCGTTGGAGATTGGCGAACGCGGAGGTGATCCGATCTCCCCCCTTGAGGGGGAGATGCCAAGTAGTCGTAAAGAGGGCAGGCCAGAGGGGGGTGCCTTGGCATCGTACCTCCAGTGACTGTCGCTTTGCCCGAGATCAACATCCGGCCCGGGACCGTCGAGGACGTCGAAACCATCCACGCCGCACTCCTGCGGCTCGGCGCGCATGTCGGCGCACATCAGGAGATCACCTCGACAGCTCAGGATCTCCGCACCTATGGCTTTGGCGAAAAGCCTGCCTTCTCGACCTTGATCGCCGAAGTCGGTGGCGAATTTGCCGGGCTTTGCCTGTATTTTCCGATCTTCTCGACATGGATGGGACGGCCCGGCGTCTATGTGCAGGACCTCTATGTCGAGGACCGGTTTCGCGGCCGCAGGATCGGCGAGCGTCTGCTGCGCCGGGTCGCGGCGCAGTGCCGGAAGGACGGCGGCGTCTATCTCAGGCTGTCCGTCGACACCAACAACGAGACCGCCAAGGCTTTTTACGAACGGTTGGGCATTGCCTGGTCGAGCTACGAGCAGGTGCAGAAGATCGTCGGCGACGCCTTTTTCGCCTTTGCCGATGCACCGGAGGAGCCAACATGAAAGCCTTCTATGCCGAAGAACAGAAGCGCCACGACCCGAAGGCGTTCCTCTCCAGCGGGGCGCCGCAGCCCAATCCGGAAAAGCCCGAACGGATCGAGCGGTTGCTAGCCGGCGCAAAAGCTGCCGGCTGCACGATTGAACGGCCGCGGGATCATGGGCTCGGCCCGATTGCGGCGGTGCATACGCCCGAATATCTCGATTTCCTCCAGCATATCTTCCCGCGCTGGCAGCGCATCGAGGGCGCCTCGGCCGAGGTCATCCCCAATATCCATCCGATCGCGCGGAACGGCTCCTATCCGGCCTCGGCGGTCGGCCAGGCCGGCTACCACATGGCCGACACCGCCTGCCCGATCTCCGGCGAGACGTGGCAGAGCGCGCTTTGGAGCGCCTGGAGCGCGGTTGAAACCGCCGAGGCGGTGATGTCGGGAGCGCCGGCCGCCTATGCGCTGTGCCGGCCGCCCGGCCATCACGCCTTTGCCGATGTCGCCGGCGGCTTCTGCTTCATCAACAATTCGGCGGTCGCCGCACAGGTTCTGCGCAGGCAGGCGGCGCGGGTGGCGATCCTCGATGTCGACCTGCACCACGGCAATGGCACGCAGGGCATCTTCTATGCCCGGCCGGACGTGCTCACCGTGTCGCTGCATGCCGACCCGGTGCGCTTCTACCCGTTTTTCTGGGGCTATGGCGACGAGCGCGGCGAAGGCGCCGGCCTCGGCTACAATCTCAACCTGCCGCTGCCGCGCAAATCCGGCGATGCAGCGTTCCTCGAAGCGCTGGAGGCATCGTTCCAGCGCATCAACGCCTTCTCGCCCGATGCGCTTGTGGTGGCGCTGGGGCTAGATGCCTTCGAAGGCGATCCGTTCGGCGGGCTGTCGGTGAGCACGCCTGGTTTTTCGCGCATTGGCGAGGTGATCGCCGGGCTCGGCTTGCCAACGGTCATCGTCCAGGAAGGCGGCTATCTCTGCGACGAGCTCGGCGACAATCTCACCGCCTTCCTCACCGGTTTTGGCGGCGCCCACAAGCGATGATCCGCCCGCGAGGGCCGCTCAGGATCGTTCCTGCCTCAGCATGGCGACAACGCGGTGCACGCTCTCCAGCGTCTCGTCGATTTCGACTGAAGTGTTGTAATGAGCGATGCCGATGCGCACCACCCCCTGCTCGGCCGGAATGCCGAGCTGGTGGACGATCTCCCAGGCGTAGTTGTGGCCGGACCACAGGAAGATGTTTTCGGCATTCATCTGCCGCACGATCGTCTCCGGCACGATGCCTTCGACAGTGAACGACACCGTCGGCACACGCTCATTGATCCGCTTCGGATCGGTGATGCCGTGGATGGTCAGGCCGGCAATATCCGACAGACCGTCGATCAGCTGTTGCGCCAGCGGGTTCTCGTAAGCGATTGAAACTTCGAAGGCCTTGGCGATTTTCAGCCGACGCGATCCTTGCGCGCCGGCTGCCGCGCCCAACTCGGCAAAATAATCGACAGCCGCCGACAGGCCGGCCATCAATTCAATTTGCGGCGTGCCGAGCTCGAAGCGCTCCGGCAAGGCATTGGACGAGCAACGGCATTTATACGGCTTAAGCGCATCGATAACGTCCAGCCTGCCCCACAAAATTCCCATATGAGGGCCGAAGAACTTGTAAGCCGAGCAGATCAGGAAATCGCAGCCGAGGTTTTGGACGTCGATCAGGCCATGCGGCGCGAACTGGACGGCATCGACGTAGACCAACGCACCAGCCCGCCTGGCGATGCCGGTCAACGCCTTCACCCGGTTGATCGACCCGGTGAGATTGCTGGCGTAGTTGAGCGCGACGAGCCGCGTCCTCTCGGAAAGCAGCGCGGCGAGCGCCGCCTCCTCGATCTGCCAGCTCTGCTGGTCGAAAGGCAGCCAGCGCACCACAAGGCCAAGGTCTTCGGCCAGTTGCAGCCAGGGTGAGACGTTGCCCTCATGGTCCATGCGGGTGAGGATGATCTCGTCCCCGGGCTTCACCGTGCGGCCGAGCGTTCGCGACATGTGGTAGGTCAATGTCGTCATGTTGGCACCGATGATAATTTCCTGCGGGCTCGCAGCGCCGAGAAAATCCGCCATCGCCAGATGGGCCTCGTCCCCGATGTCTTGTGCTGCAACGGTGGTCTCGAAGAAGCCGCCGAGGTTGGCATTCGTGGTCAGCAAGCAACGCGATACTGCGTCCCCCACCGACTGCGGCACCTGCGTGCCGGCAGGATTGTCGAGATAGATGCGCCGGCGGCCCTTGTCGGTCAGCGACAAGGCCGGAAATTTCGCGCGCACCGCGTCGATCCGGAAGTCCATGGCTGTTCCCCTCTCCTTATGACGATCGGACAACCGCGTCCCGACGCATCAAGGGCACGGATTGCCGACGCGCTGGTGGATCGCATCAACGGCTTTCTGCATGTCCTCGGTCCAGACCACGTCGGCGGAAGAGAGCGCCATTTCGAGTTGCGAAATGGTGGTGGCGCCGATGATGTTCGAGGTGACCAAGGGCCGGTTCGAGACATAGGCATTGGCAAACAGCGCCGGCTCCATGCCGAAGGTGCGCGCCAACCGGTTGTATTCGAGCTGCACCTCGGCAGCATTCGGCGTCTCGTAGCGCTGGCCGCGGTTGAACAACTGCGAGCGCGAGCCCTGCGGCCGCGCGCCATGATCGTATTTGCCGGTCAAATAGCCTTGCGCCAGCGGCGAATAGGCAAGCAGCGACACCTGCTCGCGCTCGCAGACTTCGGCAAGGTTCACCTCGAAGGTGCGATTGACGAAATTATAGGCGTTCTGCAGCGAGGCGACGCGCGGGCCGAGGCCCTTGTCGGCTTCGGCGATGAAACGCATGACGCCCCAGGAATTCTCGTTCGACAGGCCGAAATGGCGGATCTTGCCGGCCTTCACCAGTTCATCAAATACGGCAAGCGTCTCGGCGATCGGCGTCTCGCCTTCCGGCACGCCGGCGGCATCGGAGCGTCGCGGTACGGCGCCGATGCGGTTCGGATTGGCGCCCCACGGCACGTCGCGTTCCGGCCAATGGATCTGATAGAGGTCGATGTAATCGGTGTTGAGCCTGGCAAGTGACTTATCGATAGCGTCGAAGATATCGGCGCGCACCAGCTTAGACGGGCGGTCGCCGCGAAACCAACTGTTGGCGGTGCGACCAACTACCTTCGAGGCGATGATCACCTGGTCGCGATTGCGCTTCTCCTTCATCCAATTGCCGATGAATGTCTCGGTACGGCCTTGTGTCTCCGCCTTGGGCGGGATCGGATAGAGTTCGGCGGTGTCGATGAAATTGACACCGCGAGCAAACGCCAGATCCATCTGGGCGTGACCGTCCGCCTCGGTGTTCTGCTGGCCCCAGGTCATCGATCCGAGGCAGATTTGCGACACGAAAAGATCGGTCTGGCCGAGACGGCGTTTGTGCATGGAGTTTCTCCGGCGGGAATTTTGCGCGGCTGCGCGAGGAGGAAGCAATAGCATACAGGAAAGCGCCGCCCGCTTCCAAGCCCACCGACGGCAGGCCAGGCGACTTTCCCAGGATGCCGGCAAACGGACTTTTTTTCGTGCGGCTAACAAAAAAGCCGGACTGCATGTGAATGCAGTCCGGAAGTTCGCCAGGAATGGCGAGGAAAACCGGCCAAGTGCCGGCACTGAGGCCTACGGTCGAAGCATCGCAGAAGTTTCGCCGGAACAGCCGAATTATGTCAAAAAAGATCAGGGCAGCATGGCTGCCATGCGAATGCTGCACTGCACAATTGTCATGATCTGCCTATATTGACGGCCGTGGAGGTTCAATAAGGGGCTTGAATCATGGGATTCTTCACTGAAATGTTCGCCCGTCCGCGTCCGCGGGAACAGCTGCGCTATCGAGCGGCGCTGGCGCTGCTCCATTCGATGAGCAATGCCGATCGCGCCGATATCGGCGTCAAGCCGGCCGATTTCCCGCGCATCGCCCGGGAAATGTCCCTACGCTAAACAGCGCGCCGCGAGATATCCCGGCGCGGCCGGGATATCTCCCGAGCGAATCTCAACGCAATCCGAGGAAAATCGACTTGCCCAATGGCACGCCGTTGTGACGCAGGATGTCATAGGCGGTGGTCAGGTGGAAATAGAAATTGGGCATGGCGGCATGCAGCAGATACTGCATTCCCGGCATCGAAACCTCGCGTCCCGCAAGCCGCAGTTCGATCATCCTGTCATCTGAACCATCGAATTCGGCCGCCGAAAATGTCGCGAGATGAGCCAATGTCTTGGCAAGGCGGGCCTGCAGATCAGCGAAGCTCGCCTCATTGTCCTCATATTTTGGCACCTCGCGCCCGGCAAGCCGCGACGGCGCGCCTTTGGCGTGATCGGTGGCAATCTGTACCTGCCTGGTCAGCGCAAACATGTCCGGCGCCAGCCTCGCCGTCAGATACACCTGCGGATCGATCTTGCGATCAGCCGCATTTTGCTCGGCAATGTTCAGCACATTGGCTAGTGCCTTCAGCCTCGCCGAAAATACCGGCACGGATGCTTCATACATTGATATGGTCACAAGAAATCTCCACGCGGCCCGACTGCCCACGGCGAGAGGTAGCGCTTTCGCAGGCGATTGTTCAAGCGTCACCACGCCGCCGCAATCGATATGATAGGATTTTTCATCGAGTGGAGGTTCCCGATGAGACGCGCCTTGTTCGCAGCGACCGCTTTTTTCTCCCTTGCCGCTACCAGCCAACCGGTGCTCGCCGCCGACGCGCCTTACATAGACGACAGGTCGAATGCCGAAGCGGTCATCCGGTCGCTTTATAGTGCCATCAGCCGGCACGAATTCGCGCGCGCCTGGGACTATTTCGGCGACACCAAGCCGGCCAAGGATTTCAATTCCTTCGTCAAAGGCTATGACGGCACGGACACGGTCGAAGTCAAAACCGGTGGCGTATCCGAAGACGGGGCTGCCGGCAGCATCTACTACAGCGTTCCGGTCGCCATCCGGGCGACGGCCAAGGACGGCAGCGAGAATGTCTTTGCCGGCTGCTATACGCTGCGCCAGATCAACGCCTCGATCCAGGAACCGCCATTTCGCGCAATCTTCATCGACAAGGGTGCGCTGAAACCCTCAAAGGCCGATTTCGAAGATGCCGTGCCGGCAAGCTGCGGCGAAGGACCGCCGCCGCCGAAGAAGGACGCAGCGCTTGAGCAGGCCAACAAGGCGTTTGCCGCGACTTATGGCGACCAGTGCGACAAGGACATGCCCGGCGGCGATCCGCGAGGAGAGCCGGACGCCTACTCGCTCCGCTACAAGGATGCGGGGGCGGCCGAAAACGAGCCCGAACGCGAGACACGGCTGTTTCGCTTTTTCTGCTCGATGGCCGCCTACAATGAGAGCGCAGTCTATTACATCTACGACGACGTATCGGGCGTCCGGCAATTACAATTCGCGTCACCGGAACTCGATATTCGCTATGAGAACAACAATAGCGAAGGCAAGGTCGAGGGCATCAACATCATCGGCTTCCAGACTGACGACCAGTTGGTCAACTCCGAATATGACGAGGCCACCAAAACGATTTCATCCTTGAACAAGTGGCGCGGCGTCGGCGACGCCTCGTCGGCCGGCACCTACCTGTTTCGCCACGGCAATTTCTCGCTGGTGCAGTATGAGGTCGATGCCTCTTATGACGGCGAGATCAACCCGCAGACCGTGCTCGACTACAACACCGCGCCCTAAGGGACCTTCGATAACATCCAGTTGAGTGTGCCCCGCCAGTCGGTCATGCGGATCGGCGTGCCATGTGTGCCGGTCTCGAAGCGGACAAAGCGGGTCGGGTAGGCTTTCGATTTGCCCAGAATCGATCGGAAGAAGGCTTCCTGTTTCTCGATTGGAAACACCGGGTCCTTGCTGCCCTGGCCGAAGAAGACCGGCACACGGCGCTTGAATGCGGAGCTTGAGAAGAAACTCTCGTCCCACAGCGAGCCGAGCAGCAGCAGCCCGTCGATGCGCCCGCCGGAGTCCTTGCGGCCTGCCAGCTTCCAGCACAACGCGCCGCCCATAGAGCCGCAGGCGACGAAGATTTTTGCGCGCGGCGACTGTTCGGCATAGTGGCCGATCAATGCGGCGATCTGGGCGGCACCGGTGTCGCCGAAATCGGAAAAATCCGGCGACAGATAGAGGCCGCCATTACCGGCCATCAGGTTCTTGATACGGTTGAAATTGCCGCCGAAAGTGAAATCGTCAGCACCCTGCTTACGGCTGCCGCCCTGCCCGTGCAGATAAAGCACGATGATGCTGGCGCCCCCGGTCTTGCCGACGGCAATGTGGCGGACATCGCCTGCATCGGTCGGCAGCAATAGATCCTGCTGCACCTTACGCACGCCGGTGTCGGTGTATTGCGCGTGCACACGACGCTCAGGCACTTCGTCACGAGCGTTGATGTCGCGCAGCTCACGATAATCGACGACCGTATAGGCGCCGTTGCTCTCGGACGAGAGTGTGACCGGATAGGCGAACAGATCGTCCTTGAAGGGTTTGAGTTCGAGAGCGTTGGCGTAAGTGGCACAAAAGAGCGACCAAAGAATCGCGATCAGAAGGGCCGGGAGGCCGGAGGGGGGCAAGCGGAACCGGAGGCAGGAACGAAAGGCCATCCCGCAGCCATGCGTTTTTCGGCTTCGGTTTGTCAATCCTGCAGCACGCCGCCGGCGCTTTCCAGCGCCTCGCGCGTGTCGACATCGACGGCTGCCCCTTCGCCGATCTCGACATCGATGACGTCGAGCCCTTCGGCCTCGACCAGATGGCGGGCACCGGTATCGCCTTCGAGGTGAGCGATCGCGGCGAACAGCGAGCGCGGCAGCAGCACCGGGTTGCCGCGCCGCCCATCGTGCGAGGCCCGCACCACTGATCGGCCTTCGGACCTGCGGAACGCCTCGATCAGCCTGTCGAGGTCGGCCGAGGCGACGCCGGGCATATCGCCGAGGACAATCATGGCGCCGGCGGCGTCGCCGGAAATCTTGGCGATGCCGGCCTTCAGCGACGAAGACAGACCCTCGGCGAAATCCGGATTGTCGGCGAAGGTCACATCGAGGCCAGACAGTGCACTGCGCACGCGCTCGCTCTGGTGGCCGGTGACGACGATGGTGGCCGCGGCTTTCGAACCGACCGCGCGTTCGGCGGTGCGGCGGACCAGGGGCTTGCCATCGAACAGTGCCAAGAGCTTGTTCGGCCCGCCCATGCGGCTGGAGCGGCCGGCGGCCAGAAGCACGATCTCGATCTTTGGTTCGGCTTTGGCCGGCAACGGCTCGCGCGGTTGCGGCCGCGTCTGAATTTCCATCAACAGCCCGCCGACACCCATGCCGGCAATATCCCTGGCGGTCACGTCGAGACCGGCGATCAGCCGGTCGAGCACCCAGTCGAAGCCGTTCTCCTTGGGACTGCGGGCGCAGCCCGGCGCACCGATGATGCGCTTGCCGCCGAGTGTGCCGAGCACCAATAGATTGCCGGGATCGACCGGCATACCGGCGCGGATGACAGTGCCGCCCGCCCTTTCGATCGCAGCAGGAACGACGTCGCCGAAATCGGCCATCGCCGAGGCGCCGAAGATAACCACCATATCGTTGTCGCGGATCAGCGAGGCCACAGCGTCGGCGACGGGGATAATTTCATGCGGGGTTCGACGCTCCGCCGTCAGCCTGCCGCCCGAACGCGCCAGGCGCGCTTCGGTGACGCGCAGCGTCTTGTCGAGCACGCTGGGTTTGATGCCGGGCAGCACCGTCTGGATGACGCCGACGCGCACCGGCTGATAGGCGTTGACCGCAAATATCTCGCCGCCGGCGCAGATCCTTGCCAGGGCATCGACCAAAGCGGAGGCGACCGCAAATGGGATGATCTTCACCGTTGCTACCATCTGACCTTTTTCGACCGGCGCATGCTGCGCGAGCGTGGCGATGGTGATCGTCGGATCGACGGCGTTGATGGCGTTGATCATCGCCGCGTCGACGGTGAACATGCCGGCAGCCTGCGCGTGGAGGTTGACCCTACCTGTCGCGGCGGGCTTCGCCTCGATGTTGCGATGGATCATGGATGCGGCGATCTTTTCGGCAGCGACGTCCTCGCTGAGATCATCGGGCGCCAACACCGCCGCTACGACCTCGGAAATGCCGGCGGCCTTCAACAGGGACACATCCCCGGCGCTTAGCCTGTGCGCCTTGCGGAAGCGGCGCTCTCCGACCTTGGTGGCGTGCGCAAGCACTGCCCCTTCGGCCGTATCGATCGCAACGGGACCAAATTTCACGCGACCGCGCCTTTGGATTCGAGGCCGCGGGAGCGAAAGGCGTGGATCGCTTGCGCCAACACCGCGACGGCGATCTCGGCCGGGCTGGCAGCCCCAATGTCGAGGCCGATCGGGGCATGAATGCGGGCGATCTGGTCGGCGGTCGCTCCCGAAGCCAGCAGGCGTTCCACACGTTTGGCGTGGGTCTTGCGGCTGCCGAGCGCGCCGACATAAAAGCAGCCGGCGTCGAGCGCCGCCTTCAGCGCGAAATCGTCGATCTTCGGATCGTGGGTGAGAGCAGCCAGCGCCGTATAGCTATCGAGCGGCTGACGCTTCAGCACATCCTCTGGCCATTCGGCATGCAGCGCGATGTCGGGAAAGCGGTCGGACGTGGCAAAGGCCGTTCGCGGGTCGATGATCTCTACGGGATAGCCGGCGATCCGGGCCATCGGTGCCAGCGCTTGGCTGATGTGGACGGCGCCGATCACTACCAGGCGCGGCTGCGGCAGATGTGCGTTGAGGAAGAAGGTCCGTCCCTCAGCTTCGACCGAACCGGAATTGCCCGTGCGAAATGCCTTGGCGATGGCCGCCCCGAGTTCGCCGGCTACCCGGTCGCCCTCGCGCACGACACGGTCGCGGCCGTCGCCGAGATCGGTGACCAGGATTGCCGCGCGGCGGGCGCGGCGTTCGGCGTTGAGTGTCTTCAGCGCATAGGGATCCATTCGAGATCAACCCAATCTTTCTACATAGACCTTGATGCGGCCGCCGCATGACAGGCCGACTTGCCAGGCGGTCTCGTCTGCGACGCCGAATTCGAGCATTTTGGCCGTGCCGCTATCGATAACATCGACCGCCTCGGTGACCACGGCGCCTTCGACGCAGCCGCCCGAGACGGAGCCGTGGAAATTGCCTTCGGCGTCGATCACCAGGTGGCTGCCGACCGGGCGCGGCGCCGAGCCCCAGGTCTCGACCACGGTGGCAATGGCGACATCCTTGCCGTCCTTCATCCAGCCCTCCGCTATGATCAGCGGATCGCGGGCCTCATCGAGATAGATACTGTGTTCCATGATTTTCTCCCTGGCAGACATGTGGTTATGCGACGCGCTTCACGCCAGCCTCGATCCACCGGCGCGGGTCGACCGAACGCATGAAAAACAGCACGGTTGCCAGCGACCGGTCCGCCACATAGTCCGCACGGGTCAACAGATCGAGCGCCTCGTCGATCATCCGCGGCGCCGGACGCGGTTTTCAACTCGGTCATTCTGTCTTCGCGGGCGCGGCCATCTGAAAGCCTCTACAAAGCGTGGTAGCCGCGGTTGTGATAGATCAGCGGCCGCAAATTATCGCCGATGCGCAAACCTGTAACCTTGCCAAAAAGCACACGGTGGGTGGCCAGATCCTTGGAGTCGATCAGTTCGCAGTCGAAGACGGCGAGCGCGCCCTTCAGCGTCGGCGCACCGGTCGAGATCACATCCCATTCGGCCAACGCGAAACGCTCCTCGACCGGCAGGCCGGTAATGCCGGAAAAGGCGATCGACAGCGGCTCCTGATCCGAAGCCAGCGTGTTCAGGGCAAATTTGCCGTTTTCCACGAACGGCTCGTTCTTGGGATTTTCACGATTGAGGCAAACCAGGATGGTTGGCGGCGTGTCCGACACCGAGCAGGCCGCGATCACCGTCGCGCCGCGCCTGCCGGCAGGGCCATCGGTGGTGACTACATGCACATGGCCAGCAAAATGGGCCATCGCGTCGCGGTAGGCCTGCGGCCCGATGTCATTCTTCTTCAGCACCGATGATTTTCCACTAGTCAGAACCAACCGTTATATATGGGGGGATATTGCAGGCCACAAGCGAAGTGCTTGACCTATATCCCGAATTCGCGTGTTGCGCCAAAGCTGGCCAGCCTTTAGGTCTTGACGGCATTGGCGCCGGCAACCACGCGACCGGCGTGGAGGAATTCTTCGCTCGCATGCGACCTTGGACAACCACGATAGCGGTGCTGGCCTGGCTCTCGGTCGCCTGCAGTGCAAATGCCGAGACGCTGCTGGTCGGCGTCGCGGCACCTTTGTCGGGGCCGTCGGCGATCCTCGGCAAACAGATCGAGGCCGGCGCGACAATGGCGGCTGAAGCGAACGATGCCGAAATCAAGACGATCGATGACGCCTGCACGGCCGACGGTGGCGCCGCCGCCGCGCGGGAGTTCACCGCGGCCAAGGTCAACGTCGTCATCGGGTTTTTGTGCACCGACGCAATCGAGGCGGCTCTGCCGATCCTCAAGGATGCCGGCATACCGGTGATCACCGTCGGCGTTCGCACGGAAAGCCTGACCGACCGGCGCGCCAAGACCGGATGGCCGATCTATCGTCTCGGGCCGCGCGGCGACGACGAGCGCAATGCCGTCGCTGCCATCCTCACCCGCCTATGGCAGACCGAGCTGTTCGCCATAGTCGACGACGGCACGATCTATGGCCGCGAAATGGCCGAGACGTTTCGGGCAGCCGCCGAGCAAGCGGCTCTGAAGCCGGTGTTCGTCGACACGTTCCGGCCGCAGCTCGACAACCAGATCGGCCTGATCGGCCGGCTGAAGAAAGCCGGCGCAACGCATGTCTTTGCCGGCGGCGACGGCGATGATGTCGCCATTATGGGCCGGGATGCTGGCCAGCTAAATACCGGCATGGTGTTTGCCGGCGGCGAAGCGTTGCGCGCGCCGCTCGGCGACGTGCCTTATGCCGTCGGCACGCTGATGATCGCGCCGCCCGAATGGGCCGATGTCGCCGACCCCAAGGTGTTGCAGAGCTTTGCCGGACAAAACATCGTGCCGGAAGGTTACACGCTTCCCGCCTATGCCGCGGTCGAGATCGCCAAGGCGGCTTCAGCATTGCCGCAAAGCTCCGGCGAGAGGCTAGCCAACGTGCTGACCGCGCATGACTTCACCACGGCGATCGGACCGATCCGCTTTGACGAAAAAGGTGACCTGACGCAAAATCCTTATCGAGCCTACCGTTTCGACGGCGGCCGTTTCGCGCCGGCGGAGAGCCAATGATGTCCAGCACAGGGATGTTCCATACGGGTCCGCGCAATCTCATCACGGACGTCGCCGGCCTGCGTGTCGGCAATGCGGCGAATGCCAAGCTGAAATCCGGTGTGACCACCGTCATCTGCGACGAACCGGCCGTGGCCGGCGTGCAAATCCTGGGCGGTGCGCCGGGCACCCGCGAAACCGACCTGCTCGAGCCGCACAATTCGATCCACGCCATCCATGCCGTGGTGCTTTCGGGCGGGTCGGCTTTTGGCCTCGACGCCGCGTCGGGGGTGCAGGCGGCATTGCGTGAAAGGGGCATCGGCGTCGAGGTCGGCGGCTTTCGCGTGCCGATCGTGCCGGCGGCGATCCTGTTCGATCTGCGCAATGGCGGCGACAAGGATTGGGGCCGGTATCCGCCTTACCGCGACCTCGGCTACGAAACCGCGCAAGCCGCCGCGATCGACTTTGCGCTCGGCACCGCCGGCGCGGGTGCCGGCGCCCTGAGCTCCGGCCTGAAGGGCGGGCTCGGCTCGGCCTCGACGGTGCTGGACAGCGGCGTCACCATCGGCGCGCTCGCCGCCGTCAACCCGACCGGCTCGGTGACGGTCGCCGGGACCCGCCATTTCTGGGCGGCGCCGTTCGAGATCGGCGACGAGTTCGGCGGGTTAGGCTATCCCCACCCGATGCCTGACGATGCCAGAAAGGTCCTGCTGAAGTTCCGTGACAAGCATGCGGCAGAGCAGGCGGAAACCGGCGCCAACACGACCATCGCCGTGATCGCCACCGATGCGGTACTCACGAAGGCCGCCGCCAAACGCCTGGCGATATCGGCGCATGACGGCTTTGTCCGTGCCATTTGGCCGACGCACACGCCCGCAGACGGCGATCTGGTCTTCGCGCTGGCAACGGGCAAGAGCGGCATCGAGCTCGCACCCAACGATGCCGTCGATCTCTACGCCGCGGCCGGCGCCACGATGGCGCGCGCCATCAGCCGCGGCGTCTTTGCCGCGACGCCGGCCGAGGGCGATCTGTTCCCGGTCTGGTCGTCGCGCTGAACGCGCAACGCTCATTCGGGTGAGCCGTTATCAGACTGGATTATGATCAGGTGGGTTCGGATTTTTCTTCCTCGAACGTGACCGCAACATCCGAGTTTGCCGACAGCCGCACCTTCTGGCCCTCGACTTCGGCGACAAGGCTGAGGGGAATGAAGTGGTGATGGCCCCTGTGAGCGCCCTCGCCGCTGTCGCGCTTGGTCAGCTTTATGCGATCTCCGTCAACCTTGTCGACGGTACCGACATGGACGCCGTCGGCGCCGATCACTTCCATACGTTCGCGAATCTTGGCTGCATCAGTCATTGGGGTCTCCCTTAGAGCGCCGCGCGTCCCTTTGAACGCGCAAAGGACGCTCTAAACATTTTGAATCAATGCACCGTGCCTTCCGAAAATCGATCCTGATTTTCGGAAGGCACGATGCGGTGAAGTTGCCGACAATAACAAACGACGGCAGGATTGGATGCATCGACTTTGTGTTTCAGTCAGCACGATCTTTTGACGGCATCGTGATAGGAATTTGAGGGCGTCGACCGCCGGAATGGAAAGCCCCATGCGAAATCTTGCCCTGTTTGCAGTCTGCCTGCTTGCCCCGCTTGCAACTTTGGCCGCCGCCTACGCAGGCGATGTCGCCGAGCTTGAGATCCTCGGCTTCAGCAGTGATGGCGGGGTCTTTGCCTTCGAGGAATACGGCGTCCAGGACGGATCGGGATTTCCCTATGCGATCCGCTATTATATCGACACGGCCGACGACAGTTTCCTGAAGGGCTCGCCGATACGTGTCCGGCTCGACGACGAGAATGCCACGGTGACCGCAGCGCGGCTGCAGGCCCGGCAAAGGGGCGAAGCGATCGTCAGTCAGGCGGAACTCACGGCAAATCGCGGCATCACCGCCGGCTTCAACCCGGTGACCGAGCTTTCTGCCGATCCCTTCCGCATGGTGGTCAATCCGCGCCCGATCTTCTCGCCGGTCGACGATCCGCTCGAGTTCCGGCTCGACCAGATCGGCATGAACGACACCGAACGCTGCCAGAGCCAAGGCGAGATCAATGGCTTTCGCCTGCTGCGCATCGAGGCGAAGGATGGCGGCCAGACGAGGATCATTCACGAGGACAAATCGATCCCGCAAAGCAGAGGCTGTCCGAATGGCTACCAGATCGGCGCGGTTCAGACATTTTCGCTGGATAGCCTCAGCGCCTATGCCGTGCTGATCGCGGTGCGCCAATACGGCTTCGAAGGGCCGGACTATCGCTGGATCGCGGTAACCGGTCGCCTGTGACGTTCCCCGCCATGCGCTATCGCGCTCTGCGCCGTCTCCGCCGTGCTCTGCCGTCGCTGCGCACCGCATTTGCCGGTGCCTTGCTGTGGGCGACAGCGATGGGCGCCAGCGCGCTGCTCAATCTGCTGCAGTACGATTGGGAGACCCCGGCAAAGATCCGCTTCGTCTCGCTGCTTTATGCTGCCGGTGGTGCGCTGGCTTTCCCGATTGGGCTTCTCCTGGCGCGGCTCGTCTCGCTCGGACGCCACTGGGAGATCGCCCTCGCCGCCGCCTTCGTCTGCCTTCTCGCAGCGACGATCGCCGTCACCGGCGGCCTCTTTGGGCTGCAATACCGCTCCTACTATGTCCAATGGCATGCGCTCGCGTTCACCATCACCTGGGTTTTCCAGTTCGTGTTCACGATGTTGACGGCACTCTACCAGTTCGTCGTCCTTGGCATCCGGCTGTATTTTCCGCTCGGTTTCATTGCGCTCGCTGTCGCCAGTGTCTGGTTTGCGCGCCAGCAACGTTGAGCATTTTGCCTGCCTCTGATAGGACGCGGGCAAATGCTCTCGCAAGTCAGGACCGACTGATGATCCCTCGCTACTCCCGGCCGGAAATGGTGGCCATCTGGTCGCCCGAAACCCGGTTCCGCATCTGGTTCGAGATCGAGGCCTACGCCTGCGACGCATTGGCCGAGCTCGGCGTCATCCCGAAGGAGGCCGCCAAGACCATCTGGGAGAAAGGCGGAGCGGCGAAGTTCGACGTCGACGCCATCGACGAGATCGAGCGGGTCACCAAGCATGACGTCATCGCCTTTCTCACCCATCTTGCCGAATTCGTCGGGCCGGATGCCCGCTTCATCCACCAAGGCATGACATCCTCCGACGTTCTCGACACCTGTTTTGCCGTGCAGCTCACCCGCGCCAGCGACATCCTGCTGGCCGACATTGACGGGCTGCTGGCGGCGCTCAAGCGCCGCGCCTTCGAGCACAAGGACACCATTACCATCGGCCGCAGCCACGGCATCCATGCCGAGCCGACCACCTTCGGCGTCAAGCTGGCGCAGGCCTATGCCGAATTCTCGCGTTGCCGCCAGAGGCTGGTGCACGCACGCGAGGACATCGCCACCTGCGCCATCTCTGGTGCGGTCGGCACCTTCGCCAATATCGACCCTTATGTCGAAGAATACGTGGCCAAGAAACTCGGACTGAAGCCGGAGCCGGTGTCGACGCAGGTGATTCCGCGCGACCGCCATGCGATGTTCTTCGCCACGCTCGGCGTCATCGCCTCGTCGATCGAGCGGCTGGCGATCGAGGTGCGCCATCTGCAGCGCACCGAGGTACTTGAAGCAGAAGAGTACTTTTCACCCGGACAGAAGGGTTCGTCGGCGATGCCGCACAAGCGCAACCCGGTGCTGACCGAGAACCTGACCGGCCTTGCCCGCATGGTGCGCTCGTTCGCATTGCCGGCAATGGAGAATGTGGCGCTGTGGCACGAGCGCGACATCTCGCATTCCTCGGTCGAGCGCATGATCGGGCCCGACGCGACGGTGACGCTCGATTTCGCGCTCTCGCGGCTGACCAGCGTTGTCGACAAACTGCTCGTCTACCCCGACAACATGCTGAAGAACATGAACAAATTCCGCGGCCTCGTGCATTCGCAGCGCGTGCTGCTAGCGCTGACGCAAGCCGGCGTTTCGCGCGAGGACGCCTACCGGCTGGTGCAGCGCAATGCCATGAAGGTGTGGGAGCAAGGCGCTGATTTTCTTGAGGAACTTCTGGCCGACAAGGACGTTGTCGCAGCCTTGCCCGAGGCCGAGATCCGCGAGAAATTCGATCTGGGCTATCATACCAAGCACGTCGATACGATCTTCAGCAGAGTGTTCGGAGAAGCCTGATGATTTCGTCGGCCGGAGATTTCGATTTCCTTGCCCTGCCCGGGCGCGGCAATTCCGGGCCGGATCATTGGATGTCGCATTGGTGCCGGGTGTTCCCCAATTCGAGCCGCGTGCTGCAGGCCGAGTGGGACCGGCCAAAGCCTGAAGACTGGATCGGCCAGGTGGATGCCGCGGTGGCCGCCGCACCGCGCCGCGTCGTGCTGCTTGCGCATTCGCTGGCGGTGGCGACGGCGGTGAAGTGGGCTGCCGGCGCCAGTCAAAGCCAACTCGACAAGGTCGCGGCGGCATTCCTGGTTGCCGCGACCAACGTCGAGGATGCCGATCCCTCATTCGACGCGGTGCGCCCGTTCGCGCCGATGCCGCTGAAGCGCCTGCCCTTCCCGGCATTGGTGGTGGCGAGCCGCAGCGACCCACGCGTCACCTTCGACAAGGCGACCGCTTTTGCCGCAGCCTGGGGCGCGGATATCGCCGATGCCGGCGATCTCGGCCATATGGGAAACGAGGCCCGCCTGGGCGTATGGCCAGCGGGCCTGCTCATGCTTGGCCGCTTGCTCGAAAAAGCGAACCTCTAACCTACGCCTTACCGGGAACCGTCCTTATTACCGTGCCCCACGGATCCTCGCGGGTGGTCTCGCTTGCGGCATTGTCCGAGCGCATCTCGACCCAGGCCAAGCCGGAGCGGGCGGGATCGCGGCGACCGGCGCCCGCGCTCTGCCACGCATTTGCGCCAATGTGGTGATGATAGCCGCCGGACGACAGGAACACCGCCGCGCCACCGTACTTTGCCACTGTGTCGAAACCGAACTCCTGATGCCACCATGCTTCGGCTTCTTCCGGCCTGCCGACCCGCAAATGGACGTGGCCGATAATGCTGTTTTCCGGCGCGCCCTGCCAGCCGGTGTCGCCGGCCGGCACCTCGGCAACGACCGACGGAATGTTCAGCCGCTCCGTCGCCATCGCTATCTTGTCACCGTTCCATTTCCAGTCCTGCGGACGGCGGTCGGCATAGATCTCGATGCCGTTGCCTTCCGGATCGGTTAGGTAAAGAGCCTCGCTGACCAGATGATCGGATGCGCCCTCGATGCCGATCTTGCCGGCGATGGCGTGATTGATCCAGCGGCCGAGATCGGCCCGGCTGGGTAGCAGGAAGGCGGTGTGGAAAAGACCGGCGCTGCGCGGGTCATCGGGTTTCGCGGCCGGATCCGCTTCGATGTCGAGCAAAGGGCGATTGACTGCGCCGAGCGTAATCGTGCCGCCGGCGCGGCTCAGTTCCTGCAAACCGACGACTTTGCGATAGTAGGCAGCGAGATTGTCTGCATCGCGCGCCCGCAAGCCGACGCGGGCAACGCTGACCGGGGTCGTCGCGGCAAAAGGCAGTTCGCTCATCAAAGTGCTCCGTTCAGGCGGCGCTCGACAAGCTTCCAACAGAGCAATCCGGCGCCATCAATCATTCTACGCCATGTCCGTGCCAAAATCTCGGAACAGCCATTCTTTCCTGGCGACAGATCGTTGATCGCGATCGTTCACACAAGAGCGCAAGAAGCGAACAGGGTGTTCACAATAGCGAGCAGAACCGGGCTCGTGAGCGGCCGTTTGCGTGTCGCTGTTGAGTTCATACCCGGTTGCACCCGACAGCGCCTCTCGCTACATGCGCGCCATGAAAGTCAGGGAAGCAGATATTCTCATCGTGCCGGGCTACACCAATTCCGGCCCCGATCATTGGCAGAGCCGCTGGCAGTCGAAACTATCGACAGCGCGCCGCGTCGAACAGGCGGAATGGTCGAAGCCGGTGCGCGAGGATTGGACGGCCGGTGTCGCCAAGGCGGTTAACGAGGCCGAGCGGCCGGTCGTCATCGTCGCCCATTCGCTTGGCGTCGCGGCGGTCATTCAAGCGTTGCCTCGGTTCGAGAGGCCGGTCGCCGGCGCTTTCTTCGTGGCGCCGCCCGATGTCGCCAATCCAGAGATAAAGCCGAGGCACCTGATGACCTTCGGCCCCTATCCGCGCGACCCGCTGCCGTTTCCGTCGGTGGTGATCGCCAGCCGCAGCGACCCGTTCTGCGCCTTCGGCGTCGCCGAGGACATTGCCGGGGCGTGGGGCTCGCTGTTCATCGACGCCGGGGATGCCGGTCATCTCAACGCGGATTCCGGCTTCGGCCCCTGGCCTGAAGGCTCGATGACGTTCGCGAAATTCCTGACGGATCTCTAGAGCGGTTCACCGTTTCACGGAAACGGCGAACCGCTCTATCTCTTTGTTTTGACGCAATTCCGGACGGAAAACCGTTTCACACTTTTCCTGGAATTGCTCTAGGAACCGATCGAATCCCTGACGCTGTTCAGCAGGGTCTTTGCCCCAAGCGAAATCAGCGAATGCTCGGAACCCATCGCCAGCAGCCGGTAACCCATCGACACCACGCGACCGGCGATGGCCGGTTCCATCACATAGATCGCCGCATGCTTGCCGGCTTTGCGGGTGCGCTCGGCGATCGAGGCGACGGTCCCCATCATGCTCTCCAGCGTCGAACTGACGGTGGTGCCCTTCGACCAGGCGATCGAGAAATCCGACGGGCCAAGGAAGATACCGTCGATGCCCGGCGTGTCGAGGATGCCGTCGAGTGCATCAAGCGCGGCCCGCGTTTCGACCATGGCGAACGCCATGGTGCGCTGGTTGCTGTCGCGCAGCCAGTCGGCATAGTCGCCCTTGCCATGGCGCGGAAAAGCATAGGTCGGGCCCCAGGAGCGCTCGCCGAGTGGCGGGTATTTCATTGCGGCAGCAAACAGCTTTGCGTCCGCCACCGAATTCACCATCGGGGCGATCACCGCCTCGGCGCCGAAGTCAAGCGCACGGCTGGCCATGTCGAAGCGGCCGACCGGGATGCGTACCAAAGCCGGCTTGTTGGCGGCCAGCACCGGCACAAGCCCGCGCAGTACGCTATCCTCGTGATGGCCACCATGCTGCATATCGAGCGTAACCGCGTCGAACCCTTGCCTGGCCAGTATCTCGACCGTCAACGCATCCGGCACGCCGGACCATGCGGTGAACAGCGTCTCGTCGGCCGCAAGGCGTGACTTCAGGGACATTGGCGATTTCCTCTTTGCTTGCAGCAATTCAGCCGGAAATGACCGCAAAGGCAAAGAAAAACCGCCCGGTGAGGCCGGGCGGTCGATTGGTCCAGCGTTCGAAGAGTATCGATGGGGATCAGGTGTTCTTGATCTGCTCGATCGCCTGCGCCATCAATTCATCCATGGTGCGGCGGATCTGATGGTCCGACTGGTCGATGCCGGCGGCATCGAAATCCTTGCGTATCTTGCGGAAAACGTCGTGATCGCCAGCTTCCTCGATGTCGCTGACGACCACTTCCCTGGCATAAGCGTCGGCATCGGCGCCGGACTTGCCGAGCTTTTCGGCAGCCCACAGGCCGAGCGCTCTGTTGCGGCGTGCCGCAGCCTTGAACCGAAGTTCCTCGTCGAATGCGAATTTGCGCTCAAAGCCCTCTTCGCGGTCTTTCATGCTGCTCATGGCATCCCTCCGTGAAATCCGATTCGTTGTGCCAATATGTGTTGCCGGAGCACAAACCAAAAGGGCGCCGGCCGGTCAATATGCTACATTGCTTGCTGCGCTGCGGCATTTCGGTGCCCGAAAGCGGTTGATTGAAAGGATTTGCCGATTGAGCAAACAGTGCGATTGGGATAGACACCGGCATTGAACCCCACCGTCGCCATCTTATTTTAGGCAGACGGACAGGAACTGGTCGCTTGCCGCCTGCCCGCAAATCCAGAGAAAAATCAGATGAAAAATCGCCGCCGCATTTATGAAGGCAAGGCCAAGATCCTTTATGAGGGACCGGAGCCTGGCACGCTGATCCAGTTCTTCAAGGACGACGCTACCGCTTTCAACAAGAAGAAGCATGAAATCGTCGATGGCAAAGGCGTGCTCAACAACCGCATTTCCGAGCACATCTTCAATCATCTCAACCGGATGGGCATTCCGACCCACTTCATCCGCCGGCTCAACATGCGCGAGCAGCTGATCAAGGAAGTCGAGATCATCCCGCTCGAAGTGGTGGTGCGCAACGTCGCCGCCGGCTCGCTGGCCAAGCGCCTGGGCATCGAGGAAGGCACAGTGCTGCCGCGCTCGATCATCGAATTCTATTACAAGGCCGATGCGCTCGACGATCCGATGGTATCGGAAGAGCACATCACCGCCTTCGGCTGGGCGAGCCCACAGGAGATCGACGATGTCATGGCGCTGGCCATTCGCGTCAACGACTTCCTTTCCGGCCTGTTCATGGGCGTCGGCATCCAGCTGGTCGATTTCAAAATCGAATGCGGCCGCCTGTTCGAAGGCGATATGATGCGCATCGTCGTTGCCGATGAGATCTCGCCGGATTCCTGCCGGCTGTGGGACGTGGCGACGCAGGACAAGCTCGACAAGGACCGCTTCCGCCGCGACATGGGCGGGCTGGTCGAGGCTTATCAGGAAGTTGCCCGCCGTCTCGGCATCATGAACGAGAACGAGCCACCGCGTCCGGCCGGGCCGGTGCTCGTCGCATCGACCGACGGCGTCAAAGGCAAGCCGCACTGACGGCTTGCCCGCTCAACAGATGAACAGGAGCATGTCCAGCGTGATCAAGGCCCGCATTACCGTAACCCTCAAGAACGGCGTGCTAGACCCACAAGGCAAGGCAATCGAGCATGCGCTGTCCGGAATGGGCTTCGGCGGCATCGGCCAGGTGCGGCAAGGCAAGGTTTTCGACGTCGAATTGGCCGAGAGCGACAGCGCCAAGGCCGAGGCCGATCTGAAAGCCATGTGCGACAAGCTTCTGGCGAATACGGTGATTGAGAATTACGCGGTGGAGATCGCCTGAGGTGAAATCAGCCGTCGTCCTGCTCCCCGGCCTCAATCGCGACCGCGACATGATCGCGGCGCTGACCAAGATTTCCGGCACGCCGCCGGTCACCGTCTGGCAGACCGACACCGAAATTCCCGATGTCGACCTGATCGCCATTCCCGGCGGCTTTTCGTTCGGCGATTATCTGCGCTGCGGCGCCATTGCCGCGCGCATGCCAGTAATGCGGGCTGTGGCCGAAAGGGCGGCCAAGGGCGTCACGGTCATCGGCGTCTGCAACGGCTTCCAGATCCTGGTCGAGGCCGGCTTGCTGCCGGGCGCATTGATGCGCAATACCTCGCTGAAATTCGTCTGCCGTCAGGTGAAGCTGCAGATCGCCAACGCCAACACGATGTTCACCCGCCGCTATCAGCCGGGCCAGATCATCCGCGCGCCGGTGGCGCACCATGACGGCAATTATTTTGCCGATGCCGAAACGCTGGCCCGCCTCGAAGGCGAAGGCCAGGTGGTGTTCCGCTATGCCGTAGGCACCAATCCCAACGGCTCGATCAACGACATTGCCGGCATCGTCAACGGCCATGGCAATGTGCTCGGCCTGATGCCGCATCCCGAGAACCTGATCGAAGCGGCGCATGGCGGAAGCGACGGCCGGGCGCTGTTCGAAAGCGCGCTGGGCATCGCCGCTTGATACCTTCAATTTTCCTCCTGGAGCGACGGTCATGAAACTCTATTCGCGGCCGTTGTCGCCCTATTCGTCGATCGTGCTGGCGTTGGCCTACATCAAGAACGTGCCGCTCAAGCTCATGGCACCGCCGCCGGGGTTCCCCATCCCCGAGGCATTTCGTGCCATCTCGCCGCTCAACAGGATTCCGGTGCTGATCACCGGTTCCGGCGAAACGATCGTCGAATCGGTAGTCATTGCCGAATATCTGGAGGAGCGTTTCCCCGAGCCGGCGCTGCTGCCCAAGGATACGAAAGACCGGGCGTTGGTGCGCATGTTCGCCCGCATCACCGACCTTGACGTGCTCGCCCCGACCATGAAGCTGTTCGAACTCTATTTCGTGCCGCAGCGCAACGAGGCGGAGATCAAGGCACAGTTCGCCCGATTGCATCACGGGCTTGCGGCAATCGAGGCCCGCATGGCGCATGGCCCGTTCGCGCTCGGCGACGACATCTCCTTTGCCGATGCGTGGTTGACGCCGACCCGCTTCGTCTTCAACAATTTCAGGACAACGATGGGCCGCCCCGATTTGCTTGACGCCTATCCGAAATTCGATGCCTACGAGCAAATAGCCTTGCAGCATCCCGCGCTGTCGCGCGTCTGGGGTGAGATGACAGACGGTCTGAAGATCTTTCTGTCCGAACTCGAGATGGGCGCCGCTTGAACATGAGACCGACGACCACGCGCCTCGCCGTCGCTACTGCCGCCGGGCTTGTACTCGCCTCCTGCCAGTCAGGCCCGAAGAGCGCGCCGGCGCCGGCGGGCAAGAGTGCGTCACTGCTTGCCATGGAGCAGGTGGCAATAGCTGCCCACAAATGCTGGATCGCCAGCAAGGACCCTGCCTTCAAATCTTACCAGATGGCCAACGAGCTGAATTCGTTCAGCGGCACGCCGCGCTTCCTGCTGGTGCCGGCCAAACATTATGGTGGAAAGCCGTTGCTGGTCGTGCAGGCGCAAGGCAATTCGAGCCGCGTCGACGTGTTCGGCCCATTGATGGCGGAACCGCTCGGCGCCCGCATCGGCTCGGACATTGCCCGCTGGCAGGCGGGCAATCCGGCCTGCGGCGCTGCTGCCTAGCCCAATGGGTCGCGTGCTGCAGATCACCGGTCTGGTCGTCGGCCTGGCCGGGCTCGTCCTGCAGCTCTGCATCACCGTCCCGGCATCAATGGAAGCCGGCCGCGGCTTTGCCGGCTCGCTGGTCTTCTATTTCAGCTTCTTCACCATCCTGACCAACATCGGCGCGGTGCTCGTCCATGCCTCGTTGCTGTCGTCGACGGGTTATGCCTGGTTTCCGGCCTTTTCCGCGCCACGGATGCGGGCGGGCGTAGCCGTCGCCATAACGCTGGTCCTCATCGTTTATGCAACGGTCCTGGCGCAGCTTTGGCAGCCGCAAGGGCTGTTCCTGCTCTGCGATGTGCTCCTGCACTATGTGACGCCGGTGTTGTTCGTGCTGTGGTGGCTTGTGGCAGGCGCCGACGGCTCGACGCGGTGGCGCGACATCTCCTGGTGGATGATCTATCCGATCGCCTATCTGGCCTACGCGCTGCTGCGGGCGCCGATTGCCGGTGAAGTGCCCTACCCGTTCCTCGATCTCGCCAAGAACGGCGCGACCAGCGTCGCCGTCTCGGCTCTGGCCATCACCGGGCTCTTTCTGATGCTGTGCATCGTGGCGGTGCTTGTGGACCACGGTGTCACGCGGATCAGGGCGGCGGGCGTTCATCCGCGATGATGCTCTCCCGCCGCGGCAGCCTTTAGCGTCTTGGCACGGTTCGCGCGGCGCCTGCACGGATCGCCGCAGCAGCTTCGCCAGCGATCCGTGACATGAACTTGCGCGTGAATTGGCCGAGCGGCTTGGCATCTTCGAGCGCCCAGCTCGTCGCGAGATCATCGGTGTTGAATTCGTCGACGATAACCCAGGCTGGGGTAAAGAGGGTGGCGCGGCGGGCCTCGGTCTCAGGAATCTCAACATAGTGCGCGCCAGGTCGTGGCGGCTGGCTCGTGATTGGAAAGAGCAGGGCCTGCTTGCGGCCATTCTTGCCGGCAACGATCAGCATAACGCAAGTCGGCCGCGCCTTGCGTCCGCTTTCCTCGCCCCGGTCATATTCCCTCGCCCACAAATAGGAATAGAGAATGATCTGTCCGTGGCCGGGTTCAGTCATCCCGAACATCATCTCGCGCGACTGCGTCGAGGCCGGTTAGAAGCCTGTCGCGTTCCTCGGCCGACAGATCCTCGACGCGGTGTGCCCGTTGCGCGCTGCGACTGGTGATGCGGTCGAACTGCTCTGCCGTCAGGAGAACGAACTTGCGCTTGCCGCGCTTGGTGATGTCAACAGGGCCGCGGAACGCGGCCTCAACAACCTCGCCGGATTTGTTGCCGAGATCTGTGAGGGTGAAACTTGCCACGGTCATCTCCTTCGTTATCCCGAAAATAAGGGAATTAGCTATTTTCAGCAATACCCCTATTCACTGGAGACGTCGCGAGCGAATGCTGTGAGGGCACGAAGGAGGATGGTATCTCAGTGATGAAGAAGATCGCGTTGGTTCCGATGTCGATATTGACGCTCTCGTCTAACCGCCGATATGCCACGCGACGTTCGAGACGGAGCATCCGGCTGCTTCTCAGTCCCAAAACGCCCTCAGCCCCTCACGATGGGCATCGCAACGCGAGATACCGATGTCCTTGAGCTGGTCGTCAGTCATCTCGAGCAGGACCAGCCGGCTGCGCCGGCGATCCATTAACCCGTCGATCCACCTCGCGAAGGATCTGAGCGTACGCACCAGCCGACTGACATAGGTTGGCCTGCCCGGCGGGCGCGCCACCTGCACCTGCAATTCAACTGCGGCGTAGCGGATTGTCTCTATTGTACCCATTTTCTTTCTGCCAAGATTGCAATTGTGCCCTTTTGTATTGCCCGTTTCATATGTATTGACTCTCATTTCGGTGCAATGTAGAAAATTGTCACCATGACAACTTGGCTTCCAGACCTTACCGCCGGCACTGGACCGCTCTATCAGCGGCTTGCCGATTCCATCGAGACGGACATCGACCGCGGCTTGATCGGTGCAGGGGCAAAGCTGCCGCCGCAGCGCGATCTGGCATACGACATCGGCACGACCGTCGGCACGGTTGGCAGGGCCTATCAATTGCTGCGCGAGCGGGGATTGGTCAGCGGCGAGGTCGGCCGCGGAACCTATGTTCTCGCTCAGCAGTCGGAGAGCGCAAAGCCGGATTTCCTGGGGCCGGTCGAACAAGGCACGCGCTATATGGATGCGCCCGGCGACAAGCTGCGCTTCGATAGCACCGCCGCACCGGATGTCGGCCAGGGTGCCATCGTCGCTGACGTGTTGACACGCACGGCGCAAGACCATCCGCATGAGATTTCAAGCTACACGCGTGATTTCCCGGACCGCTGGTTCGAAGCCGGCAGGCGCTGGCTGTCGCGCAATTCCTTTCGCCCGGCGGCGGATGCCATCGTTCCCACGCTCGGCACCCACGCCGCGGTGATGGCAACCATTGCGGGGCTCACCTCCCCCGGCGACTATGTCGTCTTCGAGCACCTCACCTATTCGCAGATTTCCCGCAGCGCCGGCTTGATCGGTCGCCGGACCGCACTGGTGGTGGCGGACGACGAGGGCATCGATCCCCAGGATTTCGAGCGCGTCTGTGCGCAAAAGCACCCGAAGATGATGTTTTTGATGCCGACGGCCAAGAACCCGACACTGACAACGCTGTCGGCATCGCGCCGCGAGGCAATCGCGCATGTCGCCCGTCAATATAACGTCGTCCTGATCGAGGACGATCTCTATGGCGGACTGACCGATGACCCAACGCCTTTAATGGCCGAATATGCTCCCGAACGGACCATCGTTGCCGGCGGCCTCTCGAAATCGGTCGCGGCGGGTGTTCGCGGCGGTTGGCTCGCTTGCCCGCCGGCCTATCGTCACCGCATCCGGGTTGCCCACAAGATGATGACGGGCGGCCTGCCGTTTCTGCTGGCGGAGGTGGGCAGCCGGCTGGTGCTGTCCAGTCAGGCCGCCGAGATGCGCAAGCGCAGCATTGCCGAGATCGGTGCGCGCATCGCGATCGTGCGCGAGACACTCGACGGCTTCGACTTCAAGGCGCTGGATAATGTGCCGTTCGTCTGGCTCACTTTGCCCGACCCGTGGCTTTCCGGCACTTTCAAACAGGCCTGCCTCGAACATGGCGTGCTCATCGACGACGAGGATGAGTTCAAGGCAGGGCGTTCTGAACAGGCCTTTCACGGCGTGCGGTTTGGCATCTCGCAGCCGCGACAGCGGGACGATATCGCGCACGGCGTCGCGGTGATCCGGCGGCTTCTGGACGAGGGCCGCGCCGGCTACGACAGCTTTTCCTGAACCGGCTTGAAACCGGCGGGTCGAGTGGCGATCTTTCGCTACTTGCCGTCAGCTGTTGCTTTCCATCGTTTTAGTCATCTAACGGGGTGTATCGGCTGCAAAGCTTGCGATAAGACGGGACTCGATCCCAAGGACACAATTTGCCGACCATGACCATTTCCAATTCCGTGCCGATCACTCCGGAACTCATTGCCGCGCACGGGCTGAAGCCCGACGAGTACCAACGCATCCTCGACCTGGTCGGGCGCGAACCGAGCTTTACCGAACTTGGTATTTTTTCGGCGATGTGGAACGAGCATTGTTCCTACAAATCCTCGAAGAAGTGGCTGCGCACGCTGCCGACCACCGGGCCGCAAGTCATCCAGGGCCCGGGCGAGAATGCCGGTGTGGTCGACATCGGCGACGGCGACTGCGTCGTCTTCAAGATGGAGAGCCATAACCACCCCTCCTATATCGAGCCTTATCAGGGAGCTGCGACCGGCGTCGGTGGCATCCTGCGCGATGTCTTCACCATGGGCGCGCGGCCGATCGCGGCGATGAACGCGCTGCGCTTCGGTGCGCCGGACCATCCCAAGACCAAACACCTCGTTGCCGGCGTCGTTTCCGGCGTCGGTGGCTATGGCAATTCCTTCGGCGTGCCGACGGTCGGCGGCGAGGTCAATTTCGACGCCCGCTACAACGGCAATATCCTGGTCAATGCGTTTGCCGCGGGCCTCGCGAAGACGGACGCAATCTTTCTGTCCGAGGCCAAGGGCGTCGGCCTTCCGGTCGTCTATCTCGGCGCCAAGACCGGGCGCGACGGCGTCGGCGGCGCCACCATGGCCTCGGCAGAGTTCGACGACAAGATCGACGAGAAGCGGCCCACGGTCCAGGTTGGCGATCCCTTCACCGAAAAATGCCTGCTCGAAGCCTGCCTCGAACTGATGGCGTCCGGCGCCGTTATCGCCATCCAGGACATGGGTGCCGCTGGTCTCACCTGCTCGGCGGTCGAGATGGGCGCCAAGGGCGACCTCGGCATCGAGCTCGACCTCGACAAGGTGCCGGTGCGTGAAGAGCGCATGAGCGCCTATGAGATGATGCTTTCGGAGAGCCAGGAGCGCATGCTGATGGTGCTGCGCCCCGAAAAGGAAAAACAGGCCGAGGCGATCTTCCACAAATGGGGCCTTGATTTTGCCATCGTCGGCAAGACCACCGACGATCTGCGCTTCCGCGTGCTGCACCAGGGCGACGAGGTCGCCAACCTGCCGATCAAGGATCTCGGCGACCAGGCGCCGGAATATGACCGTCCCTGGGTCGAGCCGAAGAAACCGGCGCCATTGGCTGGCGATGCGCCGCGAACCGATGTGGCCGACGCACTCCTCAAGCTGCTGGGCGGACCGGACCTTTCCTCGCGCCGCTGGGTGTGGGAGCAGTACGACACGCTGATCCAGGGTAATTCCCTGCAGCTTCCCGGCGGCGACGCCGGTGTCGTGCGCGTCGATGGTCATCCGACCAAGGCGCTCGCCTTCTCCTCCGACGTGACGCCGCGCTATTGCGAGGCCGACCCTTACGAGGGCGGCAAGCAGGCGGTTGCCGAATGCTGGCGCAATCTTACCGCCACCGGTGCTCTGCCGCTCGCGGCCACCGACAACCTCAATTTCGGCAATCCGGAACGGCCGGAGATCATGGGTCAGTTGGTCGGCGCGGTGAAAGGTATTGGCGATGCCTGCAGGGCGCTCGGCTTCCCGATCGTCTCCGGCAACGTCTCGCTCTACAATGAGACCAACGGCCAAGGCATCCTGCCGACACCAACCATCGGCGGCGTCGGTCTGATTGCCGACTGGTCGAAAATGGTGCGCATCGGCTTTGCCGCCGAAGACCAGATGATCGTGCTGGTCGGCGCCCCGACGATATGGGGCTCGCATCTTGGCCAGTCGGTCTATATGCGCGACATCTTTGGCCGCGCCGACGGCCCGCCGCCGCCGGTCGATCTCGGCCACGAGAAGCGGGTCGGCGACCATGTGCGGGCACTGATCGCCTCCGGTGTTGTTACCGCGGCGCATGACGTTTCCGATGGCGGCATCGCGGTGGCGCTGGCCGAGATGGCGATGGCCTCCGGCATCGGCGCGACCATTCCCGGCCTGATCGGTGCAGATCCGATCCCGGTCTGGTTCGGCGAGGACCAGGGCCGTTATCTGCTGACGCTGTCGATCGACCCGCAGAGCGAGCAATGGGACGCCATTCGCGAACAGCAAAACAAGCTCGGCGTTTTTGCGCCGTGGATCGGCTCGACCGGCGGCAGCGAACTGAAGCTGGGCGAGGCGCGTGCGATACCGGTCAGCGAATTGACCGCCGCCCACGAATCCTGGTTCCCTCGCTTCATGGCAAATGAGGTCGTGGACCCGTGATGTGATCGAGTGGGCCCCTTTCCCTGTGGTTCATCCGCCATTTCGACCATATCTATGAGATCACGACCTGAACAAGGAATCCTCACATGGCAATGGACGCCCACGACATCGAACGGCTGATCAAGGAAGGCATTCCGGACGCCAAGGTGACGATTCGCGACCTGGCCGGCGACGGCGACCATTATGCGGCTGAGGTTGTGGCCGAAAGCTTTCGCGGCAAAAGCCGCGTCCAGCAGCACCAGATGGTCTATGACGCGCTGAAGGGCAACATGGGCGGCGTACTGCACGCGCTTGCCCTGCAGACCAGCGTGCCGGACTGAGCTCTCTTGCAGTTACCGGCTCGCAAGCTTCTTACCGGTCACGGCAATGATCGGCCCCGCCGGATACTTTCCACCCACAATCATCCGCTCGCCGTTCGACAGCGCCGAAACGACCCCGTCGAAGAAAAGCGCGTTGGGACAATCGAGCGCATCCCGGAATAGCCGTGCGAAGCTGCCGAGGCTGACTTCAGAGCGTGAGATCGCCAGCACGACCGTATTTTCGTCACGCACGCCGACGCCATTGCGGATATAGCGTGATGTGCCGTTCTGCTCGAAGCGGGGATGAAGCCGGCCGTCTATCACCAGCATCGGGCCGGATTGCGTGGCAAACATCACGTCCAGTCTGGTCGCAGCATAGGCGCTTGTCTCCATGACCGCCGCCTTGCCGTCCTTGCGGACCAGGAATACGCCATTCGGTTTCAGGAAGAAATTGCCTCCGCTGTCGGCGACGTTGATCGGCGCCTTCTCCCGGCCGTCTTCGACGAGAAGGCCGACTGGGGTCAGGTCTTGGTGATACATGCCGGCGTTCATGGCGAGCAGCACCGTCCGGCCCTGATCCGCCATCGCCTTGTCGAATTTGTCCAGTGAACCGAAAGCCTTGCCGTCGAGGCCTGTGTGGAACACACCGACGTCATAGCGGCGCAGATCGATTTCGCAGACGACATAGGCGACCGCCTCGAAGCTCGTATCGCGGCACGGCGCCGGTAATTCACCGCCGACGACGAGAGATGGCTGTCTCGGCGACCTGGCCCACCAGATCAAGGACAGTGCGGCGAACAGAACGGCGAGGAGGAACCCGGCGAGATATCGTCTTTTCATCGCGCCTCGGGAAAGATGGTGGCCAACGCTCTTGGCCCAAGATCAGACGTTCCTTTGCGCCATTTGCGTGGCAAGGCGGCAAACATCTTGTTTCGCGCAACCCATGGGTTTATTTGAAGGGTAATGTTCGAGCCTGACTCCCACAGGCATGAAAGGGTATTCCATGAGCGGCATCAACGACTACATCGACAATGAAGTGAAGGGCAACGACGTCGTTCTCTTCATGAAGGGCACGCCCGGCTTCCCGCAATGCGGATTTTCCGGCCAGGTCGTGCAGATCCTCGACTACATCGGCGCCGACTATAAGGGCGTCGACGTGCTGACGTCGGCCGAACTGCGGCAAGGCATCAAGGACTATTCAAACTGGCCGACCATCCCGCAGCTCTACGTCAAGGGCGAGTTCGTCGGCGGCTGCGACATCATCCGCGAGATGTTCCAGGCGGGCGAATTGCAGACCTTCCTCGTCGAAAAGGGCGTCAGCGTCAAAGGCGCCGCCTGACTTCTGTTTCTGCGTATGACCTTCCGCCTGCGATTTTCGGGGGTCATGCGCTAAGCGCCGGGGCAGCCCCCACCTTGGCAAAAAGTTCTGCCCATTATCGGGCAATCAACGAATGGATGCGTCGGCCAGCCGGCGCATTTTCGTTTGAGGATCGGACTGGCCGTGGATCAGCAAGCACAAGCGCAGCAAAAGGCAAGCACCTTGCCTATTCCGCGCTGGGAATTCATTGCGCTGTGCGCGGCGCTGATGGCGCTCAATTCGCTGGCCATCGACATTATTTTGCCGGCGCTGCAGCAGATCGGCGCTTCGCTTGGCATCGAAAATGAAAACCACCGGCAATATGTTGTCACCGCCTATATCCTTGGCTTTGGCGGCGGACAGCTGTTCTTCGGGCCGATCTCGGACCGCTTCGGGCGCCGCGCGCCGCTTGTCGCAGGGCTGGTGATCTACGTCCTGGCGGCCGGCGCTGCGGCAATCGCCCCGTCATTCACCACGCTTCTGCTATGCCGGGCCGTGCAAGGCATCGGTGCGGCGGCGACGCGCGTCATTGCCGTCTCGATCGTGCGCGATACGTTCGACGGAAGGCGCATGGCCGAAGTCATGTCCTTGATCTTCATGGTGTTCATGGCCATTCCGGTGGTGGCGCCCGGTATCGGCCAGTTCATCATGCTGTTTGCGACCTGGCATGTGATC
Organism: Mesorhizobium sp. M0500; assembly: GCF_040321165.1. Classification (NCBI taxonomy): domain Bacteria; kingdom Pseudomonadati; phylum Pseudomonadota; class Alphaproteobacteria; order Hyphomicrobiales; family Phyllobacteriaceae; genus Mesorhizobium; species Mesorhizobium sp. M0500. The sequence continues at coordinate 137,058 of NZ_JAMYRB010000007.1, forward strand.
TTCGTCACCATGGCAGCCGGCGCGCTGATCGTGTCCGCCTGGTCGCTGCTGCGCCTGCCCGAGACACTACACCCCGAATATCGCCGGCCGCTGACGTTGTCCTCCATCATCGGCGGCTTCCGCATCGTTCTCACCAACCGCATCGCGCTCTGCTACGCCTTCGCCAGCACCTTCATCTTCGGCGCCATGTTCGGCTTCATCGCCTCGGCCCAGCAGATCTATGTTAGCGTGTTCAATGTCGGCGAGGTGTTCCCGGTCATCTTCGCGGGGGTTGCCGGTGTGCTTGCTTTTTCGAACTACCTCAACTCGCGCCTCGTCGGCCGCATCGGCATGCGCCGTCTGTCGCAAAGCGCGCTGCTGCTGTTTCTGGCCATCAGCCTTGCCTGGCTGGTCGTTTCCATCGAAATAAAGATGCCGCTCTGGCTCTTCATTACCTTCTTTGCCTGCGCCATGGTCCCGTTCGGCGCGCTCGGCGCGAACTTCAACGCGCTCGCTATGGAGCCGCTGGGGCACCTGGCCGGCACTGCGTCGTCGATCCTTGGGTTCATGCAGACATTTCTTGGCGGCATTCTCGGCACGCTGATCGGCCAAGCCTTCAACGGCACGGTGACGCCGCTGGCCGCCGGGTTCTGCAGCGTGTCCGTGGCGGCGCTGCTGATGATCCTGCTGGCCGAGCGCGGCAGACTGTTCCAGCCGCATAACCCGCCGGTTTAATGCCCATTGCGCGTGCGCCTAGGATGCACCCTCACTGACCGCGGTGAAGCGAGGGAACAGCGTACGTCCTGCGATTGCTCCACCCATACTGTCCGAAACGGGCAGTGGAAGAGCCTTGTCGAGCGCCTCGAGGACGGAAGCCACGAAGGCCCGGTTGAGCGGACCATCGTCCCCTAGATGTGAGTAGGTGGCGCGCGGCTTGCCGATAAGCGTGCCGTTTCGGCGAATTGAGAACTGCAGCGTCAGGGTCATGCCCGCGCTTCCGCGCGGCGGCTTCCAACAGGCGAAGATCGCGGAGAACATCTCGTCTATGGTGTCGACGGAGTCGGGACTGCGACATGCGCGTTCCCCAGCTCTTGTTTCATGGACACCGGCAACCAAGGCAAGGGCAAAGGCCGTTGCAACAATTGCGGACCGAGGTTTCATTCGAGATCTCCGGTTTCGCACAAGATTGGACAACTTTGGCAGCGAAGAGCTATTCCGCCCAGAGCTCACGGCGCAGCTCCCGCCAGCTCTCCCGGTCCGGTGCGACCAGCAGGCCACCCCCGACATGCGACGGCAGATAGGCGCTGCCGTCGAAGCGCGCGGCATGGCCGCCGGCCTCCGCATGGATCAGCACGCCGGCCAAGTGGTCCCAAGGCATCAGCTTGTTGTAGACGACGAAATGGCCGTGGCCGCTGGCCAGCAGGCGGTATTCATGGGCGGCGCAGCGATAATTGAACTGCGATAGCGACTTGGTCTGGTTGCGCGCCAAACGTGAGCGGTCCGGCTCGGGCACATAGTGCCATGAGACCGCACCGGTCATTTCCGACATCGGCGCCGGTTTGGCGACATGGACCTTTTCCAGATTGCCATGGGCATGGCGGATATGGCTGCCGGCGCCACTAACGCCGATCAGCCAATCCTTGCCGACGGGATCGTGAATGATGCCGACGACCGTCTCGCCCTTGACCACGACGCCAAGCATGACGCCGAACAGCGGCACGCCGGAGGCGAAGTTGAAGGTGCCGTCGACCGGGTCGATGACGAAGGCGAGTTCGGCATCGCCGAGACCGTCGAGCAGCGTCGGGTCGTCGGAGCAGGCCTCCTCGCCGACGATCATTGCGTGGGGATAACGCTGGCGCAGCCTGGCGGTGATGAGCCGTTCGGCATTGACGTCGGCCTCGGTGACGAGATCGGCGGCCGAGGTCTTGCGACGGACGTCGCCCTCGCTCAACCGGCGAAAGCGTGGCATGATCTCGGCGACGGCGGCTTCCGACAGAAGGTCGGCAAGCCAGTCGATCGCGCTATCGTCAAATGTCATCGGGACGCCTGGTGGTGAGGGTTTCGTTGAGGGCGGCGAAATCGAACAGCTTCCTGTCGAGCAGATGCGAACGCCGCACATTGGTCATGGCGTGGATCATCGTGTCCTTGCGGCCGGGCATGCGCTTCTCGATGTCGTCGAGCATCGCCTTCATGGCGTTGCGCTGCAGGCCTTCCTGGCTACCGCACAGATCGCACGGAATGATCGGGAATTTCATGGCGCCGGCGAATTTCTCGAGATCGGCTTCCGCACAATAGGCGAGCGGCCGCAGCACCATGACATCGCCTTCGTCATTGAGCAGCTTCGGCGGCATGGCGGCCAGGCGCCCGCCATGGAACAGGTTCATGAAGAAGGTTTCCAGTATGTCCTCGCGGTGGTGGCCGAGCACCAGCGCCGAGCAGCCCTCCTCGCGGGCAATGCGATAGAGATGGCCGCGCCGTAGCCGCGAGCACAGCGAGCAATAGGTGCTGCCCTCGGCCAGCTTGTCGGTGACCACCGAATAGGTGTCCTGATATTCGATGCGATGCGGAATGGCATATCTATCGAGATAATCGGGCAATATGTGCTTGGGAAAGTTCGGCTGGCCCTGGTCGAGATTGCAGGCTAACAGCTCGACCGGCAGCAGCCCGCGCCATTTGAGATCGAGCAGAACGGCAAGCAGGCCGTAGGAATCCTTGCCGCCCGACAGAGCGACCAGCCAACGGTCGCCGGGCCTCACCATGGAGAAATCGTCGATCGCCTGGCGGGCAAGCCGCAACAGCCGTTTGCGCAGCTTGTTGAACTCGACGGAGGACGGCACATCGGCAAACAGAGGATGAAAGCCGCCTTCGGCGTCGGCGACCGGTTCGAGCGTTTCGGCGTCTGGCTGCATGTTCACGGCGCGTCGGCCCCAAGATCCTGTTGCCGCCCGCAGTAGCGCATCGGACCGAAAATCGAAATCGATTTCGGAATCACGCCGCGGAAAAGGAACGAAAAAAGAAAAGGCCGCCTCGACGGGCGGCCTTCGATTGTATCGCGACGAACGCGACGATCAGCGCGAATAGAATTCGACGACCAAGTTCGGTTCCATCTGCACGGCAAACGGAACGTCCGCCAGGCCGGGGATGCGCGTGAAGGCCGCGGTCATCTTGTTGTGATCGGCTTCAATATAATCGGGCACGTCGCGCTCGGCCAGGCCCACCGATTCCAGCACGATGACCAGCTGCTTCGACTTCTCGCGCACTTCGACGACGTCGCCCGGCTTGCAGCGGTACGAGCCGATGTTGACGCGCTTGCCGTTGACGTTGACGTGGCCGTGATTGACGAACTGGCGCGCCGCAAAGATGGTCGGCACGAACTTGGCGCGGTAGACGACCGCGTCGAGGCGCGATTCGAGCAGGCCGATCAGGTTCTCCGAGGTGTCGCCCTTGCGGCGGTCCGCCTCTTCATAGACCTTGCGGAACTGCTTTTCCGAAACGTCGCCATAGTGGCCCTTTAGCTTCTGCTTGGCGCGCAGCTGCAGGCCGAAATCGGAAAGCTTGCCCTTGCGGCGCTGGCCATGCTGGCCGGGGCCGTATTCACGCTTGTTGACCGGGGACTTCGGGCGGCCCCAGATGTTTTCGCCAAGACGGCGGTCGATCTTGTACTTCGCGGATTCGCGCTTGCTCATCGCATTCCCTTTCAAAACAACATACCCGGAACCTCATGGTCCGGGTGAAGGAAACGCGCCCTCCTCTGGCCTCCGTTTTCGAGACCTGACAGGGTTTTCCACGCAACGCGACGGAAAACCCACGGGACACGTCATTTCAAACAAGACATAGGGAAAGTAAAACCGGCTTCCCAAACGTCTTGCACACATAAAGAAAACCACCGGGCATTGCGGCCCGGTGTTGGTGGGCTGGTTAAACGGAGATTTAACCGCTGTCAAGCTTCTGGCTGGCGCGAATCGCCGAACCGGATAGTGTTACGGTTGTAGAACGTGCCGGATGTGGCGGGAGGTTGCGCCAGCGGCATCAGGAAGGGACTGAAGTCAGAGGAGCTGGAATTCGCATGAAGAAGTTCTTCCTTACGTTGGTAGGAGCCGCGGTGATGGCCGGCACGATGGCGGTCGCGCCCGAGCCGGCGCAGGCCCGGCATTGGCATGGGCACAGGCATCACCAGGTCTGCCGCATCGTGGTCAAGAAGAAGGTGGTGTGGCGCCACGGTCATCGCAAGGTCATCCGCTACAAAGTGCGGCGCTGCGGGTGGGGCTGGAACTGGTAATTTTCGTCCTCGCCCGTTGAGACTTCATGGCCCGCGGCTCAGCCGCGGGCCTTTTATTGACCGGCATCCGCCGTCAGAATGGCCAGTCGATCAGTGTTTCGACTTCTTTTCCGGCAGGCCCTTGCGCTTGGTCTCGGCGAATTCCTCGAGCTGTTTTTCGCTCATGGATTTATACATTCCCTTTGACGCGCCTTTGAGCGCGCCCTTCTTGGTCTCGCCGCGCTTGGCTGACAATGCCGCGCCGGCCGCTTTCTGCTGGGCTTTTGAGGTGGCTGGCATGATGGTTTCTCCCGTTTCCGATGAGAGGAAAACGCATTGTCTGGTGTGATGTTCCCAAAGCGAAAATTGCTTGCGGTCAGGATACCGCCAAGCCAAAACCCTGCATCAGCCGGCGCGTCGGAAAATCGGCGCTGTTCGAGGTGAAGAATGCAAGGTCGGCGCCTTCGGGCAGTGCCTCTCTGCGATAACAGGCCTCGGTATCGGCGAGCAGCGACAGCGCGCGGCGTGCGATCGCCTCGGCCGGGTCGAGCCAGTCGACCGGCCAAGGTGCTGTCTTGCGCATGCGGTTGGCCAAAAACGGATAATGGGTGCAGGCAAGCACGACGATGTCGGTGCGCAGCCCATCATGCTCGACGAAGCACGGCGCGATCTCTGCGCGCACGGCGTCCTCGTCGACAAAACCGTCGCGCATATAGGCTTCGGCCAATCCCGCCAGCCTGTCGCTGCCGACCAGGCGGACATGGCATTTCTGCGCCCATTTGCTGATCAGGTCGCGCGTGTACTGGCGCTTGACGGTGCCGGGCGTCGCCAGCACCGAAACCAGACCTGAGCGCGTGCGTTCCGCCGCCGGCTTGATGGCCGGCACGGTGCCGACGAAAGGGTGGCCGGGAAACTTCTCGCGCAAGGCATCGATGACCAGTGTCGAGGCGGTGTTGCAGGCGATGACCGAAATGGCCGGCGAAAACCGTTCGAGCAGCCTGGCGAACAACTCCAGGATATGTGTTCTCAGCGCCGGCTCCTCCCAGCCGCCGAAGGGGAACGCCGCGTCGTCGGCGACATAGATGAAGCGGCGGTCAGGCATCAGCACGCGCGCCTCACGCAGCACGGTGAGGCCGCCAATGCCGGAATCGAACATCAGGATCGGACGGGCGCTCGATGGATCGGTCATTGTCATTGAGTCACTAAGGGCTGGGAATCACTAAGGGCTGGGAATCACAAACGAGATCGCGAGGGAAGACCCGGCCCATGCTTTCTGCTTCGGCCAATGATGCTTTATCCCGGCCGCTTCTATGTGGAACCATCATGGCCTTGATGCGGCGAGCCGGTCACACAAGGCCGCGCTTGCCGAAGCCGCCGGGCCGCGGCCGGCCGTTCGCCGGAGATGCAGGTTGAGATGCAGGGTGGTTCGACGGCACCGGCGCGGCCCGCGTGGCGTAGGCTGGAGCCAGGGCCGTCGCGCCGGCGGCTGACGCTGAATGGAGCGCGGCGGTGCCGCGCAGCGGCCCGGGCGGGTCGAAATCGTCGAAACTCAGGGATGACGCCATATCCGCAGAGCCACCGCCCGCCGGCTTGGCCGCCAAGATGACGGCCCACAGCCCGACAAGAGCTAATCCCAGCAGGTTAAGGCCGGAATGCGAATCTTCGCCGTCGAATTTTACGACAAGAACAGTGCCGGCCTGCAGAATCGCAAACAGGGTCGAGAACACGATATACGACCAAAGGATCCAACCCGACCCTTGCGCGTCGCGGCTTCGACGCCAGGCGAAATTCGCGCGTAACAGAACGATCACCAGCGAGGCGACGAGAACGGCTGCGGCCAGCCCTTCCCTGGAAGGTCCGGGCTTCGAATTGGCCAAACCCTCGATGCCGATGGTCAGCACGACGCACAGCACAAAGGTCACGATTTCCGCAACCAGCAAGGCCGCGGAATAGAAGAAAAAGCGAAGACGCCCGATATTTGAGCTGAACATCCGAGGACCCATCGTTCGCCGGACAATGGATCATATCGAATAACATTCGGTTACTGGTGAGGTGGCGGGATTCGAAGCTTAGGGCCCGTTGACAAAGTCGGCTTTGTTCACTGAAGCCCAAATGCTACCCGCTTCAAAACGTCGTTCACCTGAAGCCTAAAATCGACGGTGTAGAAGGTCGATTGAACGACTGCGCCTTCTTTGATCTCTAAAATGCTGTCTCGACTGAATGTGCATCCCGTTGCGTCCAGAAGGCTTGATACCGCAGCTACCTCAGCGACGGTTTTTTCATCTAGGCGATAGAGTGCCGGATATATCGGGGCGCACTTGTTCCCAGCATTCTCAACTAAGCGCCATTCCGTGTCGAAGAAATACGTCGCACGTGCCTTCGCATCAGATCGCGTGCCACCATGCTCATCGCCCCATCTTGAATGCAAACCGTTGGCCCAGTCGTCTATTGAAATCAGGTTCGAGGTATTTGACTCGACTCCGTATACTATCGAGTAGACGTGGCTGCCGGTTAGCGGCGACGTCAACGCAAACCTATATCTGAAGATCAGGTTCTGCTCTTTCTCTTCGTGAGATATTGAGATGGTCTGCAAATATGCAGAGCGAGCCTCCAGTGAAAGTGACATGTCCTTGCGGTTGTTGAGCGCTCGTTTCTTTTCCGAACGCTCCCAATCGGGATAGCGTGACCTGATAACTTCCTCCAGTTCTTGCCTAGGCATTCCGACGCGGAGCACGGAATTGGGTAACAATCTTTCAATGGCTTGCTGTGCGGGAAGTGTGCCCGATGGCTTTTCAAATTCCGACGCCGCAGACATTTCAGATAACAGACAGAATAAGACAAACGCGGGCAAGATAGCTCTGGGCACGATCTCTCTCACTGATTAAGGGCGTCGCCAGCAGAAGAAGCACACCCGCCCTGGCAGTCAATGGCAATTGCTTTTTATGCGCTCCCGTTGGGAACAAACACCTAGTCTTTGTCTGTCGCCTTGCCAGCGCGCCGGGCCGCTGCCGGGAGCCGCCTTGGATCGTCGCCAGGCGATCCGTCGCCGCGCGGCATGGCCGGCGAGAACCTGTCCAGCGATGATATGATTCCGCGCAGCACCTTGAGCTCCGGCTCGGCAAAGCCGGGGCGGGTCAGCACAGCGCGCAAATTGTCGACCATCTTCGGCTTCTTCGCTGCCGGGCGGAAATAGCCGCGCGCCTCCAGTGCACCTTCCAGATACGCAAACAGGCCGTGCAATTCTTCCTTGGCAGCCGGCGGCATTTCGGGGCCGGAGAAGTTGGTCCTGGTCTCGTCTTCCAGGCCGGACTTCATCCATTCATAGGACATCAGCAGGGCCGCCTGGGCGATGTTGAGCGAGGAGAAGGCTGGATCGACGGGGAAGGTGACGATCTCGTCGGCAAGGCCGACCTCGTCATTATAGAGGCCGAAGCGCTCGCGGCCGAACAGGATGCCGGTGCGCTGGCCGGCCCGCTGCCGCGCGCGCAGCGCCCTGCCCGCCTCGACCGGACCGCGCACCGGCTTGAAATTGTCGCGCGCGCGCGCCGTGGTGGCGAAGACGAAGTTCAGATCGGCGACTGCCGAGGCGAGGTCATCGAACACCGTGACGGCATCGATGACGTGGTCGGCGCGGCTTGCGGCGGCACGCGCCTTCTCGCTCGGCCAGCCGTCGCGCGGATTGACGAGCCGCAGCTCGGTAAGGCCGAAATTGGCCATGGCGCGCGCAACCATGCCGATATTCTCGCCGAGCTGCGGCTCGACCAGGATGATCGCCGGTCCGGACGCTGGAGTTCCGGAGGCAAGAGGGGTGGCGGGATCCTGGGTAGCGGCCATGGTTGTCAGTGAACTGCTGTTTGCGGCATTTCGCAGTCCCCTGCCACATTTGGCGGCGAAAATGAAGCTTTCGCAAGGAATGCCGACACTACGGCGCGGTTCGCCGTTTGCGCGGCCAAAAAGCCTTTGATATACGGGCCGCATCTCAGGGCCGGCAGCCGTGCGGGCAAGGCCGTTCCGTTCCCCAAAAGCGAGGCATTCTTTCCATGGCGAAGATCAAGGTGGCGAACCCGGTCGTCGAACTCGACGGCGACGAGATGACCCGCATCATCTGGCAGTTCATCAAGGACAAGCTGATCCACCCTTATCTCGACCTCAAGCTCGAATATTACGACCTCGGCATCGAGCACCGCGACGCCACCAACGACCAGGTGACCATCGACTCGGCCAATGCCATCAAGAAATACGGCGTCGGCGTGAAATGCGCGACGATCACGCCCGACGAACAGCGCGTCGAGGAATTCAAGCTGAAGAAGATGTGGAAGTCGCCGAACGGCACCATCCGCAACATCCTCGGCGGCACCATCTTTCGCGAGCCGATCATCATGAAGAACGTGCCGCGGCTGGTGCCCGGCTGGACCAAGCCGATCATCGTCGGCCGCCACGCCTTCGGCGACCAGTACCGCGCCACCGACTTCCGCTTCCCCGGCAAGGGCAAGCTGACGATCAAATTCGTCGGCGAGGACGGCCAGGTGATCGAGCACGATGTGTTCGACGCACCCGGCGCCGGCGTCGCCATGGCCATGTACAATCTCGACGAATCGATCCGCGAATTCGCCCGCGCCTCACTGAACTACGGCCTGCTGCGCAATTATCCCGTCTACCTCTCGACCAAGAACACCATCCTCAAAGCCTATGACGGACGCTTCAAGGACATCTTCCAGGAGGTCTACGAGGCGGAGTTCGAAGCAGAATTCAAAGCGAAGAAACTCTGGTACGAGCACCGGCTGATCGACGACATGGTGGCCTCCAGCCTGAAATGGTCGGGCGGCTATGTCTGGGCCTGCAAGAATTATGACGGCGACGTGCAGTCCGACACGGTGGCGCAAGGCTTCGGCTCGCTCGGCCTGATGACCTCGGTGCTGATGACGCCGGACGGCAAGACCGTCGAGGCGGAAGCCGCGCACGGCACCGTTACCCGCCACTATCGCCAGCACCAGAAAGGCGAGGAGACCTCGACCAATTCGATCGCCTCGATCTTTGCCTGGACGCGCGGCCTCGCGCATCGCGCCAAGCTCGACGACAATGCCGAACTGAAGCGCTTTGCCGAGACCCTGGAAAAGGTCTGCATCCAGACGGTCGAGTCCGGCTTCATGACCAAGGACCTGTCGCTGCTGATCGGCCCCGACCAGCCATGGCTTTCGACCACCGGCTTCCTCGACAAGATCGACGAGAATTTGCAGAAAGCGATGGCCTGAGCCCAACCGGCATGGGCAAGCCCGTCGTCTACGGCGCGGACTACAGCGTCTATGTGCGCATCGTGCGGCTGGTGCTGGAGGAAAAGGGCGTCGGCTACGAGCTCGTGCCCGTCGACATCTTTGCCGCGGACGGCATTCCCGGCTGGTATTTCGAGCACCAACCGTTCGGCCGCATCCCGGCCTTCGAGCATGACGGCTTTCGCCTCTACGAGACCGGCGCGATTGCCCGTTATGTCGACGAAGCCTTTGGCGGCCCGGCGCTGCAACCGGTCGAAGCCCGGCCTCGAGCACGCATGAACCAGATCACCGGCCTGCTCGACGCCTACGCCTACAGGACCATGGTCTGGGATGTCGCTGTCGAGCGGCTGGAAAAAACGCCGCCCGACGAAGCCGTGATCGCCAACGGGTTGCGGCAGGCAAGAACGGCATTGCAGGCGCTCTCCTCGCTGAAAGCCGAAGGGCCTTGGCTGTTGGGAACGGACCTGACGCTGGCCGACCTGCACGCCGCACCGATCATCGGCTATTTCGTCAAGGTCGCCGAGGGACAAGCCCTGCTGGCCGAGTTTGCCGATATTCGGGATTGGTATGCGCGCATCACTCAACGCGCGAGTTTTGCGAAAGCCGAAAAGGCAGGGTGACAAAGATACGAGAGGCCGAGGGACAGCACCCCCCTCTGTCCTGCCGGACATCTCCCCCTCAAGGGGGGAGATTGGCAGGTTCATTGCCCCGCTTTTCTTCAATCATTGACAAGTGGCGAAGGCAATCGTGACATCCAATCTCCCCCCTTGAGGGGGAGATGTCCGGCAGGACAGAGGGGGGTGCTGTCCCGCCGAGGCTGGCGACAAATTCTCCCAGATCCTTGCCTTCTCTGCCTCGCAAGCCGCTCAATCGGGAAGGTAGATCTCCGCCTTCATGAAGGTCTTCGCACGGCCTGTGATCAGCACGCGATCTCCGGCCAGTTCGCATAGCAAATGCCCGCCGCGCTGCGAGCATTGGAATGCCGACAGATGCGTCTTGCCGAGTTTTTCAGCCCAGTAAGGTACCAGCGTCGCATGAATGGAGCCGGTAACCGGATCCTCGGGAATGCCCGCCCCGGGCACGAAGTAACGGGAGACGAAATCGTGGGCTCGCCCAGGCGCGGTAATAACCAGGCCGAGAGGATGAAAACGTCCGATCCTGAGCAGATCGGGAACGAAAGATCGCACGGTTGTCTCGTCGGCAAGCTCGACAAAAAGGTTCTCGAAATTGCAGAAGCTCGCAAATGGCCGCTGAGGCAATATCGCTTGCAGCGCCGAGTTCAGCTCTTCCTCGATGGGCTGCGGCGGAAAACACGGCAGATCAAGCTGATAGGCCCCTTCCCACCGGGAAACCCGCAGCTCGCCGACCCGGGTGGCGAAGGCCATTTCGCCCTGACCATTGTATTCCGTAGCCAGCACATGGGCTGCCGCAAGAGTGGCGTGGCCGCAGAAGTCGACTTCATGGACCGGCGTGAACCAGCGCAAATCCCAACCTTTGCCATTCGGCCGCACAAACGCGGTTTCAGCAAGATTGTTTTCGTTGGCGATGGCCTGCATTACCTGCTCCGACAGCCATTCCTCCAAAAGGAGAACGGCGGCAGGGTTACCCTGGAAGGCCCGTTCGGCAAAGGCATCGACCTGATACATCGTCAGCGTCGGCATATCGGCCCTCAAAGATATCCGCTGGGCGGCGCGCCATTTCGGCCGTGCCGCCCCCGGTGCAGGTTCACGCCGCTTCGAGAGCCGCCTTCACCGCAGCGATCGCGTCTTCGGCCTTCGAGGCGTCCGGGCCGCCGGCCTGAGCCATATCGGGTCGCCCGCCGCCGCCCTGCCCGCCTAATGCCGCGGACGCGACGCGCACCAGATCGATGGCGCTGAAGCGGCCGGTCAGATCATCGGTGACGGCGACGACGACGCTTGCCTTGTTGTCCTCGCCGGCGCCGACAAAGACGACGATGCCGGAGCCGAGCGACTTCTTGCCGGCATCGGCCAACGGCTTAAGATCCTTTGGCGAGACGCCCGATACCGCCTTGCCGAGAAAACCGACACCGGCAATGGTTTCGTTTTCCGCCGGCACACCGGCTGGCGAGCGATCGCCCAGCGCCAGCTTCTTGCGCGCCTCGGTCAGCTCCTTTTCGAGCTTCTTGCGTTCGTCGAGCAGCGCCTCGACGCGGGCCGGCACATCGGCCGGCGAAATCTTCAACGCGGCGGCGGCCGCCTTCAACCGCTTGTCCTGTTCGTCGAGATGCTTTCTGGCCGCCTCGCCGGTCAACGCCTCGATGCGGCGTACGCCGGCAGCGACCGCGCTGTCGGACACGATGCGCACCAGGCCGATATCGCCGGTCGCCCTGACATGGGTACCGCCGCATAGCTCGACCGAATAGGGCCGGTTGGCCTTGGCGCCATGCAAGCCCGTGCCCATCGAAACGACGCGCACTTCATCGCCATATTTCTCGCCAAACAGCGCCATGGCGCCTTCGGCAATGGCGTCGTCGACAGACATCAGCCGCGTGGTTACAGGGCCGTTCTGAACGGCGATCTCGTTTGCCATGCGCTCGACCTCTTCGAGCTCGCCAGGCGAGATCGGCTTGTTGTGCGAAATGTCGAAGCGCAGACGCTCGGGCGCGACCAGCGAGCCCTTCTGCGCCACATGGGTACCCAGCACCTCGCGCAGCGCCTCATGGATCAGATGCGTGGCGGAATGGTTCGCGCGCAGCCTGGAGCGACGCGCGTGGTCCACCTTCAGCTCGACGGTCGCGCCCGTCTTGACCGTGCCGTTAGCCACCTTGCCGAGATGGACGAAAAGCCCATCGGCCTTCTTCTGGGTATCGGATATTTCGATCGAGAACCCGTCGCCCGAAATGACGCCGGTGTCGCCCATCTGGCCACCGGACTCGCCATAGAACGGCGTCTGGTTGACAACCACGGCAACGGCGTCACCTTTGCCGGCGCTGTCGACGGTCTTGCCGCCCCTGACCAGCGCTTGGATGAGGCCTTCCGCCTGCTCGGTCTCATAGCCGAGGAACTCGGTGGCGCCGGCGTTCTCGCGCACCGGAAACCATACCGTCTCGGTCGCCACGTCGCCGGAGCCGGCCCAGCTTTTGCGCGCCTCCGCTTTCTGCCGCTCCATCGCCTCGGTGAAGCCGGCAAGGTTGACCGAGATGTTGCGCTGGCGCAGCGCGTCCTGCGTCAGATCGAGCGGAAAGCCATAGGTGTCGTAGAGCTTGAACGCTGTCTCGCCATCCAGCATGTCGCCGGAGGCCAGCTTTTCCGTCGCCTCCGAAAGCAAGCCCAAGCCGCGCACCAGCGTCTTGCGGAAGCGCGTCTCTTCCAGCTTCAGCGTTTCGGTGATCATCTGTTCGCCGCGCACCAGTTCCGGGTAGGCTTGGCCCATCTCGCGGACCAGTGCCGGCACCAGGCGCCACATCAGCGGATCGCGGGCGCCGAGCAACTGCGCGTGGCGCATAGCGCGGCGCATGATGCGACGAAGCACGTAGCCGCGTCCTTCGTTGGACGGCAGCACGCCGTCGGCGACCAGGAAGCAGGACGAACGCAGGTGATCGGCGATGACGCGCAACGATGCGACGGCGTCCGCATCCGGACCTTTGCCAAGCGCCGACGACGCAGCGTCGATCAGGTGGCGGAACAGGTCGGTTTCGAAGACGCTTTCAACCCCTTGCAGGATGGATGCCATGCGCTCGAGGCCCATGCCTGTGTCGATCGACGGACGCGGCAGGTCGACGCGCTCCTCCTTCGTCACCTGTTCGTACTGCATGAACACCAGGTTCCAGAATTCAAGGAAACGGTCGCCATCCTCCTCGGGGCTGCCGGGAGGGCCGCCCCAGATATGCTCGCCACGGTCGATGAATATCTCCGAACACGGCCCGCAAGGTCCAGTGTCGCCCATTGCCCAGAAATTGTCCGAAGTCGCGATGCGGATGATGCGATCGTCCGAAAGGCCGGCGATCTTCTTCCAGTACGAGGCCGCCTCGTCGTCGGTGTGGTAGACGGTGACCAGCAGCTTGTCCTTCTTCAGCCCGAACTCCCTGGTGATCAGGTTCCAGGCAAGCTCTATGGCCCGCTCCTTGAAATAGTCGCCGAAGGAGAAATTGCCGAGCATCTCGAAGAAGGTCAGGTGGCGCGCGGTGTAGCCGACATTGTCGAGGTCGTTGTGCTTGCCGCCGGCGCGAACACTCTTCTGGGCAGTCGTGGCGCGCGAATACGGCCGCTTCTCCAGACCGGTGAAAACGTTCTTGAACTGCACCATGCCGGCATTGGTGAACATCAGCGTCGGGTCGTTGCGCGGCACCAGCGGGCTTGACGCGACGACCTCGTGACCTTCCTTGCGAAAATAGTCGAGAAATGCCGACCGGATCTCGTTGACGCCACTCATGAATACTGCCTTTTCGAGAGAACCGCCGGCTGCCGGCGGAAAATAGACATGGCCTTTTAGCGGTCGCACCGCAGCCTGTCCAGAAACACCAAATGGGCTCAAATCCCGGCTTTCACCAGCGCCTTGAAATGCGTCTGCCTCGCCGTCAAACGCGAACCGCCGGCCCTGGGCCGGCGGTTCGAAACGCATCGATTACGCAAACTCAAAATCAAAACATCAAATCGAAACCTGGCTGAGGCTCAGCGAGGCGTCGCCTGCCCTACATCACCCCGGCGTCGTCCTCGAAACCGTCGTCGCTGCTTTCGGAGCCGCCGTTCTCAAGGAATTTCTCAGCGATCAGCCCGGCATTCTGCCGTAGCGCCAGCTCGATCTCGCGCGCCGTGTCGGGATTGTCGCGCAGGAACAGTTTTGCGTTTTCGCGGCCCTGGCCAAGACGCTGCGAATTGTAGGAGAACCAGGCGCCCGACTTTTCGACCACGCCCGCCTTGACGCCGAGATCGACCAGCTCGCCGGTCTTGGAGACGCCCTCGCCATACATGATGTCGAACTCGACCACCTTGAAGGGCGGCGCCAGCTTGTTCTTGACGACCTTGACGCGGGTCTGGTTGCCGACGACCTCGTCGCGATCCTTGACCGAGCCGATGCGGCGGATGTCGAGGCGGACCGAGGCATAGAATTTCAACGCATTGCCGCCGGTCGTCGTCTCGGGCGAACCGAACATGACGCCGATCTTCATGCGGATCTGGTTGATGAAGATGACCATGGTGTTGGAGCGCGAGATCGAGGCGGTGAGCTTGCGCAGTGCCTGGCTCATCAGGCGGGCCTGCAGGCCGGGCAGCGAATCGCCCATCTCGCCTTCGATTTCCGCCCGCGGCGTCAACGCCGCCACCGAATCGACCACCAGCACGTCGATGGCGCCGGAGCGCACCAGCGTGTCGCAGATCTCCAGCGCCTGCTCGCCGGTATCGGGCTGCGAGATCAAAAGGTTTTCGAGATCGACGCCGAGCTTGCGGGCATAGACCGGGTCGAGCGCGTGCTCGGCATCGACGAAGGCGCAGATGCCGCCCTTCTTCTGGGCTTCGGCCACCGTGTGCAGCGCCAGCGTCGTCTTGCCCGAGCTTTCCGGCCCGTAGATCTCGACGATGCGGCCGCGCGGCAGACCGCCGACGCCAAGCGCGATGTCCAGCCCAAGCGAGCCGGTCGGCACCGTTTCGATCTCGACGACCTGCTCGTTCGCGCCGAGCCGCATGATCGAGCCCTTGCCGAAGGCACGCTCGATTTGCGACAGCGCCGCATCCAGAGCCTTTGATTTGTCCACCGCTTTGTCCTCTACAAGCCGCAAAGAATTCTGAGCCATGATACATCACCCCGTGGTCGTCAATGGAGGCCGGACAATCCCGCAATCCTTAAAAGAATGTACCTCATTTGTTCTCATTTGTCAATGAGCACCAAGGGTTTGAAAAATAACGCATATCCCTATTTGTTCTATTTTTGTTTCGCAATTATTGCTTCCGATGTGTCTCGCCTCGCATGCGGCGCCGTTGCCGTCACCAACCGAATCGGACCCGCGATTGCAGGGTTCCGCCCGGCGACCTAGTCTCCCCCGGGCAACAGCTAAAGGGCATTTTGACGGCATGATCAAATCCCCGACGATCCTGGCCGTGGGCGGCGCCTATATCGAGCGGCGCGGCCGGGTTGCCGGCGCCTTCGTGCCGGCCGCTTCCAACCCCGGCACGATGCGCGAGCATGTCGGCGGTGCCGTCTTCAACGCCTTGCGCTGTGCGGTGCGACGCGGCGCCTCGGCCTCGCTGCTTTCGGTGCGCGGCGGCGATGCCCTTGGCGACACGGTTTTACGCGCCGTCACCGAGGCCGGCATTGCCGACCTGTCGGCGGTGTTCCTCGACCGAGCAACGCCAAGCCATACGATGCTGATCGATAGCGACGGCGGGCTGATCGCCGGCCTTGCCGACATGGTGCTCTACGAGCTGGCGCTTCCCAAGCAGATCCGCCGCGCCAAGGTGCGGGAAGCGATCGGTTCGGCCGACGCGGTGCTGTGCGACGCCAACCTGCCGTCGACCGCGCTGGGGCGGCTGGCGGCACTCGCCGCCGACAAGCCGGTGTTTGCGCTTGCGGTCTCGCCCAATAAGGCGGCGCGGCTGATGCCGGTGCTCGACCGTCTGGCGCTGGCCTTCATGAACCGGCAGGAGGCCGGCGTGCTCGCCGACGTCGGCATCGATGCTGACGATCAAGGCATCGTCGACGGCCTAATACGCGCCGGGCTGAAAAGCGGCGTGATCACCGCCGGCGACGAACCAGTGCTCGGTTTCGACGAATTGAGCGCGTTCTCGATCTCGCCACCGCCGCTACAAAAGCGGACCGATACTGCCGGCGCCGGCGACGCATTGGCAGGCGCCACGATCGCTGCCCTGCTGCGCGGCCTGACGCTACGCGCGGCACTGCGCGAAGGCATTGCCGCAGCTATGCTCGTCGTCGAGAGTGCCGCCTTCACCAGCGCTGGCTTTGCCGAAGCGCTGGCGCTCGTGCCCGAGGCGCGGGACCTGGCATGAAGTGCGGCCCGGAATTGCCGAAGCATGACGCAGCCTATTTGCCGGCGCGCCGTCCTGCCTCGTAGGCGCGGCGTGCCCAGATCGCCATCTCGTCGGGATCGTCGAAGGCGCTGTCGGGAACGCTCCAATAGGGCATCGACACGAGCTTGCCGTGGCGCGAGCCGGTATAGGTCCATTGCCGGCAGCCGGCCGCTTCGAAATCCGGGGCGCTTTCGGCGTCGGCCTTCAGCATCAATTCGCCACGGATGACGATGGCGACGATGACGCCGTCGAAATAGATGCCCTTGCCGCCGAACAGCTTGCGGATGCTGACCGGGCCGAGGCCTTCGAAAAGCTCTTCTATGCGCTCGTTGTCCATGCGGCGATCATGTCACCCGGATTTCCCCTTGTCATCGACGCAACCGGCACCATCCTGACAAGTTCAGAATCAATTTCGTCGGAGTTTTTCATGCCGCTTCTGCTCAAAGGGTCCTGCCGGTGCAATGCCGTGCGTTTCGAGGTGGAAAGCCACACGCCGGTGCCGTTCATGCTGTGCTACTGCTCGATCTGCCGCAAGCAGCAGGGCGGCGGCGGTTTTGCCATCAATCTCGGCGCCGATTACGAAACGCTGAAAATCCAGGGCAAGCGCCATCTCGGCGTCTACCGCGCCGAGATCGAGGACGACGAGCACCCGCAACGCGAGACCTCGACGGGCGAGCGGAACTTCTGCACGAAATGCGGGACGGCACTCTGGCTCTACGATCCGACCTGGCCGGAGCTGGTGCATCCGTTTGCCTCGGCGATCGACACAGACCTGCCGAAACCGCCGGAGAAGGTGCATCTGATGCTGAAATACAAGGCGAACTGGGTCGAGCCCGACATCGGCAAGGGTGACAAGGTGTTCGACGTCTACCCGGAGGAGTCGATCGCAGACTGGCACAAGCGAACGGGGATGTGGGTGGATTAGCTTCGGCAGTCCCCCTCATCCGGCCCTTCGGGCCACCTTCTCCCCGCTGGGGAGAAGAGACTGGCTCAACCGTTCGCGACCTCTTCTCCCCTCGGGGAGAAGGTGGCCGCGAAGCGGCCGGATGAGGGGGTCTCGCGAAATCCTACTAAGGAAAAGAAAATTCTCAGGCCGAAGCGCGTGCTTCGGCCAGTGCCTTCAGATCAGCCGGCTTCAATTCGACCGATTCGCCGCAGCCGCAGGCCGAGCTCTGGTTCGGATTGCGGAAGGTGAAGCCGGTGCGCAGCGTCGTCTGCTCGAAATCCATCTCGGTGCCGAACAGGAAAAGGGCCGCCTCCGGCGCGACATAGACATGGGCGCCGTCACGCTCGATATGGTCGTCCTTGGTATTGGGTTCGGTCACCAGATCGACCGTATATTCCATGCCGGCGCAGCCGCCCTTCTTGATGCCAAGGCGAATGCCATGCGCATTCTCACGGGTCGCAACGATCTCGCGAACCCGGTCGGCGGCCTTTTCGGTCATCGTGATGACGGCGAAGCGTCCCATGTTTTCCTTCTCCATGCGCGCAGGTTCAAGGCCTGCCGAATGATTCCTCACCTAAAATGGTGAAGTTTTGTACCCGGCGCAAGTGCGCCAGCCTCTGGCTGGTCGGATGCTAGTACCACCCAACCGCCACCTGCGCCTCTTCCGACATGCGGTCGGGCGACCAGGGCGGGTCGAAGGTCATGTTGACCTCGACGCCGGAGACGCCTTCGACGGCGCCGACGGCGTTTTCGACCCAGCCCGGCATTTCGCCAGCCACCGGGCAGCCCGGCGCGGTCAGCGTCATGTCGATCTTGACCGAGCGGTCGTCCTCGATGTCGATCTTGTAGACCAGGCCGAGCTCATAGATGTCGGCCGGGATTTCCGGGTCATAGACCGTCTTCAGCGCCGAGACGATGTCGTCGGTCAGCCGCGCCAGTTCGTCGGCGGGAATCGTTGACCCGGAAACCGCCGCATTGGTGGTCATATCCAGTGCCGTGCTTTCGGCGGTGTGGCTGGCATCATCCATGATCGTCACCCGAAGAACTTTCGCGCCTTTTCCAGCGCATCGGCCAAAGCATCGACTTCAGCCCTGGTATTATACATGCCGAACGATGCCCTGCATGTGGATGTTACGCCGAAGCGTTTCAACAGCGGCTGGGCGCAATGGGTGCCGGCGCGCACCGCCACGCCCTGCCGGTCGATGACCATCGACACGTCATGCGCGTGGATGCCCTGCAGCTCGAACGAGATGATGGCGCCCTTGCCGGGCGCATCGCCGAAGATGCGCAGCGAGTTGATGGCGCGCAGTTTTTGATGCGCATAATCCTTCAGATCGGCCTCGTGCGCGGCGATGCGCTCGCGGCCGATGTTTTCCATGTATTCGAGCGCGGCACCCAGCCCGATCGCCTGGACGATCGGCGGCGTGCCGGCCTCGAAACGGTGCGGCGGATCGTTGTAGGTGACGATGTCTTGCGTCACCTCCTCGATCATCTCGCCGCCGCCCATGAACGGGCGCATGCGCTCCAGAATATCCTTCTTGCCGTAGAGCACGCCGATGCCCGACGGGCCATAAACCTTGTGGCCGGTGAAGACGAAGAAATCGCAGTCGAGGTCCTGCACGTCGATCGGCATATGCACGGCGCTCTGGCTGCCGTCGACCAGCACCGGAATGCCGCGGGCATGCGCGATGCGCACAATCTCCTTGATCGGCGTCACCGTGCCCAGCGCATTCGACATATGCGTGATAGCGACGAGCCTGGTGCGGTCGGTCAGCCGCTTTTCGAATTCCTCGATGTGGAAGACGCCGAGATCGTCGACCGGCACCCAGACCAGCTTGGCGCCTTGCCGCTCGCGGATGAAATGCCACGGCACGATGTTGGAATGATGCTCCATGATCGAGAGCACGATCTCGTCGCCTTCGCCGATGTTCGGCATGCCGAAACCATAGGCGACCGTGTTGATCGCCGCCGTGGTGTTCGAGGTGAAGACGATGTTGTCGGTGCTCGGCGCATTGAGGAAACGGCGAACCGTCTCGCGAGCCTTCTCATAGGCGTCGGTCGCGGCATTCGACAGGAAATGCAGGCCGCGATGGACGTTGGCATATTCCTGGGAATAGGCGTGCTGGATGGCGTCGAGCACCGCCTGTGGCTTCTGCGCCGAGGCGCCATTGTCGAGATAGACCAGCGGTTTGCCGTAGACTTGCCGCGACAGGATCGGGAAGTCGCGGCGGATCGCCTCGACGTCGTAGGGGATGTTTTCGACTTTCTGGTCCATCACAAGCTCTCTCGAGGCACCGCCTCATTCCGTCCAGCACCCCTCATCCGACCGAGCTTCGCTCGGCCACCTTCTCCCACAAGGGGAGAAGGAAGAGCGCCTCTCCTTCTCCCCTTGTGGGAGAAGGTGGCGCCGAAGGCGACGGATGAGGGGTGTTGGCACCAACCCCTCAGTCACCTCTACCCGTGCGTCAAAAACCAATCGTCGAGTCTCGCTTCAAGCGCCTCGACGATGGCCTCGTCGTCCAGTTCCTCGATCACCTCGGCGACGAAGGCCTTGACCAGCAGGCCGCGCGCGGTCTTCTCGTCGACGCCGCGCGCCATCAGGTAAAACAGATGGCTGTGGTCGATCTCGGTGACGGTCGCGCCATGGCCGCAGACGACGTCGTCGGCGAAGATTTCGAGCTCCGGCTTGGTCGAGAACTCGCCGTCGTCCGACAACAGCAGCGTGTTGCAGGCCATCTTGGCGTTGGTCTTCTGCGCATATTGGTGGACATTGATGCGGCCTTGGAAGACGCCGCGCGCGCTGCCGGTCACCACATTGCGGATGACTTCCGTCGAGGCTGTGTGCGGCACGGCGTGGTCGAGCACCATGGTGACGTCGGTATGGGTGTCGCCGGCGAGCAGATTGATGCCGCGCAGGGTGAATTCGGCGCCCTCGCCGGTCGTCTTCACAACGACCTCCTGGCGCACCAGCTTGCCGCCGGCATTCATGACGAACAGCGTCAGTTTCGAATTCTTACCGAGATGCGCCTTGAACTGGGCGAGATGCGTCGCCGTATCCGGCTGCTCCTGCACGACCAGCCATGTCACTTCGGCGCCCTCGCCAAGCACAAGCTGGCTGACCGAGCTGACCAGTGCCGCCCCCTCGCCCGCCTGGCGTTCGACGATAACAGCGTTGGCGCGGGCACCGACGCGGACGGCCAAGCGTACATGCGTCTGTCCACCGGCCTGCAAATTCTGCATTTCGACCGGCTTGTCCAGTTGGGCACCGTCGGCGATGTCGACGAAATAGCCGTCGGCGACAAAGGCGGTGTTGAGCGCGCCGATGGCATCGTCGCTGCCATAGGAATCCAGCCCCGGGGCGATGCTGCCGTCGGTCAGCTTCTCCGATAGGCGCTGTACCGTGACGCCCTCGACAACAGCCCATTTCGCGCTCGAAACGCCGTTCAGCACCGGTAAAACGCTGGAGCCTTCGACGATCGGCGCAATGGCTTTCGCGACCGCTGCCGGATCGAAGTCCGGCACCGAAGTCAGCAGCCGGCGCAGGTCCGTATAATGCCAGGATTCGACGCGCCGCGTCGGCAGGCCGCCCTTGATCGCCTCGATGGCGTCGTCGCGCTTCAGCATCACCGCGCCGTCGCCGGGCAGCAGCGACAGCCGCTCGCCAAAGGCGTCGATCAGCGCCGTTTCGGCCAATGTTCGCTGGGGTGTCGTGTGCATATTCATCAGTATCGCCTTATTTGGCTTGCCTTCCGGGCCTGCTGGCATCTCACGCGGCTTGCCCGATCACGCCGGCATAGCCATTGGCCTCGAGGTCGAGCGCCAGCGACTTGTCGCCCGACTTGATCACCTGACCCCTGTAGAGCACGTGCACCGTATCCGGCACGATGTATTGGAGCAGGCGCTGGTAATGGGTGATGACGACGATGGCCCGGTCCGGCGAGCGCAGCGTGTTCACGCCGTCCGCGACGATCTTCAGCGCGTCGATATCGAGACCGGAATCGGTCTCGTCGAGCACGCAGAGCTTTGGCTCGAGCAGCTTCATCTGCAGGATCTCGGCACGCTTCTTCTCGCCGCCGGAGAAGCCGACATTGAGCGGCCGCTTCAGCATCGCCATGTCCATGTTGAGCGAGGCCGCCGCTTCCTTCACGCGCTTGAGAAATTCCGGGATCTTCAGCGGTTCCTGGCCGCGCGCCTTGCGCTGCTCGTTCATCGCCACTTTCAGGAATTCCATCGTCGCCACGCCCGGTATCTCCATCGGATACTGGAAGGCGAGAAAGATGCCGGCGGTGGCGCGCTCGGCCGGATCCATTTCGAGGATCGACTGGCCGTTGTAGAGGATATCGCCCTCGGTGACCTCATAATCCTCGCGCCCGGCAAGGATATAGGACAGCGTCGATTTTCCCGAGCCGTTCGGCCCCATGATGGCGGCGACCTCACCGGCCTTCACCGAAAGATTCAGGCCGCGAATGATCTCGGTGCCGTCGTCGACGATACGGGCATGGAGGTTTCTGATTTCAAGCATTCTCTTGCTCTATCGTTCCGTTAACTACATATCGCCGAGCTAGGGCAACGGCGACGTCGCTTTCAAGTTCAGGTGCCAAGTCAAATCGCATACTTCCGTCCTCGACGGCGTCGGCGGGATTCGGCCACCTGGTGATTTCAAAAATCTCAGGGCCGTAGACGGTGATCATCAACTCCGTGCCGTCTTCGCGCCCAGCGCTAATTCGGTTGGCTTCGACTTCGATCCTGACGACAACTTTCCTTTCGGCAGCAAAGCTTCGAAGGTAGTTCCCGAGCGACGTTGCCAATTCTCCGCAAATCTGCTCATCGAGGTCGGCCCGATAGTTGTCGGCTAGCTCACCAGAATGCCTGTCAAACTGGTGAACGCGTGCGACCAACGGCGGACCGTCCTCTGCCTCATCGTCACTCACCCAACGCTCCCCTCGAGGCTGATCCCGATCAGTTTCTGCGCCTCGACCGCGAACTCCATCGGCAGTTGCTGGATGACGTCCTTGACGAAGCCGTTGACGATCAGCGCGATCGCCTCTTCTTCCGGAATGCCGCGCTGCATGACATAGAACTTCTGGTCCTCGGAAATCTTCGAGGTGGTGGCCTCGTGCTCGAACTGCGCGGTCGAATTCTTGGCTTCCATGTAGGGCACGGTGTGTGCGCCGCACTGATCGCCGATCAGCAGGGAATCGCAATTGGTGAAGTTGCGGGCGTTGGTCGCCTTGCGGTGCGCCGAGACCTGGCCGCGATAGGTGTTCTGCGAGAAGCCGGCGGCAATGCCCTTGGAGATGATGCGGCTCGACGTGTTCCTGCCGAGATGGATCATCTTGGTGCCGCTGTCGACCTGCTGATAACCGTTCGACACGGCAATCGAATAGAACTCGCCGCTGGAATCGTCGCCGCGCAGGATGCAGCTCGGATATTTCCAGGTGATGGCCGAACCGGTCTCGACCTGCGTCCACGAAATCTTCGAGCGATGGCCGCGGCAGTCGCCGCGCTTGGTGACGAAATTGTAGATGCCGCCCTTGCCTTCGGCGTCGCCGGGATACCAGTTCTGCACCGTCGAATATTTGATCTCGGCATCGTCGAGCGCGATCAGCTCGACCACCGCGGCATGAAGCTGATTCTCGTCGCGCTGCGGCGCCGTGCAGCCTTCGAGATAGGAGACGTAAGCCCCCTCCTCGGCGATGATCAGCGTGCGCTCGAACTGGCCGGTGTTCTTCTCGTTCATGCGGAAATAGGTCGACAGTTCCATCGGGCAGCGCACGCCCTTGGGCACGAAGACGAACGAACCGTCGGTGAACACGGCCGAATTCAGCGTTGCGTAGAAATTGTCGGAGGTCGGCACGACAGAACCGAGATATTTCTTCACCAGTTCCGGATGCTCGCGGATGGCTTCCGAGATCGAGCAGAAGATGACGCCGGCCTGCGCCAGTTCCTTCTTGAAAGTGGTGACGACAGAGACGGAATCGAACACCGCATCGACGGCGACGCGGCCCGACTTGTAGACGTTGTCGCTGGCTTCCTCGAGCTCCGACGCATCGGTCTTCTGCACGCCGGCGAGGATTTCCTGTTCCCTGAGCGGAATGCCGAGCTTCTCATAGACCTTCAGCAGTTCGGGATCGACCTCGCTGAGCGAAGTCGGCCCGGGCGTGCTCTTGGGCGCGGCGTAATAGTGGAGGTCCTGGAAATCGATTTTGGGATAGTGGACGCGCGCCCATTTCGGCTCGTCCAGCGTCAGCCAGCGGCGATAGGCTTCCAGGCGCCATTCCAGCATCCAGGACGGCTCGTCCTTCTTCGCCGAAATGAAGCGGATAATGTCTTCGCTCAGGCCCTTGGGGGCCTTGTCCATCGCGATTTCGGTCTGGAATCCGTATTTATACTGGTCGACATCGATCTTTCGAACTCGATCGATCGTCTCCTGCACAGCAGGCATCAGCGTTCTCCATCCACGCCGGGGTCAAGGCCCGGCAGTTTTCAAACTATGGCACCGCAAACGAGCACCCATCAGGCACCGGAGGCGGCGTAAGTTTCATATAGTGCGTTCATGCCGGAAATTCACCCGGCCAAATGCGAACGCACGGCTCTACCAGGCCGCAAGGCCCTACATTTCGTCTGCCGCGCTCAGGCGGCTCGTTCCCTGCTTGCCTTTTCCTTACCGGCTTGGCGCGCGACGATCGTCGCCAGCGCCGAACGGAACAGCTCGATATCTTCAGCGCTGGTCGCGTGGCCGACGGACACGCGCAACGCGCCGAGGCCGTCACCATAACCCATGGCTTTCAGCACGTGACTCGGCCCTACTTTGCCCGACGAACAGGCCGATCCAGCCGACAGCGCCACACCGGCCAGGTCGAAGGCAATCTGCGCCGTCTCGGCCTTGATGCCGGCAATAGCGAAGAATGTCGTATTGGCAAGCCTTGGCGCGCCGATCCCGAAGATTTCGGCGTCCGGAACAAGCGTTTTCACGATCGCCTCGATTTCGTCGCGACGCTGCCGCACCGTTTCGATCGTTTGCAAGCCGGCAGACGCCTCGCGCGCCGCCGCGCCAAACCCGGCAATCGCCGCCAGGTTTTCGGTGCCGCCGCGATGGCCTTTTTCCTGGCCACCGCCGCTGACCAGCGGCTTCGGCATCATCAGGTCCGACGCCGCGACAATGGCGCCGACGCCCTTTGAGCCGCCGATCTTGTGCGACGAGAGAATCAGATAGTCTGCGTAACCCGCTGACATATCGAGCGGAATGCGGCCGGCCGCCTGCACGGCATCGACAACCAGGATGCCACCCGCCGCCTTGACGATTTCGGCAATGCGGCCGACCGGCTGGATCACGCCGGTTTCATTGTTGGCAGCGTGGATGGCCACCAGCGGCAAGCCTTCGACCTTGTCATGCTGGACGAGAGCCTCGGCCAAAACGTCGAGCCTGACGACGCCGTCGGCGTCGACGCCGATCCGTGTCACCTGCGCCGCTGGGAAGCGCCCGCCGTTCAGCAGGCAAGGATGATCGGCCTCGGACACATAGAGCCGGCTCATACGGACAGCGCCGCGCCCCATCTGCCAGTCCGGCGTCAGCAGCGTCGAGGCCGCTTCCGTCGCGCCGGAGGTGAATACGACATGCTCGGCCCTGGCGTTGACCAGTCGCGCCACGTCGCGCCTGGCGTTCTCGATCAGCCGCCGTGCAGCGCGGCCCTCGGCATGAACCGAGGACGGGTTGGCGGCAACGTCGAGCGCAGCCACCACCGCCGCGCGCGCCGAGGCAAGCAGCGGCGCGCTGGCGTTGTAGTCGAGGTAGGCGCGTGCTCCGGCCATTTCCGTCCAACTGGTCCCTTCAAAAGCCGTTCCGCGAAGATAGCGCGTTATTTCCTTGAAATTGCAAGGCAAGACGTCCTATTTACGCGGCTTGCGGCGCGGGTGGCCGAGCCACAATTTTTGGCCGCCCAGTTTTGAACAATTCTAAACTAGCTTCTAGAAAGACGCTCGCCCTGCGTCAAGGCCTAGGGAAGACTGGGGCCTAGGGAAGACTGGGGCCAGAGGAAGACTGGGGCCAGAGGAAGAGTTGTTCCGGGCGCCGCGCAAATTTATACCAAGTGGAGTATTTCATGCCTGAGGTCATTTTCACCGGTCCGGCCGGCCGTCTGGAGGGTCGCTATCAGCCCTCGAAGGAAAAGAGCGCGCCGATTGCCATCGTCCTGCACCCGCACCCCCAGTTCGGCGGGACGATGAACAACAAGATCGTCTACGACCTCTTCTACATGTTCCAGAAGCGCAATTTCACCACGCTGCGCTTCAATTTCCGCGGCATCGGCCGCAGCCAGGGCGAGTTCGACCACGGCACCGGCGAATTGTCCGACGCCGCCGCGGCGCTCGACTGGGTGCAGTCGCTGCATCCGGATTCCAAGAGTTGCTGGGTTGCCGGCTATTCGTTCGGCTCGTGGATCGGCATGCAGCTTCTGATGCGCCGGCCGGAGATCGAGGGCTTCATCTCGGTCGCGCCGCAGCCCAATACCTATGATTTCTCGTTCCTGGCGCCATGCCCGTCGTCCGGCCTGATCATCCATGGGGACGCCGACAAGGTCGCGCCGCCCAAGGACGTGCAGGGCCTGGTCGACAAGCTGCACACGCAAAAGGGCATTACCATCACCCAGAAGACCCTGCCCGGCGCCAACCATTTCTTTGCCAACCATGCGGAGCTTCTGATCGAGGAATGCGCGGACTATCTGGATCGCCGGCTGGCCGGGGAACTGTCCGACCCACGGCCGAAGCGGCTGAGATAATCGGCGATGTACCAACCGCCTCACTTCCAGGAAACACGGCCGGACGTCCTGCACGGGCTGATCCGGGCGCATCCGCTTGGCCTGCTGGTGTCGAACGGCGTCGAGGGGCCGGTCGCCAACGCGATTCCCTTTCTTCTAGACGCGGATGTGCCGCCGAACGGCAGGCTTCGCGCCCATTTGGCCAAAGCCAATCCGCAATGGCGGCTTTTGGCCGACAATCCCCTGGCGCGGGTGCTGGTCGTCTTCCAGGGCGCCGATGCATATGTGACGCCGTCCTGGTACGAGACCAAGCGTGAAACCGGCAAGGTGGTACCGACCTGGAACTACGCCATCGTCCAGGTGCGCGGCATCGTCACGGTGATCGAAGACCAGGATTGGCTGGCCGAGCAGATTTCCGATCTGACGATGTCGCAGGAGGGCAGCCGCTCGGCGCCGTGGGCGGTGACCGACGCGCCGGCACCCTTCATCCAGTCGCAGATCAAAGGCATCGTCGGCCTGGAGATCGAAATCACCGAAATCAGCGGCAAATGGAAAGTCAGCCAGAACCGCCCGGCCGCCGACCGCGTCGGTGTCGCCGAGGGGCTCGAGAGCGAGACTGCCGATTCGGCCGATATGGTCCGGCTGGTAAGGTCCTACGGCGGGCTGGACGGCCAGTAATCTGGATTGCTTGCTCGACCGGTTTCAGGCCGGTCGAGGGCTCAATCGACCTTCGTCATCGCCGCCTTGCGCTCGTTGGCGATCAGCCAGAGATTGCGGATATAGATCAACAGGCCCATGGCCTGGCCGGCGATGAACACCGGATCCTGACGCTGGATGGCGTAGATCAGCAGCAGGCCGCCGCCGAACAGCGAAAAGAACCAGAAGGCGATCGGCACGACGCTGCGCTTGGCCTTTTCCGACGCCACCCACTGCACCAGAAAGCGCATGGTGAAGAAGAACTGGGCGACGAAGCCGAGCAGAACCCAGGCATCGAATTGCTTGACGAAAACATCGTGAAGCCAGGTCGCCAATTCCTGAAGCACGTTACCCATGCCTGATTTCCTCTACTTTGGGCATTCTGCGGCGCCTGCGGCGCAGCCACCAGACGCCGGCAAGATCAAGCACGCCCTGCAGGCCGCGATCGAAGATGCCGTAATTCGATTTGCCGTGACGGCGGGAGCGATCGACGACGTCGCAATGGACGACGCGGTAGCCCTCCTGGATGACCAGCGCCGGAACAAAGCGGTGGGTGCCGTCGAAGAACGGCAATTTCCTCAAAATGTCGGTATGGATCGCCTTGAGGCCGCAGCCGGTATCCCGCGTCTCGTCGTGCAGGATG
The DNA here is from genome assembly GCF_040321165.1 of Mesorhizobium sp. M0500. NCBI lineage: Bacteria > Pseudomonadati > Pseudomonadota > Alphaproteobacteria > Hyphomicrobiales > Phyllobacteriaceae > Mesorhizobium > Mesorhizobium sp. M0500. The sequence continues at coordinate 164,586 of NZ_JAMYRB010000007.1, forward strand.
GCTTTTCTCAGCCCGTTGGCGAAACGCGACGCCAGTTGCTTGATCTTGCTGTCGCGGCGCTTCAGACGCTGTCCCTGCGCGGCCCCGACTTCGGGACCAGCCTGCCGCAACGCGTCGATCAACACTGGGATGTAGCCGGGGTCGTTCTGGCCGTCGCCGTCGATGGTGGCGACGATATCGCCGCGCGCCGCCCAGGCGCCCGAGCGCACCGAGAGCGACTGGCCGGCGGATTTCGCATGCCTGAGATGGCGCAGCGGGAACGCGCGAAGCGCTGCCTGGGCGGCGAGCACCGAAGGGGTATCGTCGGTCGAGCCGTCATCGACGACGATGACCTCGAAGTCGCGCCCGGCCATCGCGGCGCCGATCTCGTCGAGCAGAAGCGGCAGGTTCGCCGCCTCGTTCCGGCAAGGAATGACGATGGATATCTCCGGCATCTCGACTCTGTCACAGGATATGGCATTCGATCGATGCCGCGCGGTCCAGCGGATGAAACCCGTTGGCGGCGCCTCATTACGCCAGCCGAAACGATGACGCAAGCAGGCCGCACGCTTGGGGTTCTCCCTTCTCCCCTTGTGGGAGAAGGTGGCCGCGCGAAGCGCGGTCGGATGAGGGGTGTTCCAGCTTGGCAACGACGGCACTCCGTCCAACACCCCTCAACCGCCTTGGCGCTGCGCGCCAATCCATCTTCTCCCACGAGGGGAGAAGGCAAGAGGGTGTCGCAAAACCGGATTCCACTTTTGCTGATCGCGCTTGAGTGCTAAACGCCCGCCTTCATGCACACCCGAGCCGCGTTCGGCCGGAAGCCTTTCGGGAAAGAAAATGTCCGCCTTCAAATCCGATTTCCTGCGCACGATGAGCGAGCGCGGTTTCATCCACCAGACCTCGGACGATGCCGGCCTCGACCAGCTTTTCGCCACGGAAACGGTGAGCGCCTATATCGGGTTCGACGCCACCGCCAGGAGCCTGCATGCCGGGTCGCTGATCCAGATCATGATGCTTTACTGGCTGCAGCAGACCGGCCACCGGCCGATCGCGCTGATGGGCGGCGGCACCTCGATGATCGGCGATCCGTCGTTCAAGGACGAGGCGCGCAAGCTTTTGACGCCGCAGGACATCGAGGACAATCTCGCCGGCATCCGCCGCAACTTCACGCCCTACCTCAAATTTGCCGGCGGCCCCAACGACGCCGTCATGATCAACAATGCCGACTGGCTGATGGACATCAACTACGTCAATTTCCTGCGCGATGTCGGCCGGCATTTTTCGGTCAACCGCATGCTGGCCTTCGATTCGGTCAAGCTCCGGCTGGAGCGCGAGCAGTCGCTGTCGTTCCTGGAATTCAACTACATGATCCTGCAGGCCTACGACTTCGTCGAGCTCTACAAGCGCCTCGGCTGCCGGCTGCAGATGGGCGGCTCCGACCAGTGGGGCAACATCGTCAACGGCATCGATCTCGGCCATCGCATGGAAGGCGCGCAGCTTTATGCGCTGACGACGCCGCTGCTCACCACCTCCTCCGGCGCCAAGATGGGCAAGTCGGCCTCGGGCGCGGTCTGGCTCGATGCGGAGATGCTGAGCCCGTACGAGTTCTGGCAATACTGGCGCAATACCGAGGATGCCGACGTTGGCCGTTTCCTGAAGCTCTACACGACCCTGCCACTCGCCGAGGTCGCACGCCTCGAACGGCTCGGCGGCTCGGAGATCAACGAAGCCAAGAAGATCCTCGCCACCGAAATCACCGCCATGCTGCATGGCCGCGAGGCGGCAGAGGAGGCCAGCGAAACGGCGCGTAAGACGTTCGAAGAAGGGGCGCTGGCCGAAACACTGCCAACCGTCGAGGTGGGCAGGGCCGATCTTGAAGCCGGCGTCGGCATATTGTCGCTGTTCGTCACCGCCGGGCTGGCTGTGTCCAACGGCGAGGCACGGCGGCATATCCAGGGCGGCGCCGTGCGCCTCAACGACCAGCCAGTTTCCGACGATCGCAGGATGGTGACGCTGCAGGACCTTGGCCCGGAAAACGTCGCGAAACTGTCGCTCGGCAAGAAGAAGCACGTTCTGGTGCGGCCGGTCTGACCAGGGCCCGGCACTTCCTGTTAGATCTTTTCCGAAACCGGTTTCATCTTGCGGCGCTGACCTTCGGTTCGGAATCACCGCCGAGGTTAATCAGCTAGCTCCCGAGAATGGCCGAGATGCCATTCGTCTCATCGATCGGAACGAGCAGGTAGCGCAAATAGCGGACGTTCTGCGGCGCTTCGATGAACGTCTTGTTCGGGGCCGGAAGCGGACTTGCGGCTTGGCGGCTTGGAATGTGAGAAGCGGACGTTCAGGCGCCCCCATGCATCGACGCGATCTGACCCATTCACGACAGTCGAAATCACGGTGAACGGGTCCGCTTGCGCCTGTAAAGCGAACGTACGACGTGCTACGAATCTCGCCTGGCTGGTCCTGGGCGGACCAGAGCAGCTAACGTCTATGCTATAGCCCTCCATGGCCCTCCTGAATCCCTGGGTTTGGACACCAGTTCGAGCGGAGCGCCAGAGAGATGCCCTGAGGCGCTGCTGTCACGTGGGATGGCTGCCTCGCAGGCGCCGCCCTCCGATAGCTCATGGGCGGCTTGAGGCGGCGATCGCGGGATAGTCGGTATAGCCAGCGGAGCCGCCGCCATAGAGCGTCGCCGAGTTGAACTCCGTCAGCGGCGTGCGCGTCTTCAGCCGTTCCACAAGGTCGGGATTGGCGATGAACGGGCGCCCGAAGGCGAAGAGGTCCGCCTTGCCCTCGGCGAGCCGCGACGCCGCGAGTTCGAGGTCATAGCCGTTATTGGCGATATAGGTATTGTTGAAGCGCCGGCGGAGCGATCCGAAGTCGAACGGCGCGACATCGCGCGATCCGCCCGTGGCGCCCTCGACGACATGGATATAGACGATGCCCAAAGCATCGAGTTGATCGACGATATAGTCGAACTGCGCCTGGGGGGCGCTGCTCGAGACGCCGTTGGCGGGCGAGACGGGCGAAATCCGAATGCCGGTGCGCTCTGCGCCGATCTCCTCGACCACCGCAGTCGCAACCTCCAGCATCAGCCGGGCGCGGTTCTCGACCGATCCGCCATAAGCATCCGTGCGGACATTGGCACCGTCCTTGGCGAACTGGTCCAGCAGATAGCCGTTGGCGCCATGAATCTCGACGCCATCGAAGCCGGCCTCAATGGCGTTCGCGGCTGCTTGCCGGAAATCGTTGACGATCCCCGCAAGCTCGTCGAGCGCCAGCGCGCGGGGCTCCGAAACCTCGACAAAGCCGTTGTTCACGAACGTCTTGGTCGCGGCCCGGATTGCCGAGGGCGCGACAGGCGCGGCGCCGTTCTCCTGCAGATCGACGTGCGAGACGCGGCCGACGTGCCAGAGCTGCAGGAAAATCCGCGCGTCCTTGGCGTGCACCGCGGTCGTGACCTTTCGCCAGCCGTCGATCTGAGCCTGAGAATAGATGCCGGGCGTGTCCTGGTAACCTTGTCCCTGCCGCGAGATCTGCGTGGCCTCGGAGATCAGCAGGCCGGCGGAGGCCCGCTGGCCGTAATACTCGGCGGCAAGATCGCCCGGAACGAAGCCCAGGCCAGCGCGATTGCGCGTGAGGGGCGCCATGACGATACGATTGGAGAGCGTCAGCGAGCCGAGAGAATAAGGCTCAAAAAGTGCTTTGTTGGTCATAGGTCACCTTGTTTGTCCCCGCCGCGACGAGGTCGTTATCAAATGGATTCGTTGGTGCTCAGGCGACCTTGCGGTACCGCTCGGCGGGATGTTCGTTCCGATAGTTCGGAAGCATGGCCTGGCGCGCGGCCTGAAGCGCGTCCCACTGACCGGCATCGGGGAGTGGCGGGATGGTCACCGGTTCGCGGCGGTCGAAGCCGACCAGCGCCGCGTCAACCAGATCGTCCACCTCCATCACGTTGGAGAGCGTGTTGATGTCGGCGCCGACGTGGCCCCAGATCTCGGTTCGCGTCGTGGCGGGCAGCACGGCTTGGACGTAGACGCCCTTCGGCTCAAGCTCGAGGCTGAGCCCCTGCGACAGAAACAGCACGAAGGCTTTGGTTGCGCCGTAGACAGTCATGCCGAACTCCGGCGCCAGCCCGACCACGGAACCGATGTTGACGATCGTCCCTGCACCCGCCTTCGCAAGTCGCGGGGCGATGGCGCTGGCAAGTCGCAGAAGCGCGGTCGTGTTGAGCGCAACGAGCCGGGCGACGTCATCGGTACTCTGCTCGATGAAGCTTCCGCCGATGGCTGTTCCGGCATTGTTGACGAGAATCCCGATGCGGGCGTCATCGCGCAGCCTTGTCTCTACCGTTGCAAGCTCGGCAGGCTGCGTAAGATCAGCCTGGATGATGTCGATCGCAACGCCAGTTTCCTGACGGAGCCGGGCTCCCAGTGCCTCCATTCGTGCCACGTCACGGGCAACCAGCACGAGGTCGTGTCCGCGGCGGGCGAACCGTTCGGCATAGGAAGCTCCGATGCCCGTGGAGGCGCCGGTGATGAGGACTGATGGAATGGTGGTCATGGCATTGCTCTTTTCTCTGATGGAACCTATATTCATGACGATCATCATGATTGCGGCTAAATATGATGGGCATCATGTAAATGTCAACGGGGCCGACGGAGAATTTTGAAATGAAGGTCAGTCGAGAGCAGATGGCGGAGAACCGTCACCGGATATTGGATGCGGCCAGCCGGCTGTTTCGCGAGAAGGGGTTCGACGCGGTCAGCGTGGCGGAAGTGATGAAGGCCGCCGGGCTCACCCATGGCGGCTTCTATGGCCATTTCAGTTCGAAGGACGACCTGATCGCGCAGACCCTTGCCCACGTCCTCGCCGCGGACTCAGGCGGAGGGGGCGATCTTCACGCTTATGTAGGTTCCTATCTTTCGCCCCGGCATCGCGACAACTGCGCCGGCGGTTGCCCGACGGCGGGCCTTGCCGCAGCCATCCGCCATCAGACCCCGGCTGCACGCTCGGCCATGACGGAAGGCCTACGATCGCAGATCGACCGTATCGGCAAGGCGCTCCCGGAGTTGGATCCGGCAGACAGACGCCGCGCGGCGATCGGAAGCTGGGCAGCGATGGTGGGGGCAGTAATCCTCGCCCGGGCGATCGACGATCCCGCGCTCTCGGATGAAGTGCTTGAGCAGACGCGTGCCTGGGTCGATGCCGGGATCAGCCAAGTGTCTGCCAGCTAGGTGGTGTGCGGCAGGAGTGCTCTTGTCGAGAGCAATGCGGCTATCGGCGTTGGTTGGGTGGCTATCTTGCAGAATATCGCACCGCAGCGTGCAATCAGCGGGATTCGCGGACCAAGAGGGTTTCGAACTTCCCTGTTGAGGCAACCATGCTGTCGCCCAATTTCCGCTAAACTGGCGAATGAAGCCGTTCAACGGCAGAACATCGAATGACCGCTCCTGGCGCAACTACGCCCTCAAGCGCGGTCGCCGGTGATGTCCGCTGTAAGGCGGTGGCACAACTAACTTTAACGGCCGACATTAGGCGCAAAGCGGCCATTTAGGCCCGGGCGGACGTCAGTCGCCTTTGGATCATGGGCGTGAATTCGCGGGGCGGACGAGCGGCCGCTTAAGATCAAAACTCGGTCGCTCGAGGTAATTGGGTTTTGACCTCAGCGATACTCGAAGATCGACCGGAAAATCCCGGGCGCTATCACCGATAGCGGATTGACCTCCAGGTTCGGCTTGTTGGCGTTGCCCTTGAGCCTGTAGGTGACGCCGATCAGGCCGCGGTCGCGGCCGTTGCCGAGCAGTGCGCCGATCAGCGGCAGTTCGCCGAAGATGCGGTTTACGCCGTAGGCCGGCATGAACGTGCCGGTCATGTCCATATTGTTGTTCTGGTCGTAGAGCGTGCCCTGGAAGGTGGTGCCGATGCGCGAGCCGCGCAGCACGCCGTTGCGCAGCTTCAGATAGCCGCTGCCCTTGTCGATTTCGCTGAAACCGCGCTCGAACTTCACCCTCGACGTGTCGAGATTGCCTTTGACCGCTTCGTTGAGGCTGCGGTTGTCGCCGGCCGGCGTCGTCGACACGATCGAGGCGAGCTTCGGCTCATTGACGATAAAGAAGTTCTTGGCGTCGACCTGGCCTTTCATCGGCCCGTCGCCGGCCCCGGTCAGCGCCAGCGTTATCGAGCCGCCTTCCATATGCTCGTAGATATTGAGGAAGCGCAGTATGGCGCCGGCGTCGGCCGACTTCATGTTGAGCGTGCGCAGGCCGCCGCCGGTCGTGTTGCTGATGGTGATGGCGGCTCCCGAACTTGCCGTGGCGCTCACCTTGAGCCCGTTCACCCGGGAGCCGGCGGCGCTGTAGTCGAGCTTCAAATTCGACAGCACCTCGTCGTGGAAGCCGGTCAGGGAACTGACGTCGGCGCTGACCGAGATCGCATCGACGCCAGTGGTCTTGGTGGCGGTGTCGACGTCGGACGTGAATTGCTTGATCAGCGAGCGTGCGTCCAGCGCGCTGCCGCTGACCTCGACCGCATAGGCCTTGCCCGACCGCTTCACCGAGACGGCGACGTCGTCGCCCCTGTTCAACGTGACCTTGCTGAACCGGGCCGAGGACAAGGCGCCGTTGACCAGCACGGCGCTGCCGTCGATGGAGAAGCTCTTGCCGTCGAGTTCGAAATTGGACAACGTCGTGGTGTCGCCGGTCTTCGCCATGGCGAAGACGACCTTGGCGGGAATGCCGGGGCCCTTGCTCCAGCCGGCCCAGGGAATGCCCAGCCTGGCATTGGTCAGGTCGGCCGACACGTTCTGGTTGCCGGTGCCACTCTTGTCGATCGCCACCTTGATGGTTCCGGAAAGCAGCGTCGACAGGCCAGGCATGGCGGTGGCGCGCGTCTTGTCGTCGAGCACCAGCGCCACTTTACGACTGCGCGGCGGGCCGCCATCCCTGAGCGGCTCGATCAGGTCGAGCTCGGCCGGAATGCCGTTGAGCAGCGCCTTCGCCGAGATCACCGCCCGGTCGGGCGCGACGGTGATCGAGCCATCGGCATGGCTGACCGTCTGGCCCTCGAACGGCTTGCCCAGCGACAGGTCCTTGTAGTCGAGCGCCACCAGCCAATCGAGTTTGGAAGAGTCGACACCGGACTGCAGGGGAATATCGGCCTTGACGTGGCCGGTCACCGTGCCGGACAGGTCGTCCGGCAGCAGGCCAACATGGCGCATGGCGTTGATCGGGTCAAAGGATGCCAGCTCGGCGATTGCCGGCGCCTCGCCGGCGACATCGATGTCGAGCGCGCCGATCACCGGCGGATGGTTCGCCGCCTTGACGGTGAGCGTGCCGTTGCTCGCCGCCACCGTGCGGCCGCTCGGCATATAGACGCTGCCCGACGACAGCGCGACGTCGACGTCATTGCCGTGGAAGCCGACGACGCCAACGGCATCGCGGATCGGCGGAATGCGGCCGGCCGTGTCGAAGCGCGATCCTTCGACCTGGAATCGGCCGAACACTTCATCGGCGGAAAGCGGCACGCCGTTGCCGAGCCGTCCGGGCACGACCTGGAACTGCAGGCTGCCATCGACGACGCGGCCGCCGAACAGGTTCTTAAGCACCCACAGCCTGGCATTGCGCGCCGAAAACCATGGCCATAATTGCTTGACGTGCGAGACCGGCATGTCGTGGACATTGAGCGCCACCGATATGCCCGGCGCCTGGTTGGCGACGAATGAAACCGAAGCCGTGCCCAGCACTTCGCTGCCCGGTCCGGACCGGACGCCGATCTGCTCGGCGACCAGCTTTTGGCTCGTCGGCTGGTAGACGCCGGCGATACGGGCAATGAAGCTGAGTGCCGGCTCCGGCGAATCGGAAGGCGCCAGGGTCGAACCGTCGCTGGTCAGGTCGTAACGATAGGATGGCTCCTCGCCCGCTGCGCCGGTAGCCGGCTTCGGCCCGATCGAACCGGCGAAATCGAAGGTCGAGCGGCCGGTTTTCACCAGCAAACTGTCGACCTGGATTTTGTTCGACCCGGCGACGAGTGTTGCATCGAGATCGATGTCGGCCGGAAGCAGGCCGCGCGAACCGAGATCGAGCACCGATCCGGTCAGTGACAGGGCAGCGGTCAGCCGCGAACCGTTGTCGCCGGTCCCTTCCGACCCCGCCAGCTTCAAGGCGATCGCACCCAATTTGCCACCTGCCGCAGTGTCGGCATCCGCTGCCTGGATGCTGGCGTCCAGCGTGGTGATGCGTCGCGTCGCCGGATCGCGGGTGGCGGAAGCGGCGATGGTAAGCGCCCTGCCGTCGACATCCGCGTCGGATGAAAACTCCATGCTTCCCGGTCCCGACTGCGAGACGGAGGCCTCGGCGATGGTGACCGACTTGACGGATCCGGTCTCGGGCAGTGCCAGTTCGACGTTGCGCAGATCGATCTGGCGCATCGAATCCTCGCGCACCGCGTCGAGCGCGCGGTTGAGGTTGGCGAAGACGGCGGCGGAAAGTTTTTCCGGATCGATGAGGCCGTCCTGGTTGCGCAGCTCGGCCGTCCAGTCGCCGCCGGACGGCATTGCCGCCATGACGATGTGCGCGTCGGAAATCCGGGCGCTGGTCAGCCGTACCTCGCCCGAAAGCAACGGGATCAGCCGGATGCCGAAGCGGACCCGGCCTGCATCGGCCATTGGTTTTCCGTCGGCGGTCTTGAGGCTGACGTCGCTGACCTGCAGCGCAATGAAGCTCGACCCGTCAAGCGTCAGCCGTGCCGGCCCGACGGCAACGTCGACATCGAAGCCGGCCAATTTCTCGATTGCCGTTTCGGCTTCCGCGCGAAGCCGCTCCGAGCCGAAGCCGGACACGCCGATCGCATAGACGCCGGCGGCAGCCAGCAACACAAGGGCGACAAGGCCGGCAAACAGCCGCGCCATCATACGGACGCCGCGACCGATCGACGCCTGGCCGAGCGGCGGGACGCGGCACGCGGACGGAAAGGTTCCCAGGTCGGTGATCTCGTCACGCCTGAACCTGATCTTCTCGTGCTGCGGTAGCTCCTGATCCACGCAATCTTCCGTTGAAACGAATTCGATCGTGGACGAATCCCCGCTCGACATTATATCGATGCAGCCTGGCGCGTAACCTCAAACAAGGGCATCGATATGGCTGACCTCGACGTGGGCGATGTTGCGCCGCAGTTCGATCTTCCGCGCGACGGCGGCGGTTCACTCAGCCTCGCCGCATTGCTGGGAAAACCCATCGTACTCTATTTCTACCCACAGGACGACACCACAAGCTGCACCAACGAGGCGATCGGCTTTTCGCAGTTGAAGCCGGAGTTCGAAAAGGCCGGCGCTGTCGTCATCGGGCTCTCGCCGGACAGCGTCAAGAAACACGACAAATTCAAGGCGAAATACGATCTGAGCGTCGACCTTGTCGCCGACGAAGAGCGCAAAGTGATCGAGGCTTACCATTTGTGGGTGGAAAAGAAGCTCTACGGCCGCACCTATATGGGCGTCGAGCGGGCGACGTTCCTGATCGGCCGGGACGGACGCATCGCCAGGATCTGGCGCAACGTCCGCGTCAAGGGGCACGCCGAAGAGGTGCTGGAGGCGGTTCGCGCCCTTTGAGAGCTGCGCCAGTCCGCTGCAATTCGATGCCCGTTTTGCGCGAAGACCTTTGGCTGTCGTTCGATCCGGCAAAACTTTGTTAACCCTAATAATGTGTAATCAGGCTTGTCGTTGGTGTCGTAACGAAAGCTTGGTCCCGTGAACGTAGCCAGTCAGTCAGCGGTCTTCGGCAGACGCAAAGAGCCCCACACGGTCATCATCGCCCGGGGCGACCAGATAAGGCATTTCACCATACGCCCATGGCTGGCTGCATTTTGCGGCTCGGCGCTGGCGGCGATCGTCATTGGCTACCTGCTGGCGACCTCCTATCTGGTGCTGCGCGACGATCTGATCGGCGCCACGACGGCGCGGCAGGCGCGCATGCAGCAGGCCTACGAAGACCGCATCTCGGCACTGCGCAGCCAGGTCGACCGCATCACCAGCCGCCAGCTACTCGATCAGCAACTGATGGAAACCAAGGTCAGCGAGCTGCTGGAACGGCAGAGCCAGCTCAGCCTGCGTCACGGCCGCCTCGGCCCGATCCTCGAACGAGCCGAAAACGAGGTCGCAACGCCGCCCGTGCCGACGGCAAAGCCGGACGAACATGCCGACGCGACCGGCAGCATCCAGCCGATGGCCTATTCCGTCGCCAGCCTTGCTGTGCCCCTTCCCAGCAACGACACCAGGCCGTTCTCACTGTGGTCGACCCGCGCCGATCCGCTGCCGAGCGAAAGTGCGGCCGACCGGGCAGACAAGCTCTTCGTTTCGATCAACAACTCGCTGAAGGCAATCGAGAGCCAGCAGCTCACCCGCATCGCCACACTTGCCGACAATGCCTACAAGAGCGCCGACGCGATCTCGCAGGCGCTCGAGGCCGCCGGCCTGCCCGTCGATAGCGAATTCGAAAAGAGCGACGTCGGCGGGCCGCTGATACCGCTCGACAGCTCGTTGGTTTTCGACAGCAAGGTCAAGGAGTTGGACGAAGCGCTTGACGCGTTGGATCATCTGAAAAAGGAGGCACGCCGGCTGCCGCTCGCCAACCCCGCCCCCGGCCGCAGCGTTACCAGCCCATTCGGCGTGCGCACCGACCCCATCCTCGGCACGGCCGCCTTGCATTCCGGCATGGATTTCAGGGCGCCGGTCGGTATGCCGGCCAAGGTCACGGCAGCCGGCGTTGTCGTCAAGGCCGGCTGGAACGGCGGCTACGGCCGCATGATCGAGGTCGACCACGGCAACGGTTTTGTGACGCGTTACGGGCATCTCAGCGAAATCGAGGTCGCCGTCGGACAGAAGCTCGATGCCGGAGACATCATCGGCAAGACCGGCAACAGCGGCCGCTCAACCGGCCCGCATCTGCATTACGAGGTCCGCCACAACGGCGAGGCAATCGATCCGCTGCGGTTTCTGACGGTCGGCAAGAAGGTCGAGCGGTATCTGTAGAGCCGGCGATTCATTCGGCGTGAAGCCTGGCGCGCGGCCAACCGCCCGCCAGGCAATATCAAAGATAGATCGCTTTCAGCCCTCAGCAGCAGCCATGAACGCGCCGAGCCGCCGGTTGAACGGCTCACCGGTCTGCTGAACGCTGTGCCCCGCGCCGGCGATCACGGCACGATCGGCACCAAGCACGTTTTCGAGCACGTCGCAGACGGCGTCGAATGCTGCGCTGTGCCCGCCGGATACCACCAGTTTCGGGAACGGCGCATCGGCAAGTTGCCGAAGCGGAATTTCGGCCTCCCATGGCCCGCGTTCGACGACGAGCATGGCCGCCCCTTGCGCGAGCGGGGGCGGCAGCGGGTCTGGCAATTGTATCGCCGAGCCGACCAGATGGAGGAACTGGCGCAAGAAAAGCGCGGGATCGTCGCGGGGTCCGCTTTGCCAGTGGGTCTTCAGGCGCGTCACGAGTTCATTCACGGCAACATCCCCGCGCGCAAGGTCAAAGGCCGGCGGCTCGATCACCGTGAGCGAACGGATTGCTCGCGGGCGCATCGCTGCTGCAAGAAGAGAGATGACGCCGCCATAGGAATGCCCGACCAGATGGACGCGGCTTTCGTCCCAGAGGTCATGCGTCCGATCGAGGAATCCGGCGACCAGTCTGGCGTCGACGACGAAATCTTCGCGTTCGGCAGGGGAACTTGATCCGTATCCGGGCCGGTCGACCACAACCAGCTTCCAGCGCTCCGCAAGCGGTTGCTGGGCGGACCATGTCATCATGCCGTTCGTGACGCTGCCGTGGACGAACAGAACCGGCGGCCCGTCGCCCCGCACCTCATAGCCGAGATCAATCCCGTCGAGGGTCAGCTTCGGCATCGCATCTCCTCCCGCAGACCGGCGAGAGGAAGTATGCTCCCTGCAACGGAAAGGCGCAACGAACTCCGATCCCTGGCCGGCTCACAGCCGGGTTCCGAAATGGGCTTCAGGGCGCTGATCGGATTGCCGGCCAAGGTCATGCCTGGCTCCCGTCCAGCCGGTGGCGCTTCATACTGGAAAATTGCCAGAGTTGGCCCATCCGCCGGCGGGCGCGAATTCGCCGGCGTTAGAAGGACCTTGGCCACAGGCGAATTATTTTTGAATTCCATTTGACTGAATAAATCTTCAGTGCCAGTCTGGCCTCTCTCGAGGGCACAAGGCATGGCACTGCGGGGAACCAATCAGGAGTTCGGGCGGCCGTATAACCGGCGCATCGTGCTCGAATCCATCCGCCTTCACGGACCGATCGCCCGCGGCGAAATTGCCGGGCGGGTCGGGCTCACCGTGCAGACGGTGTCTACCATCGTTCGCGAGCTGGAAGAGCACGGTTACGTGTTGTCGCTGCGCGAAGAGCCCAAGGGACGCGGCCTGCCACCGGCAACGCTGCGCATCAATCCGGAAGGCGGCTATGCCGTCGGCATCCACGTCACCCCGCTGGGCATCAATGCCGCCCTGATCAACCTAAGCGGCGATGTTATCGAGAGCACCTACCGCGAAGCCCCAAATGCAACGCCCGACCACGCTTTCGAGCTGATCGGCGCCATGGTGCTCGAATTGACGGCATTGCGGCCCGGTGGCCGCGTTCTCGGCATTGGCATGGCGCTGCCCGGACCGTTCGGCGTGGAGTCCATGAGCTTTGTCGGGCCGACCACCATGACCGGCTGGAAGGATGTGGCGCTGCGCGAGCGGCTGGCCGCCTCGACCGGACTGCCGGCCTTTTTCGAAACCGATATGGCGGCGGCTGCTATCGGCGAGCGCCTCTACGGCCTCGGAACGGCATATTCCGAGTATTACTATCTTTATTTCGGCGTCGGTCTCGGCGGCGTCATGGTGCATGACGGGGCGGCATTGCGCGGCGCCTGGGGAAACGCCGGTGAAATCGGCCACATTCCCGCAGTGCCGGGCGGCGAGCCCTGCCCGTGCGGCAATCGTGGCTGCCTCGAACGGTATCTCTCGCTCGAAGCGCTGCGGCGCCGCAACATCGCCGACGCCGAGTGGGTGAGCGAGATTGCGCCGATCTTCCGCAACGCCGTCACCATCATCGAAAACCTGTTCGATCCCGAAACCATCATCCTCGGCGGGCTGGCGTCCACCGAGCTGCTCGAAAGGCTTGCCGGCGCGGCCGCGCACCTGCCCAATTCGGTCTCGGCGCGAAGCGACCGCGCGACCCCCCGCGTCCGCGTCGCGCGCGGCGGCCAGCATGCGGTGTTGCGCGGCGCCGCCGCGCTTGCCGTCTCAGGAGTGCTTTCGCCGCGCTTCGGCCAGATCTTCACCGCCGAGCGCGAACGCGGTCGGGATCTCTTGCATAACAAGGGGATCGCAGCATGAGCGAACCGCTGCTGGTGCTCGACAACGTAGCCAAGAATTACGGCGCCATCGAAGCGCTGAAAGGCATCAGCTTTTCGATCGACAAGGGCGAAGTGGTGGCGCTTCTGGGCGACAACGGCGCCGGCAAATCGACGCTGGTCAAGATCATTGCCGGCGGCCTGGAGCCGTCCTCCGGCCGCATGCTGTTCGAAGGCAAGGAATTCCTCGCCAAATCCCCCGCCGAGGCCAAGGCCGCGGGGATCGAGACGGTCTACCAGGACCTGTCGCTTTGCACCAATGTCGACGTGGTCGCCAATTTCTTCATGGGCCGTGAGATCACGAGGAAGGTTCTCGGCATTCCAGTGCTCGACGAGCGCGCCATGGAGCAGGTGGTGCAAAAAGCCTTGGCAAGCGCGGGCACCCGCATTCCCTCGCTTCGCACCAATGTCGAGCACCTCTCGGGCGGTCAGCGACAGGCCATCGAGCTCAACCGGTTCGTGCATTTCGGCGGCAAGCTGGTGCTTCTCGACGAGCCGTTCGCAGCGCTTGGCGTCGAGCAGACGCGGCGCGGCCTCGACATGATCCGCCAGGTGGCGAGCCAGGGCATCGGCGTCGTCATAATCACTCATATCATGCAACAGGCCTTCCAGGTCGCCGATCGGATCGTGGTGATCCGGCAAGGCGTCGTGGCGGGCGACGTCGCACGCAACAAAACAAGTCCCGACGCGGTGATCAACATGATCACCGGAGAGACGCTCGCCGGTGCCGGACCGACGAACTGAGGGACAAACGAGGGGTCCGGCGCAAGAGGAGCGAACGACATGAAGAAAATACTTCTTTCCGTCTTCGGTATCCTGGCACTGGCCTTTGCCACGCTCACGCCGGCATTCGCCCAGTCCAAGGGCACCGTCTACTACATGGTGCCGACATTGCTCGATGAGTTCCAGACCGGCTCGGTGAGCGCGCTGGAATTGTTCCTGAAGCAGGTCGGCTACGAGATGAAGACGCTGAACGCCGACAACAAGACCGACGCTCAGCAATCGCAGATGAACGACGTCATCGCGCTGAAGCCGTCGGCGATCATTCTTGCCGCCGTCGATTTCAATGCGCTGAAACCGTCGATCGAGGCCGCCCGCGCCGCCGGCATCCCGGTCGTCGAGTTCGACCGCCAGATCACCTCGACCCCGTCCGACTTCACCTCGGTGGCCGGAACCGTCGAGATCGGCTACGTCGCCGCCGACCAGGCGCAAAAGCTCCTGACCGCGAAAAACGGCTCGGTGAAGGGCAAGATCCTGCAGGTGCTCGGCGATCCGGGCGACCCCTACACGCTCGATATCCAGAAGGGTTTCGAGGAGAAGATGAAGGCGTTCCCGGACGTCAAGATCATCTCGCTGCCGGCCATGCAATGGGCGGCGGATGCAGCCGGGACCATCGTGAACGACCAGCTGCTCGCCAACCCCGACATCGACCTGATCTTCAGCCATGCAGCGCATCTTTCGGTCGCTGCCGTCGCCTCGCTCGAGGCCGCCGGCAAGAAACCGGGCGACGTCATGCTGATGAGCTCGAACGGCGCTCCGGTCGGCCTCGACCTGATCCGCAAGGGCTGGCTCAACGTCGAAGTCGAGCAGCCGCTCTATGCCCAGGCCGCGGCGGTCGCCATGTTCATGGACAAGGTGGTCAACAAGCAGGAGATCAAGCCCGGCGAATATGATGTGCTTGGCCTGAAATCGACCCTGACCAAAGAAGCGTGGGGGCCGAACATCAAGATCCCCGGCGCTGCGATCACCAAGGAAAATGTCGATAACCCTGCCTTCTGGGGCAACATGAAGCCGCCGACCGAAACCATAAAGCCGGTCGAATAGCAAACTCGCCAGAAGCTCCGGGCCATTGCCGGCCCGGAGCCCAGCCCTGCAGCCCCGGTGCGTTCAAACGGACGCGCACGGGGATGCTGCAGCAATTTTCAACCGCGCCTGATCTTTCCGAAGAACGAATGGTTTTCGGGGTCATGCGCCAACCGGATCCGCAGATGAACCCCCGCACGCGCCAAACCCTCGAGTTCATCCTCGACAATCTTGTCTGGTTCATGCTGGTCTTCGTGCTGGTGGTCTTTTCCATCCTCATCCCGAACTATTTTCAGCTCGGCATTTTTGCCAACATCATCGAGGCGTCGAGCGTGCTCGGCGTCATGTCGATCGGCTTGGCGCTGGTCATCATCGCCGGCCATATGGACCTGTCGGTCGAATCGGTGGCGGCGCTCAGCGCCATGGCGGTCGGCATCCTGTTCTGCTCATCGGGCATCGGCCTCGGCATCCAGTTGCAGCCGCAATGGCTGATGGTTCCAGTTTCGCTGCTCATCGCGCTTGCGGTCGGCGGCCTCATCGGCGCCTTCAACGGCTACCTGGTGGTCAGGGTCAAGATGAGCGCCTTCATCATCACCCTGGCGTCTTACATCTGGGTGCGCGGCCTGGTGCTGGTCATCTCCGGCGGCCGCTCGGCGCAGGACCTTGCGCCGGCGATCCGCTGGTTCGGCATCCAGCGCCTGGGTGGCCTGCCGCTGACAGCCTGGATCGCCATTGCGTGTTTCGTGGTGTTCTCGCTGATCATGGCCAAGACGCCCTTCGGCCGGCACCTGGTCATGATCGGCGGCAACGAGACGGCGACCTTCCGCGCCGGCATCCGCGTCAACCGCAACCTTGTCATAGCCTTTGTCCTTGCCGGCGCCATTGCCGGCCTTGCCGGCTGGGTGCTGGCGATCCGCACCTCCGGCGCGACAGCTAATCTCGGCGTCGGCCTGTTGTTCAATGCCTTCGCCGCGGTCGTCATCGGCGGCGTCAGCCTGAAGGGCGGCGTCGGCACCTTGCCCGGCGTCTATGCCGGCGTGCTGCTGCTCTCGGCCATCAACACGGCGATCAATTTGATGGGCCTGCCGGCCAACTTCACCCAGGTGATCCACGGCCTGCTGGTGCTCGCCGCCGTGCTGCTCGACGCGTTCAAGCAGACCATTCGCCAGAGGCTGGCATGACCGGCCGTCTGGAAGACAAAGTCGCGCTGATCGTCGGCAGCGCACGTGGCATCGGCAAGGGCATCGCACAGCGTTTTGCCGAAGAGGGCGCGAAGCTGGTCCTGGCCGACACCGAGGCCGAGGCGGGGCAAGCGACCGCGAACGAACTCGGCGCCGCCTTCATCCGCACCGACATCTCGCAGATGGCTGATGCCGAGGCTGCTGTTGCACTGGCGCTCGACCGTCACGGCCGGCTCGACATCATGGTGCAGAATGCCGGAATCTATCCCTGGCAATTGCTGGAAAACACCAGTCCCGACGATTGGGACCGGGTCATGGCGGTAAACTTGCGCGGCAGCTTCATCGCTGCTCGCGCCGCACTGGTGCCAATGAAGGCACAGCATTTTGGCCGCATGCTGTTCACCTCCTCGATCACCGGCCCGCATGTCACCAGCCCCGGCCACGGCCATTATTCAGCGACCAAGGCCGGCATCAATGGGCTGATCCGTTCGGCTGCGCTCGAATTCTCGGGCTACGGCATTACAGTCAACGGCGTCGAGCCCGGCAACATCCTCACTGAAGGCATAGAGCAGCATCGCGGTGCGGCCTTCATCAAGAACATGGAAGACGCCATCCCGCTCGGCCGTCTCGGCAGCCCTCGCGATGTGGCCAATGCCTTCCTGTTCCTGGCCTCTGACGATGCCAGCTACATCACGGGCACGACCATCATCGTCGACGGCGGGCAGCTTTTGCCCGAGGGCAAGGATTTCCGGCTGCTGCCGCCATGATCCTCGATTTCGGCGGCGGTTTCTTCCTGCGCCGGGCGACCACCGCCGATCATGCAGCACTTGCGATGATCTGTCTCAAGACCGGCGATGCCGGCAAGGACGCCAGCGGCCGCGAGGACGACCCGGAACTGCTCGGCCTCCTCTACACTATTCCCTACCAGGTGCTCGAACCCGAGCTGGCCTTCATTATCGATAGTCCCGCAGGTGCGGCCGGCTACCTGCTTGGCGCGGCCGATACGAGCGCTTTCAATGCCAGCCTGGCATCAGACTGGTATCCCGACCTTCAGCGGCGCGTGGCAGACCCGGGACCCGACAGCTCGCGCTGGCGCGGCAGCGACTGGGCGCGGCATCGGGTCCATCATCCCGATTTCGCTGTTCCGCCTGCGCTGACCGCCTATCCGTCGCATGGCCATATCGACCTGTTGCCGCAAGCGCGCGGGAAAGGCATCGGCAGGCGCGCGATGGCCTTCCTCGAGCAGGGGCTTGCCGCGAGCGGCTCGACCGGCATCCACCTCGAAGTCATGCCGGAGAACGATGGTGCGCTAAGGTTCTACAAGGCGATTGGATTTGAGGTGGTGCAGGACGCTGATTCATCGAAGCGTTGTGTTTATGTGGCGAAACGGATTGCTCACGCTCCGGCGATTGCAGGCTGATCTGCGACAAGCCAATCGCCCAAGTTGCAAAGAACCGGGAGGCCTATGGAAGTACAATGCTGCCGTTCTGCAGCAGCCAGTTGCCCCGCGTGAACATCTTTGCCGCGGGAACGAAACCTTCGTCGCGTGCTCCACCGCAGACACGAAAGTCACCAGCATCAACACGGTGCGGGGCTAATTCGAGTTGGCGGAGCGTCTACTAGTTCAGTATGGGCGGCAGGGGAACATCCGCGACCGTTCCCCCGGCCACAATCGAGAGCACATAAAGCAGATAAATGGCTAATACCAACAGGGCGAGGAATGAACCGCTGGCAAAGACTCCTGCAACCGCGGCGTCGGGATAAGCTTCGACTTGTTCTTTCTTGAAGGTGTCTTCTTCGTTACGGGTTGTCTTCACAACCCGTTCGCCTGGAAGCCGGTTTTTTTCAGCTTCCTTCGATATCTTATCCGCGAGATCGCCTGCGATCACGGGATCGTCCGGAAGATGACTCGCAAGCCATCCAGGAATATTTTCGCTCCCGCCCATACCCATACGCAATTGAGATACTGCAAGTTGTAGCTTTCGGCAATCGTTTCCCTCATGAGAGGCAAGCAGATCAGACTTAAGTCCCTGCGGAAAGACAGTTTGAATCAGACCAAAGTCCGAGTAGCACAGTGGTCGGATGCGTCTCACCTGGGCGATCAGCTTGAGCGGGGTAGCCCAAACTGAACACATCGAGGAAAATGGTGGGCGATGACGGGCTCGAACCGCCGACATCTTCGGTGTAAACGAAGCGCTCTACCAACTGAGCTAATCGCCCGCCCCGGGCCGGACCTTTAAGCAGTTAAGACCGGCTTCGCAAGGCCAAATGAGCGGCGAGTGGCTTGGCCGGGAGCCGGTTTCGGCAACAAAGTTCGGCTTGTCAAAAAACCTTCTCCTGTTTGCTGTTATGCTGTCCGGGTCCGCTTGACACCCGGTGGCTTACCCCTTATCCACCGCCCCAACGACGAACACGGCTGACACGTGCTCGTCCATGCGCGGGTGTAGCTCAGTTGGTTAGAGTGCCGGCCTGTCACGCCGGAGGTCGCGGGTTCGAGCCCCGTCACTCGCGCCATTTCTCCTTTGGGGTCACGTCCCCTTGATGTCGGAGAAATGTCGACGTTGATTTGTCAAAAATCATCTTCTTTCGTGACTCAGTCTAGGTCCATTCCTTTCGAATTCTGGCATTGATCCTCATCCATCGACCTGCCCGCCTGTTTGTGGTCGAGCCAGAAGACAATAGCTTCTCGGACAAGAGTCGGGTCTAACCCATTCGCTCCCGCTTACAGTCTCATCCCGCAGTGCCGGGCTTCACCCCTCGGCGAGCAGCGCCTCGACCTCCTGCAGCGTCGGCATGGACGGCGCGGTGCCTGGGCGCGTCACCGAAATGCCTGCGACGGCGCAAGCGAAGCGCACCGCCTGCAGGGGTTCCATCCCCCTCGACAGCGCCGCAGCCAGGCCGCCATTGAAGGCGTCGCCCGCACCCGTGGTCTCGATGACCGGGCCGGCGGCGACCGCTGCGACATGCTCGGAACGGTCGGCCGTGTGCAGCAGCGCGCCCTTTTCGCCGAGCGTCACGATGACAGCGCCAACACCTTTCTCCAGCAGGCTGTCAGCGGCACGGCGGGCATCGTCGATGGAGGACACCTTGATGCCGGTCAGTTCCTCGGCCTCGGTTTCGTTCGGCGTGACATAGTCGCAAAGCGTATAGATACGGTCCGGAATCTTGGCCGCCGGCGCCGGGTTGAGGATGGTGGTCACCCCTGCCCCGCGCGCGATCTCCAGCGCCCCCAGCGCCGCCTCGATCGGCTGTTCGAGCTGGGTGACGAAAACGCCGGCCGCGCGGATCAGGCCGGCATTTGCCTCGATATCGGCGGGCGAGATCAGCATCGCCGCACCAGGGCTGACGATGATCGCGTTGTTGCCGCTCGTCTCCTCGATGAAGATATAGGCGGCACCGGTGTAGCTTTCCGGCGTGTCGATGACGGCGCTCTTCACGCCGGCGTGCGACCAGGTCTGTCTCGCCATATCGGCAAAGGGATCGACGCCGAGGCGGGTAAGGAAGGTGACATCGGCGCCGAGCCGGCCGGCTGCCACCGCCTGGTTCGAGCCCTTGCCGCCTGGGCCGAGCGTGAAGGACGTGCCCAGGATCGTCTCGCCCATGCGCGGCTGGCGGGCGGCGCGGTAGGCCGTATCGGCGACGAAGACGCCCAATATGACAACCGGCTTCATGACGATCGGTTTCGCCGGCATGCCGCTACTCCGCATCCGGTGGCACGACGCCCTTGCGGAACGCAAAACAGCCATAGAAGCGGCGCTCGCCGGTCTGGATGACGCAATAGGCCTTCTTGGCGCGTTCGTAGAAGGCGTAGCGCTCGACCGAGATCATCGGCCAGGCCTTGCCCTCGGCGGCATCGATCTCTTTTTGCACTTCCTGCTGCACGGCGGGAATGTCGTCCGGCTTGCCGACGATCTCCATGCGCGCGGCCGCGTCGTCGACGAAGGTGTCCAGCGGATAGAGCGACAGTACCGCCTTGACCACGTCGGCCGCCGACGCATCGATGCGCAGCAGCCGGCCAAGCACGGTCTGGCGCGCCACCGAATCGGACGGGAAATTGGTGTCGGCGATAATCAGATCGTCACCGTGGCCCATCGCCCGCAGCGCCTGCAGCACATCGGCATTGAGCAGCGGATTGATTCCTTTGAGCATGGTATTCCTCGCGAAGTTTGCTGGGGCGAAATCAGAGACGCTTGCCGGTCTCTGCGTCGAAGAGATGCACCTGGTCGAGCCGCGGTTTCAGGTGCAGTGTGTCGCCCGGCTTGAAGTCGTGGCGCTCACGGAACAGCGCCACCATCTCGCCCTCGCCGAAGCGCAGGAACACCAAAGTCTCGGAACCGGTCGGCTCGACCACCGAAATCTTCGCCGGAACACCATCGGGATGGATTTCGAGATGCTCGGGCCGCACGCCGTAGACGACATTACGGCCATCCTCGACGGCACTGGTCGCCGCAATCGGGAACGGCGTCCCGGCGATCTCGACGACGGGCTTGTCGCCCTTGCGCACGACGCCCTTGAGCAGGTTCATCGAGGGCGAGCCGATGAAGCCGGCGACAAACAGGTTGGCCGGCCGGTCGAATAATTCCAGCGGCGCGCCGACCTGTTCGATGCGACCGTCGCGCATCACCACGATCTTGTCGGCCATGGTCATGGCCTCGATCTGGTCGTGGGTGACGTAGATGGTGGTGGTCTTCAGCCGCTGATGCAGTTCCTTGATCTCGGTGCGCATCTGGACACGCAGCTTGGCGTCGAGATTGGAGAGCGGCTCGTCGAAGAGGAACACCTGCGGGTTGCGCACGATGGCGCGGCCCATGGCGACGCGCTGGCGCTGGCCGCCAGAGAGCTGGCGCGGATAGCGCTTGAGGTAGGGATTGAGGTCGAGGATGTCGGCGGCGCGCTTAACCCGCTCAGTGACCACCGCCGGGTCGGTTTTGCGCAGCTTGAGAGCAAAGGCCATGTTCTGCTCGACCGTCTTGTGCGGATAGAGCGCGTAGTTCTGGAACACCATGGCGATGTCGCGCTTGGCCGGCGGCAGATGGTTGACGACGCGCTCGCCGATGGCGATGGTGCCGCCGGAGACCGTTTCCAGCCCGGCCACCATCCTCAGCAGCGTGGACTTGCCGCAGCCGGAAGGCCCGACCAGCACCACGAACTGCCCGTCGGCGATGTCGACGCTGACATCGTGCAGAACCTTGACGGTTCCGAACGCCTTGGCCACATTGCGGATCGCGACTTGAGCCATCATTCCCCCTTCAGTTGCCGTGAAGCTAAACAACGCAAACGGCGAGGGCAAGTCAGTCTCTTATAGATAAAAAACCCATTCACGTTGACACCGCACTTCGTTGTGCGAATAGTGACAGTGTCCGGCTTATGACCCTGTTCCGGGCGCACCGGTACGCTTGTCCGGCACTGAATGCCAAGCGTCGCGGGAGGGAGAATTCGGGCCGCTATTTACGGGAGTCGCTGTCGTTGGGGAACATAATCGGCGCTCCACCATCTGAACCAATTCACAATTGACCTTCTGGGAGGAACGAAATGAAAGTCAGCCTTTATAACCAACTTGTCCGCGCCGGGGCCACCCGCCGCGACGTGCTGAAGGGAGCGGCCAGCATGGCCGCCCTCGCGGCGGCCTCAAGCGCCGGACTTGGTGCGCTGACGCGCACGGCTGCGGCCGCCGACGACCTGCGTGCGCAGATCCTGCAGATCCCGGGTGTCGGCAAGGGTCAGCCGACCGATGCCGACTTCCAGCAGGTCGGCGAGCTTTGCCTTGGCGCCACCAAGGCCAATGTCAAGGAAGGCGAATTCGCCGGTGTCGAACTCACCTTCATGGGGCTCAACAACCAGAACCTGCACAATGTGCTGTTTCGCGGCTTCCTGAAGCCGTGGGAGACCTATACCGGCGCCA
The DNA here is from genome assembly GCF_040321165.1 of Mesorhizobium sp. M0500. Lineage (NCBI taxonomy): Bacteria > Pseudomonadati > Pseudomonadota > Alphaproteobacteria > Hyphomicrobiales > Phyllobacteriaceae > Mesorhizobium > Mesorhizobium sp. M0500. The sequence goes on from NZ_JAMYRB010000007.1 coordinate 186,849, forward strand.
AGATCAACTGGATCGACCTGGCGCAGGCTGACTACAACGCCCGCCTGCAGCAGTCGATCGCGACCGGCACCGTCGATTTCGACATCATCGAAATGGGGGCACCGTTCGAAGGCGACGTCTGCGGCAAGGGTCTCACCTCCGAGATGCCGGACTGGGTCAAGGACCAGATCGACATGAAGGATGTCGTGGCCTATCTGCAGCCGCCGGTCGGCACCTGGGACGGCAAGCAATATCGCGTCACGGTCGACGGCGACGCGCATAACTTCAACTACCGCACCGACGTGTTCGCCGATGCCGACCTCGCCAAGGCCTGGAAGGACGGCGGCGGAGAAGGCGAATGGGGCGTGCCGAAGACCTGGCAGCAGGTGCAGGCGGTGACGAAATTCCTCAAGGGCAAGCAGGTGAAGGGCCAGGATGTCTTTGGCTACCTCGATGCGCCCAAGCCCTGGGGCGGTTTCGGCTTCTATTTCCTCGGCAGCCGCGCCAGCGCCTACGCCAAGCATCCCGATGACAAGGCCTGGCTGTTCGATGCCGACACGATGAAGCCGCGCGTCAACAATCCGGCATGGGTGCGGGCGATCCAGGACGTCATCGATGCCCTGCCCTCCGAACCTGCCGACCAGATCAACGCCGACCCGAACACCACCGCCTTCCAGCAATTCTTGGCAGGCACCGGTTCGATGGTTACCTGGTGGGGCGACGTCGGTTCGAACGTCAAGACCAACGATTCCTCGGTCGTCGGCGACATCACCGGCTTCTCGATCCTGCCGGGCTCGGACGATGTCTACAACTCCAAGACCGGCCAGTGGGACAAGCTCGCCAGCGGCCCGAACCATGCGCCGAACTGCGCCTATCTCGGCTGGGGCGTTTATGTCATGGCCCGCGTCGACAGCGACGAAAAGAAGAAGAAGGCGGCATGGTCTGCCGCTGCCCATCTCGGCGGCAAGGACCTGTCGCTCTGGTGCGCGGCCTATCCGTCGGGTTTCCAGCCCTATCGCAACTCGCATTTCAACATTCCGGAATGGGTGGCGGCGGGCTACGACGAGGCATTCATCACCTCGTATCTGAAGTCGGAAGCCGACAGCTACAACCATCCCAACGCGGCGATCGAGCCGCGCATCCCCGGCATCTTCCAGTACTACAGCGCTGCCGAGGACATTTTGGCCAACACCTTTGCCGGCAAGATGAAGGCGCAGGAAGGCGCCGACGCCATCGCAGCCGCCTGGGAGAAGCTGACCGACCAGATCGGCCGCGACAAACAGGTCAAGCTCTACAAGGCCTCGCTCGGCATGTAGGCTGAGATAGTGAAACTGGTTCGGCGGCGCACAGCCGCCGGACCTCCCCTTGACCGACTTGGCCTCGACCGGCTCGGCCGGTCATCGAGTCTCCTGTGAACGGGCAAGAACGCGTGGCTGACCGGACCCTGGCTGACCAGACTTTGTCGACAAGTGAATGGCCGGCAGGCGCCGTGCCATCCGACCTGATACCGCGGAGCCGCAAACGGCTTGGCTGGGCTCTGATGGCTGCTGCGACGCTCGGCCTTCTGGCGGTGATCGCGCTGCAAATTCTCTACAAGAGCGAGGTCGACACTATCGGCTTCGAGACCTGGCGGCCGGTGGTCTACGCCTATGTGCTGTGGGGTGTCGCGCTCGGCATCGGCCAGGTACTGACGCGCGGCGAGGACGGCCAGCGCGCGCTGTTCCTGCTGCCGGCGCTGCTGTTTACCATTGCCATGGTGATCTTCCCGACGCTGTTCGGCTTCTACATCGCGCTGACCGACTGGAACCTCAGTTCCTTCAGCGGACGGCAGTTCAACGGGCTCGACAATTTCTGGCAGATGCTGAACGACGCCTATTATCGCAATGCGCTGTTCAACATGGTGCTCTACGTGCTGGCGGTGTTCGTCGAATATGTCATCGCCTTCGGCCTGGCGCTGCTGCTCAACGCGCAGATCCGGGCACGAAAATTCTTCCGCGTCGTGTTTCTCATGCCGCTGATGCTGTCGCCGGTGGCGGTGTCGTGGATGATCGGCAAGTCGCTGATGGAATACCGCTTCGGGCCCGCCGCGACGCTGGCGCGCCATCTCGGTTGGGAAAACCCGGCCTTCTTCTCCAACCCGATCACCGCCCGCATCTCGATCATGGTGCTCGACGCGTGGACGTTCATCCCGTTCATGATGATCATGCTGCTCGCCGGCCTGCAGGCGATGTCGCGCGAGGTGCTCGAGGCAGCGCGTGTCGATGGCGCCACTGCCTGGCAGACCTTCTGGCAGGTCACCTTCCCGCTGATGCTGCCGGTGTCGGTGACAGCGGTCATCCTGCGCATCATCTTCAAGCTGAAGCTCGCCGATATCATCATCACCGTCACCTCCGGCGGGCCGGGCGGCGCGACCGATTCGGTGTCCAGTTTCATCTACCGCGAGTATCGCGACCGCTCGAACGTCGGCTACGGCACGATGCTGGCGATGGCCTATTTGATCATCATCATCGTGTTCGTGACCTGGCTGCTGAAGTTCGCCAGCCGCTTCGTGCGCAACGTCAATTGATCGGGCCGGCAAGATGAGCGTTCAAACCACCGACTTTGCCGCCTCCGAAATCCGCTCGCCGGCGAGCTTCGTCGCCAACCGCGTCTTCATCTACGGCGCCCTCATCTTCTGGGCTTTCATCTGCCTGTTCCCGATCTATTGGACGATAACCACCTCGTTCAAGACCGCGGTCGATGTCACCCAGGGCCATCTGATCCCGTTCGTCGACTTCCGGCCCGACTGGAAGGGCTGGCGTTCGCTCGGCCTGTCGCCGGACTCGATCTTTCGGACGTCGACTGTGCGCGACGAATTCATCAAGCGTTTCATGAATTCGGTCATCACTTCGGTCGGCGCGTCGACCCTCGCCATCGTCATCGGCAGCCTCGCCGCCTACGGGCTGACCCGCTATCGTTACAAGTTCGCCTGGTTCAGGAACGAGGATATTTCCTTCTTCTTCCTGTCGCAGCTGATCCTGCCGCCGGTGGTTTTGGCCCTGCCCTTCCTCGTGCTTTACCGGGAGGTCGGCCTGCTCGACACACGCGTCGGGCTGATCCTGCTCTACACGCTGATGGTGTTGCCGATCGTCATCTGGATCATGCGCGACCAGTTCAACTCCATCCCGGTGGAGCTGGAGGAGGCAGCACTCGTCGACGGCCTGTCGATCTGGGGCGCCTTCTTGCGCATCGTCATGCCGATCGCGCTGCCGGGCATGGTCGCCGCCTTCATCCTGGCGATGGTGCTGTGCTGGAACGAGTATTTCTTCGCCGCGCTTTTGACCTCGACCGACGCAAAGACCATTCCTGTCATGGTGGCCAGCCAGACCGGCTCACAAGGCATCAACTGGTGGTCGATGGCAGCGCTTGCCACCGCCGCCATCACACCGCTCGCCGTCATCGGCATCGCGCTCGAGCGTTACCTGATCATGGGCATGACAGCGGGCGCGGTGAAATAACTGCGCCGGCTCTCCCTTCTCCCCTTGTTGTGGGAGAAGGGAAAAGCGCGCTAACCCGAAAGTGTTGCCCGCAAATGCTCGAGGATCATGGCAACCCCTTTTTGCCCCAATTCCGCCGAGGCTTCGGGCGCACTTGCCGTGTACCAGCCGGTGTTGTCGGCGAAGCGGCCGGCATCCACCGCTTCCGGGCACAGCGCCAGCATCAGTGACGTCTCGCCGGTGCCGGCATGGTCGAACGGGTACCGGCTGTGCATTGAAGCCGGCATCAGTGGATGCACCCGCACCCAGTTGAAGAAATTGCTGCCCTCGGCGTGCTCGGCATAATAGTCGGCCATAGCCGGAGAGCCCCACCAGCCTTCGCCACGTTCTTTCTCCAGGAAGCGGAAGATCGCCTGCCGGCCGGCGGCCTTGAAGGCGAGATCGGTCGGCATGCCGGCGGCAAAATTTTCGGTCTGGTGGTGAATGACGGCGTGGATGTTGCGGAAGCCGATGCGCAGCAGGCTGTAGAACAGTTCTTCCGCAAATGGCGCCAGCACATTGCCGCCGACCTGCAGCGAACCACTGCCCTCCGGTGCTGCAACAGCATAGCTCGCCGCGCCGTAATGGAAGGGCGGCAGAATGACGATCTCGGCTTCTTTTTCGAACAGTTCCAGGCTCTTGACCACCGCCAGCGTGTCCATTCCGACGGCCATGTGCTCGCCGTGATATTCGAGCACACCGAGCGGCAACACGACCGGCCGGTTCTCGGCGATCGCCTTGCGGATCTGGTGCGGCAGCATCAATTCGTAGCGCATGACACCTACTCCATATTGGTGTGGCGGGCGCGCATCGCTTCCGGCGAGACGCCGGTCAGATCCCTGAGCTTCAGCACCATCACTTCGAAGAGGACGAACAGCGCGCCTTCGAAAACCGAGCCCATCGGCAGGACGGATGTCTTTTCAGGGCCCTGGTCGTCGGCCATGGTCTGAGCCGGGATAAGCAGTGTGAAATCGGCCAGCTTCGCGGCAGTGCTGTCGGCTTGTGCGGTGAGCAGCAGGACTGTGGCACCGGCCTCGCGCGCGACCTGCATCAAGGTCAGCACCGTCGACGTCTCACCCGGGCCGGAACTGGCGAGGAAGACATCGCCCTCGCCCAGCGGCGGCGTGCTCATGTCGCCGACGACCGACACCGGCAGACCGAGATGGTAGAGCCGCATGGCAAAACCCTGGACCTGCAGCGCCTCGCGGCCGCAGCCATAGGTGACGATCTTTTTCGCGCCAGCCAGGATGGCGCAAGCCGCGTCGATGCGGCTTGCGTCGATACGCTCCAGCACGGTGCCAAGCTCGCTCAGCGCAATCCCAAACAGGTTTTCGCCGGCGTCCGTCATGACATTTGCACCAGCTTGCCGGTGCCGGAGAACCATTTGAATATCTCAGTCACATCTGCCCCGAACAGCTTGTTTTCACTCATGCTATCACCGCGAAAATCGGTGTCCAACGACACGCAGTGCTTTTGATGCGCCACAGCCGTGATAGTGTCACGGCAAATCGCAAATGAGGAAACGGCAGCATATGAAGACACGGCATTTCGACCGCATCGGCAATGGCGGCATCACCTTCACCGAGCTCGGCTTCGGCACTGCGCCGCTCGGCAATCTTTATCGCGCCGTATCCGATGAGGATGCCAATGCTACGCTGGAGGCGGCATGGCGGGTCGGCTGCCGCTACTACGACACCGCGCCGCTCTATGGGCTGGGCCTTGCCGAAACGCGGCTCAATCCGTTCCTGCGTTCGAAGAAGCGTGACGACTACGTGCTGTCCAGCAAAGTCGGGCGCATCATGCGCGCCTGCCCGCCGGAACAGCGCACCGGCATCGGCAAATTCTTCGACACCCCATCGCGCCGCGAGGTCTACGATTACAGCTATGACGGCGTCATGCGCTCCTTCGAAGCCTCGCTGGAACGGCTCGGCGTTGACCGCATCGACATCCTCTTCGTGCATGATGTCGACATCTTCACCCATGGCAGCAAGGAAGCCTCGGACCAGCGCATTCAGGAATTCATGAGCTCCGGCTACTACGGATTGCTGGCATTGCGCGACCAGGGCGTGATCAAGGCGTTCGGCGGCGGCATAAACGAGTGGCAGGTTGCCCAGACGCTGGCCGAGCGCGGCGATTTCGATCTGTTCCTGCTTGCCGGGCGTTACACGCTGCTGGAGCAGGAAGCGCTGCAGTCTTTCCTGCCGCTATGCCAGCAACGCGGCATCGGCATCGTTCTCGGCGGGCCGTACAATTCCGGCATCCTGGCAACCGGGCCGAAGCCCGGCGCCTACTACAACTATTCGGAGGCGCCGCAGGACATCATCGACCGCGTCACCCGCATCGAGGCCGTCTGCAAGCGCCACGGCGTGCGCCTGATCGAGGCGGCGCTGCAGTTCCCGCTGCTGCATCCTTCCGTCGTCTCGGTAATCCCCGGCGGCCAGCGGCCGGGCGAAGTCGAAAGCAATCGCTCGCTGCTCGACGCGAAACCGCCATCGGCGCTGTGGGCCGATCTCAAGACAGAAGGCTTGATGCGCGCGGATGCGCCGACGGCATAGTGCCGCCTTTCCAACGACGTTGCGGGCACAGAAAAGAAAAACCGGATATACCGGCTTTTCTTTTCTCTGAAAGACTTAAGGAAGCGCTTAGTTGACCGCGTCCTTGAGGCCCTTGCCGGCCGAGAACTTCGGCACGGTGCGCGCCGGGATCTTCACTTCCGCACCGGTCTGCGGATTGCGGCCGGTCGACGCGGCGCGTTGTGACACGGTGAAATTTCCGAAGCCGACAAGCCGGACATCGCCGCCCTTTTTCAGTTCGCCGGTGATGACGGAAAACACCGCATCAACCGCCGACTGCGCGTCACCCTTCGAAATACTCGCGGCATCGGCGACAGCGGACACCAGTTCGTTCTTGTTCATAAAAATTCCCTTCCATGAGAAAACCGGAACACTCGACTCATCCGGCAGGAAACGGACTTTAGAAAGAAGCGCTCCGGCAACCAAGTCGAAAAGCGCCACGAAAGTTGAAAAAAGCCCGGAAATCCGGGGTTCTTCACATGAAAAAGCCGGGCTCAAGGCCCGGCTCTCTCTTTGTGCATTGCAACTTTAGCAAGAGCTAATGCGCCAGCGATTTACCAGCTTCGTCCCCGACATCGACCACGGCCGGCGCATTGACGGGTTCAACCCACTGGATCGGTTCCGGCATGCGCACCAGCGCATGGCGCAACACTTCGCCAACCCGTGAGACCGGAATGATCTCCATGCCGCTCTTCACGTTCTCCGGAATCTCCGCCAGATCCTTGGCGTTCTCTTCCGGGATCAGTACCTTCTTGATGCCGCCGCGAAGTGCGGCAAGCAGCTTCTCCTTGAGGCCGCCGATCGGCAGCACCCTGCCGCGCAGCGTGATCTCGCCGGTCATCGCCACATCGGCCTTGACCGGGATTCCGGTCAGCACCGAGACGATCGCCGTCGCCATCGCCACGCCAGCCGACGGTCCGTCCTTGGGCGTTGCGCCTTCCGGCACGTGGACGTGGATATCGCGCTTGTCGAACAGCGGCGGCTCGACGCCGAAATCGATGGCCCGCGAGCGGACATAGGACGCCGCCGCCGAAATCGATTCCTTCATAACGTCGCGCAGATTGCCGGTCACTGTCATGCGGCCCTTGCCGGGCATCATGACACCTTCCACCGTCAACAGCTCGCCGCCGACTTCCGTCCAGGCGAGCCCGGTGACCACGCCGACCTGATCGTCGCTCTCGACCTGGCCGAAGCGGAAGCGCGGAACACCAAGATAATCGGCAAGATTGTCCGCCGTGATGTTGATCGTCTTCTTCTTCGTCTTCAGGATCTCGGTCACCGCCTTGCGCCCGAGTTTCATCAGCTCGCGCTCCAGGCTCCTGACGCCCGCTTCACGGGTGTAGGTCTGGATGATGCCGCGGATCGCGTCCTCGCCGACGGAGAATTCCTTCGGCTGCAACGCGTGGTCGCGGATCACCTTGGGCATCAGGTGACGCTTGGCGATTTCGATCTTCTCGTCCTCGGTGTAACCGGCGATACGGATGATCTCCATGCGGTCCATCAAGGGCGCAGGGATGTTCAGCGTGTTCGCCGTCGTCACGAACATCACGCTCGACAGGTCGTATTCGACCTCGAGGTAATGGTCCATGAACGTCGAGTTCTGCTCGGGATCGAGCACCTCGAGCAAAGCCGATGACGGATCGCCGCGGAAATCCTGGCCCATCTTGTCGATCTCGTCGAGCAGGAAGAGCGGGTTGGATTTCTTCGCCTTCTTCATCGACTGGATGACCTTGCCGGGCATCGAGCCGATATAGGTGCGGCGGTGACCGCGGATTTCGGCCTCGTCGCGCACGCCGCCCAGCGCCATGCGGATGAACTCACGGCCGGTCGCCTTGGCGATCGACTTGCCGAGCGAGGTCTTGCCGACGCCGGGAGGTCCGACGAGGCACAGGATCGGCCCCTTCAGCTTCTTCTGACGGCTCTGCACGGCGAGGTATTCGACGATGCGGTCTTTGACCTTGTCGAGGCCGAAATGGTCGGTATCGAGCACGTTCTGGGCAAAGGCCAGATCCTGCTTGACCTTGGAGTTCCTGCCCCACGGGATCGACAGCAGCCAATCGAGATAGTTGCGCACGACGGTCGATTCAGCCGACATCGGCGACATCGTCCGCAGCTTCTTCAGTTCGGCTTCCGCCTTTTCGCGGGCCTCCTTGGAAAGCTTGGTCTTCTTGATGCGCGCCTCGATCTCGGCGGCCTCGTCGCGGCCGTCCTCGCCCTCGCCGAGCTCCTTCTGGATCGCCTTCATCTGCTCGTTGAGGTAGTATTCGCGCTGCGTCTTCTCCATCTGGCGCTTGACGCGCGAGCGGATGCGCTTCTCGACCTGCAGCACCGAGATTTCGGCTTCCATGAAGCCCATCGCCTTTTCCAGCCGTTCCTTGACGGACAGCGTGGCGAGCATCTCCTGCTTCTCGGGGATCTTGATGGCAAGATGCGAAGCGACCGTGTCGGCGAGCTTGGAATAGTCGTCGATCTGGCTGGCGGCACCCACCACTTCGGGCGAGATCTTCTTGTTCAGCTTGACGTAGTTCTCGAAGTCGGTGACGACGGAACGGGCCAGCGCCTCGACCTCGACCTCTTCCTCATCCGGTTCGACCAGCGCCGCAGCACGGGCTTCATGGAAATCGGGACGGTCGGTGAACGCGACGATTTTCGCGCGCGAGGCACCTTCGACCAGCACCTTCACGGTGCCGTCCGGCAGTTTCAGCAATTGCAGCACATTGGCGAGCGTGCCGATGTCAAAGATGGCATCGGGCTCCGGATCGTCGTCGGCGGCATTCATCTGGGTCGCAAGCAGGATCTGCTTTTCCTGACCCATCACTTCTTCCAGCGCCTTGATCGACTTTTCACGCCCGACGAAGAGCGGAACGATCATGTGCGGGAACACCACGATGTCGCGCAGTGGGAGGACTGCGAAGACGCCGTCGCTGGGAGCCTTGGATAATTTGGCCATTGTCCAACCTTTCATGTCGCGGCCGCCAATCGGCCAACCGCGAATCTCATATTAACGACCGGGGATCGTTCCGCCTACCACCGTTTGTGACGGGAGTTTTACAGCACAGAATTCGGCACCACGGCCTTCTGCCTTTAGTTGGAGGCACGGCGGGTAAAGATCAAGGGTCAACACGGTCCGTCCCTCCAATCCGCAGCCATTACGCGGCGCCACACGCGGTGTGCGACAGCAAAACGGCGCCCTGCGGCGCCGTTTCGGAAAAATCCACTGCCGGCTCACGTCAGGCGCTGACGTTGCCCTTCTTTTCCTTCTGCTCGGAATAGATGTAGAGCGGCCGGGCGTTGCCTGACACCACCTCTTCCGAAATAACCACTTCGCGCACGCCTTCCAGCGCTGGCAGCTCGAACATGGTGTCGAGCAGGATCGCTTCCATGATCGAACGCAGGCCGCGCGCGCCGGTCTTGCGCTCGATGGCGCGCTTGGCGATCGCCGAGAGCGCGTTCTCGTGGAAGGTCAGGTCGACATTCTCCATCTCGAACAGCCGCTGATACTGCTTGACCAGCGCGTTCTTCGGCTCGGTCAGGATCTGGATCAGTGCCGGCTCGTCGAGATCCTCCAGCGTCGCCAGGACAGGCAGACGGCCGACGAACTCGGGAATGAGGCCGAACTTCAACAGATCCTCAGGCTCGACCAGGCGGAAAACATCGCCGGTGCGGCGATCCTCGGGCGAAGCGACGATGGCGCCGAAACCGATCGAGGTCTTCCTGCCGCGATCCGAGATGATCTTGTCCAGGCCGGCGAAAGCGCCACCGCAGATGAACAGGATGTTGGCGGTGTCGACCTGCAGGAATTCCTGCTGCGGATGCTTCCTGCCGCCCTGCGGCGGCACGGAGGCGACAGTGCCTTCCATGATCTTCAAAAGTGCCTGCTGCACGCCCTCACCCGAGACGTCGCGGGTGATCGAGGGGTTGTCCGACTTGCGCGAGATCTTGTCGATCTCGTCGATATAGACGATGCCGCGCTGGGCGCGCTCGACATTGTAGTCGGCCGACTGCAACAGCTTCAGGATGATGTTCTCGACGTCCTCGCCGACATAGCCGGCCTCGGTCAGCGTCGTCGCGTCGGCCATGGTGAAGGGGACGTCGATGATGCGGGCCAGCGTCTGCGCCAGCAACGTCTTGCCGCAGCCGGTCGGGCCGATCAGCAGGATGTTAGACTTCGCCAGTTCGACGTCGTTGTTCTTGCCGGCATGGGCGAGGCGCTTGTAGTGGTTGTGGACGGCCACCGACAGCACGCGCTTGGCGTAGGGCTGGCCGATGACGTAGTCGTCGAGAACCTTGAGGATTTCCTGCGGGGTCGGCACGCCCTCGCGCGACTTCACCATCGAGGTCTTGTTCTCCTCGCGGATGATGTCCATGCACAGTTCGACGCATTCGTCGCAGATGAACACCGTCGGCCCGGCGATCAGCTTGCGCACTTCGTGCTGGCTTTTGCCGCAAAACGAGCAATAAAGCGTGTTCTTGGAATCACCGCTGTTGTTGCCGACCTTGCTCATTTTCCTGTCCTTTCATGGCCGCCCGCCGATGGTCTGGTTGAAAGGGCGCATATTCAATCTATCGCGGGAATCCGCTGCCGCCAGTGCCCCGGCTCCCGCAACGCATTCCGTACGAAACACAAATCGGAAAACGGGGCAATGATTCGAACAACCCCACGCAAAGCTAAGCCGTCCAAAATCAACATAGCCTTAACGTAGGCAATTGCACCCGTCGAGGGAACAGCCAATTGTGGCCGAAATGCCGCAAGCTGCGCCAAAAGCGCGTGATCCCGCCACTCATTGCCACCGCGGGGCCACCGCGGGCCTATAAGGCAATACCTTCGACCGGCTCACGTGACGAAATGACCTTGTCGATGAGGCCGAAATCCCTGGCCTCGTCGGCAGTCATGAAATGGTCACGGTCGAGCGTTTTTTCAATCTCATCGTAGCTCTTGCCGGTGTGCTTGACGTAAACCTCGTTGAGGCGGCGCTTCAGCTTGATGATGTCCTGGGCATGACGCTCGATGTCGGAAGCCTGGCCCTGGAAGCCGCCGGAAGGCTGGTGGACCATGATGCGGGCGTTCGGCGTGGCGAAGCGCATGTCCTTGTGGCCCGCCGTCAAGAGCAGCGAGCCCATCGAGGCGGCCTGACCGATGCAGAGCGTCGACACGGCAGGCTTGATGAACTGCATCGTGTCATAGATCGCCATGCCGGAGGTGACGACGCCGCCGGGCGAGTTGATATAGAGGTTGATTTCCTTCTTCGGATTCTCCGCCTCGAGGAACAGCAGCTGCGCGCAGACCAGCGTCGCCATGCCATCCTCGACCGGGCCGGTGATGAAAATGATGCGCTCCTTGAGGAGCCGCGAGAAAATGTCGTAGGCCCGCTCGCCGCGATTGGTCTGTTCGACCACCATCGGAACGAGGTTCATGTAGGTTTCGACGGGGTTCTTCATGGACTATCCCTTTTTGAGGATGGGATTCCGGCGCCGGAGATTTGCAATCGGGCAGAATCGGTTCTGGATCGTTATTGTGTAAATAGGATGCCGGCTCACCCTAGCGCAAGGCCGCCTCTCCTAGCCATCCGGTTAAGTCGAATCAAGGTTTCCAAACCAGTTTCGCCTGTCGCCGTGCCGGCAGCCCCTCTTCTGCCGTGGGAAGGGGCGCTCATGCTTGGCCGTTGTTTAGCAGTTTCTTAACCGCATCGCTTAACGAAAAGTGGTGAAACCGCTTTTTCCGGCCACGGCTTACCCTACAATTCAACGTTGAACTCGCTTCACGCAGTTCAAACAGGGGGAGTGCGATGATCAAGAAAGTTGCATCCTTGGCCCTTACCAGCATCGCCGTATTCGGCATGGCGTCCGAAACGGCGGCCGGCGGACGCGCGGTCGAATGCTATGAGCAGGTCAATCGGCCGGCCGTCTACGACACCGTCTACGAGGACGTGCTCGTCAGCCCAGCCGGCCAGCAGGTGGAATACGAGGCGCCAATCTACGGGACGCGCGAGCGCGTGGTGCAGATCGCACCGGCGCGCGTCAGCTACGAGATCGTGCCCGCCATCACCCGCACTATCTACCGCACCGTGAGGGTCGATGACGGCGGCTATTCCTGGGAATGGCGCATCATCGATGGCCGCAAGGTGCTGTGCAAGGTCAGGCACAGGGCGCGCTATGAACGCGTGGCCGAAATCGTCGTGGTTGAGCCGGAACGCCGGCGGCGCGTTGTCCTCCCCGCCGAGTACGAGGACGTCGCCGAAGAAGTGCTGGTGCGGCCGGAGCAACGGCGCATCATCGACATTCCGGCGTCTTATCAGACAGTGGCCCGCCGCGTGGTGGTCAGGGAGGGCTCATCCAGCTGGCGCCGCGCGCATATTCCGAGGCATTGCCAGTATTAGCGCTCAGGCCACCTCCGCCCTGAGCCATTTCTTCAGGCCGTCGACATCGCCGTTGCCGACGCAGGCCGCAACCCTTCTGCCGACTGCCGCGCCGAACTTGTAGCCGTGGCCGGAGCAGGCCGAGACGACCAGGCATCTGCCTTTCTGGTGAGCCAGGAATTTCTCGTCGGCGGTGAAGGTGTAGGCGCAGGTGACCACTTCGGTGACCTTGTACTCCTCGATACGGGCAATCGGCGGCGAAAACAGGTTGCGGATCGCCTCGCCTTCGCCCGGCACCGGCTGACGGTTCCAGTCGGCATCGCTGGTCGGCACCCTGTGCAGGCCGGAGCCGAATTTCATGCCGGCCCCGCCCGAGGGCGGGATGGCGTAGCCGTCGACAGTGCCGCCGATGTTGAGGACGACCGGTGCTGCCTGCCAGACCGCTTTCAGGTCCGTCGGCGGTTCGACATAGGCGAGCGCGGTGCGCCAGGTTTTCAGCTCGCCATCCAGCTCCGGGAACAGTTTTAGCACCCAGGCGCCGGCAGCGACGACGATCCGGTCGGCCTGCATCGTTTCGCCGCCCGCCAGCACGACATGCCCGGCCTCGGCATCGATCTCGACCACCTTGCTGTTTTCGTAGACATTGGCGCCGTTCGCGCGCAGCCACCTGGCGAGGCCGGCAGCGATCTCGCGGCAGTGCAGCGCGCCGCCGTCCGGCGAAAAATACGCATAGCGGAATGAACCAGGTTCTAGGAACGGCCAGCGTTCGACAGCGGCATCCGGCTCGAACAATTCGAACGGGTAGTTCCCGGCTTCCATGCCTTCGCGGTATTCCTCCGCCTCATCTCCCGGCTGGCGCGAAATACAGATGAAGCCGCGCGGATCGAGATGGCTTTCGCCGAGATCGGCCCACATCTCATCCCATGCCTCGTAGGCTTCGGTGATCAGCCGGCCGTAGCCCGTTCCGGCCCGGTAGGCGCGGCGGATAATGCGATGATGGTCGCCCGACGCGGCAAGCGGATTGGGGATCGGTCCCTGCTCGACGATCGAGACGAGGTGACCGGCCTTGGCCAGCGACCACGCCGTCGAAAGCCCGGCAATGCCCGCACCGACCACGATCACATTCATGAAAACCGTCCTTCCGCAACCGCTTCGGCGGCTCACCTCACGGGAGGGCCAACATACGGTCTGGCACCAGACTGGCAAGCCGCGCTAATGATCTGGCATGACCGAATTGAAGCCGCCCTATCTTGCCTTTGATCCAGCCTCCCGCCGCCTGCGGCTCGATCCGCACGAACCGGCTTTTTTCCAGGACCCATACGAAGCCTACGCCTTCCTGCATGGCGCATCGAACGCCTTCGTCTGGGAAGAATTTGGTTTCTGGTGCTTTGGCGGCTTCGACGACGTCAACCGTCTGTTGCGCGATCGCCGCTTCGGCCGGCAGAACCCGGCCGGCATTCCGGACAGCCGGGGCATCGGCCAGGACCGCACGCATCTCAGCGCCTTCGACGGTGTCGAGGCCAATTCGATGCTGGAGCTGGAGCCGCCCGTCCACACACGGCTCAGAACGCTGGTCAACCGCGCCTTCGTCTCGCGCCAGGTCGAGCGGCTCAGGCCGCGTGTCGAAGCGCTGGCCAACGAGCTGATCGACCGTTTCGAACCAGGAAGAGTCGACCTGCTGCCGGCTTTCGCCGCTCCCTTGCCGATCACCATCATTGCCGAGATGCTCGGCGTGCCGGTCGACATGGGGCCGCAGCTGCTCGACTGGTCGCATCGGATCGTCGCCATGTACATGCATGGCCGCACCCGCGAGACGGAGGACACGGCCAATCGCGCCGCGCGCGACTTTTCCGATTTTCTGCGCGGCTACGTCGCCGAGCGGCGAAAGAGGCCGGGCGAGGATCTTCTGTCGCTGCTGATTGCGGCACAGGAGGACGGCCAGAAACTGTCGGAGGACGAGCTGGTATCCTCGGCCATTCTTTTGCTCAATGCCGGCCATGAAGCAACTGTCCACCAGACCGGCAATGCGGTGCGCTCGATCCTTGCGCAAGGCGGCGACCCGCGCCGCTTCTTCGCCTCACCGGAAGCAACAGCCGCGACGGTCGAAGAGTGCCTGCGCTTCGACGCGCCGCTGCACATGTTCACGCGCTACGCCTATCAGGAGGTCGAGGCCGGGCCGGGGATCATCGTCCAGCCGGGCGAGACGATCGGGCTGTTGCTCGGCATGGCCAATCGCGACCCTACTGCGTTTGCCGAGCCCCTCGCCTTCAGGCCGGACCGTGCCGACCAGAAGAACGTATCGTTCGGCGCCGGCATCCATTTCTGCATCGGCGCGCCGCTCGCCCGGCTCGAACTGCAGGTGTCGCTGAAAACCTTGTTCGACCGGCTACCGCAGCTGCATCTTGCCGAACAGCCGCGCTTCCGCGACACCTATCATTTCCACGGCCTGGAAACGCTCGCCGTACACTTCTGAGCATTCGGTCCGGCAGGGGTGATCAAAGCTTGATCACATACTCCTTGCGAGTCGTTTCAAGCACTTCCCAGCTGCCCTTAAAGCCCGGCCTCAGCACGAAACTGTCGCCTGCCCTGACGGTGCGCGCATCGCCGCCGTCTTCGGCGATCACCGAAACCCCTGACAGAATGTGGCAGAACTCCCACTCGTCATATTCGATGCGCCATTTGCCGGGCGTTGCTTCCCAGATGCCGGCATAAAGGCCGCCGTCCTGTTCCTCGACATTCCAGGTGCGGAATTTCGGATCGCCCGAAATCAGGCGATCCAGCGCCGGTGCGCCATGCTCGGCTTCGACGGCGTCGATGTCGACGGACAGAAATTTCGGCGTGGTCATGGCGATCAAACCTTGGCGAGAGCCTGTTCCAGATCGGCGACGATGTCGTTGACGTCCTCGATGCCGACCGAAAGCCTGACCGTGTCCGGCCCCGCCCCGGCGTTGATCTTCTGCTCGTCGGAAAGCTGGCGATGCGTGGTCGATGCTGGGTGGATGACCAGCGACTTGGTGTCGCCGACATTGGCCAGGTGCGAGAACAGCTCGAGCGCCTCGACGAACTTGATGCCCGCGGCATAGCCGCCCTTCAGCCCGAAAGTGAACACCGCGCCGGCGCCAAGCGGCGAGTACTTCTTCTGCAGCGCATTGTTCTTGTCGCTGGGCAGGCCGGGATAGGACACCCAGGCGACCTTGGGATGGTTGGAAAGCCATCCGGCGACCGCCGCCGCATTGTCGCAGTGGCGCTGCATCCTGAGCGGCAAGGTTTCCAGACCGGTCAGGATAAGGAATGCGTTGAACGGCGAAATCGCCGCGCCGATGTCGCGCAGGCCGAGCACGCGAGCAGCGATGGCGAAGGCGAAATTGCCGAAGGTCTCGTGCAGGACGAGGCCGCCATATTCGGGGCGCGGCTCCGACAGCATCGGATATTTGCCCGATTTCGACCAGTCGAAGGTGCCGCCGTCGACAATGGCGCCGCCGATCGAGTTGCCGTGGCCGCCGATGAACTTGGTCAGCGAATGCACGACGATGTCGGCGCCATGCTCGATCGGCCGCAGCAGATAAGGCGAGGCCAGCGTGTTGTCGACGATCAGCGGCAGGCCGTGCTTGCGGGCGATGTCGCCGATCTTCTCGATATCGACGAAGACGCCGCCCGGATTGGCCAGGCTTTCGATGAAGATCGCCTTGGTCCTGTCGTCGATCTGGCTCTCGAAGGTCGAGATCTCGTTGGTATCGGCCCAGCGCACCTGCCAGCCGAAATTCTTGAAGGCGTGGCCGAACTGGTTGATCGAGCCGCCGTAAAGCTTTGTCGCTGAAACGAAATTGTCGCCCGGCTGCATCAGATTGTGGAAGACCAGCACCTGCGCGGCATGGCCGGAGGCGACCGCAAGGCCTGCCGTGCCGCCTTCGAGTGCCGCGATGCGCTCTTCCAGCACTGCCTGGGTCGGGTTCATGATGCGGGTGTAGATGTTGCCGAACGCCTTCAGCCCGAACAGCGAGGCGGCATGATCGGCATCGTCGAAGACGAAGGAGGTCGTCTGGTAGATCGGCGTCGCTCGCGCGCCAGTCGCCGGATCCGGCTTGGCGCCGGCATGGACGGCGAGCGTGTTGAAACCGGGCGTGCGGGCCATCGAAAAACCTCCCTGAATGGTGAATGGTGAATGGTGAATGGTGAATGGTGAATGGTGAATGGCAAAGTCGGCCAGCCCCACCCTGATTGCAAGCGGCTCATATGCCGCCTTGCCCGCCTTCCAGAAAAATCCTTCTATTCACCATTCACTATTCACTACCTACTTCTGGCGAACGCCGAAGCTCTGGAATCCCGGCCGCATCAGGGGCTTCTTCGACGACAGCACGCCGGAATTGACGCCGGTCCAGCCGATCTCGCCGGACAGCTTGCCATATTCGATCTTGGGGCAACGGTTCATCACCACCTTGATGCCGGCGGCTTCGGCGCGTGCGGCCGCCTCGTCATGGCGTATGCCAAGCTGCATCCAGATGACCTTCGGCAGCGGATCGAGCCGCAACACCTCGTCGACAATGCCCGGCACAGCGCCGGAAGCGCGAAACACGTCGACCATGTCGACAGGTCCTGGAACGTCGGCGAGCCTGGCATAGGTCATCTGGCCGAGGATCTCCTTGCCGGCATGGCCGGGATTGATCGGGAACACCGAAAACCCTTTGCCGAGCAGATATTTCAGCACGAAATAGCTCGGCCGCACGTCATTGGCCGACGCGCCGACCATGGCGATGGTCTTCACCGAATTGAGGATGCCGGCGATATAGGCGTTGTCGTAGGCGTCGTGGTTCATGCCTCGTCATACAGCGCTTCGGAGTGAGGTGCCAACAGCCGCGCCAGTGGCTTGCAATGGGCCAGGGAAAGCCGTCAGCCGGGCAGCGAAATCGATCCGTCTTCCGCGATCGGAAAAGCCGGATTGTGCGCCACTTCCCAGACATGCCCGTCCGCATCGGCGAAATAGCCGTACCAGCCGCCCCAGAAGGCGCGCCCGGCCGGCTTGACGATCTTGCCGCCGGCCTTCTCAGCCGCCGCAAGCACTTCGTCGACCTCGGCGTCAGAGCGGGTGTTGTAGGCGAGGTAGACGGCCGACGGCGCCTTCGAGAAGCTGACGCCCGAATCCTCTTCGGCGCTTGGGCGCGGAAACAAGCCAAGAATGGCGCCGCCCATCTGGAAGAAGGCAACGCCCTCGGTGATCCCGGCATGGCGCTTCAGGCCCATCGCCTCGTAGAAGCGCACGGCGCGGTCAAGATCGTCCGTCGCGATGGTGATGATAGAGATGCGCGGTTCCATAGCCGCCTCCTATTCCTCCGGCCATTCCGGCTTGCGCTTGCCGATGAAGGCGCCGATGCCCTCTTCCGCATCGCGCGCCAGCATGTTCTCGGCCATGACGCGCCCGGTGTAACCATAGGCCTCGGCGAGCCCCATTTCTGCCTGCTCGTAGAAGGCTTCCTTGCCGATCTTGACGACCAGGGAGGATTTGGACGCAATGGTTTGCGCGTATTTGGTGACAATCTGATTCAGATATTCGCGCGGCACGACGCGGTTGACCAAGCCGAATTCCTTGGCGGTTGCCGCATCGATCGTCTCGCCGGTCAAAAGCATCTCCATGGCGTGTTTGCGCGAGACGTTGCGCGACAGCGCCACCATCGGCGTCGAGCAGAACAGTCCGATATTGACGCCAGGCGTGCAGAAGGTCGCCTCGTGCGAGGCGATGGCGAGATCGCAGCTGGCGACCAGCTGCAATCCGGCCGCCGTCGCGAGGCCGTCGACTTCGGCGATCACCGGCTTAGGATGGCGAACGATCGCCTGCATCAGCGCGGCGCAGGCGGAAAACGTCTTTTCGAAAAAGGCCCTGCCGCGATCGGCATCTGCGCGGTGCGTGCTCAACTCCTTGAGGTCGTGCCCGGCGCAGAACACTTTGCCGGCCGCCCCAAGCACGATGACGCGGACGGATTTGTCGGCCTTGGCGCGGTCGAGTTCCGCCATCAGCGCCGCCATCACTGCAAGCGAAAGAGCGTTGGCCGGCGGATTGGCCAGCGTTAGACGGAGCACGCCCTTGTCCAGCCTGGAGACGACGGGCCCTTCGGCAACGGCAGGTTTGATGGCAACGATTTCGGCCATAGGTCGTTCCTCCGCGATTCCGGATCGGTGATCGACTAATCTAGTATGCCGTCTCGCTTCGTCCAACTCCCTCCTCCGCTTCTGCCATAATGAATGGGCTGTTGCCAGAAACGCCACGTCGCGTTCATACATGCAGGGCGCAAACCGGGAGACTGAAATGCCCGCCCACAGCAATCTCAAGCCGGTGCTGACGGCTGCTGATGTCAACGCGCTGATGGCGACCGTTTTCCCGCAACTCAACGACCAGTTCACCTTCTACGAGGCGTTGGAGGTGTTTCCAGGCGGCTGTGTCGTGCGACTCAATGCCGACGAGCGCCATTTGCGTCCCGGCGGCACCGTGTCGGGTTCGGCGCTGTTCACGCTGGCCGACATAGGCGGCTATGTCTGCGTGCTCTCGCATGCCGGACCGGATGCACTTTCGGTCACCACCAGTCTCAACATCAATTTTGTCCACAAGGCCGAGGCCGGGCCGATCGACGGCCATTGCCGCATCCTCAAGCTCGGCAAGAGCCTGATGGTGTTCGATATCGACATCGTCGCCGGCCCGAAGGGACACACGGTAGCGCACGCAACGGGCACCTATTCGATCCCGCCAAAGCGAGCGCCGGCCTGATGCTTTCGATTGAATTTTTCCTTGATGTGTATATATGTGCGCATGGGTGATCTTTGCTGGAGCGTGACAGCCGCAAAATCGTGAAGCGTCTCAAGGACGACGGTTTCGAGCTGGTTTCCATACGCGGCTCACATCACAAGTTCCGAAAGGGCGAGATCGTGTTGATCGTTCCGCATCCGGAGAAGGATCTACCAACCGGTACAGCTCGCGCCATCGCCAAGCAAGCGGGCTGGATATAGGCGACCTGAGGCGGCTTGGAGGCTGAGATGAAGAACTATTTCGCGTTGGTCGATAAAGATCCCGACAGCGCGTTCGGCATTCGCTTTCCCGACATTCCCGGCTGCTTTTCAGCCGCGGACGAGGCGGAAGACATCGTACCGAATGCAGTCGAAGCATTGCAACTGTGGGCGGAGGATATGCCTGTTCCCGAACCGTCCAGCCACGAGGCGATCATCGCGCTTGCGGATATACGCAAAGCACTTGCTGAAGGAGGCTATCTGGTCTCGGTACCACTCATCGACAATGACAGCGCTGTCGTGAGGGCGAATGTGACTTTCGAGCGTGGCGTTTTGCGGGCGATCGACGCCGCAGCGCGCGACCGAGGCATAACGCGATCGGCATTCCTCTCCAGCGCAGCTCGCAAGGAAATCGAGGCAAAGCACTGAGACTTGCCCGACACAGAACCAAAATCGCGATGTGGTAAAATCATACCTTTAACACAAATCCTTGTTTTCATTTGGCTTTATCTTCTGGCAAGTGTTTCATGCGCCTTGACGCGATCGAACCCCTCCCCTATAAGCCGTGACGAAGCAGCGGCCCGCAAAGGCCGCCGTTTTGTTATTGGCGGCGGGCAAGCGCCTTTCGCCAATCCAAGCAACAAGAAACGCCTTCTTTTGAAGGTCCGAACCGAAAGCAACAATTCATGGCAACCTTTTCGCAGAAGCCTGCGGATGTGGTGAAGAAGTGGGTGCTGATCGACGCCGAGGGTCTCGTCGTCGGCCGTCTCGCCACTGTCATCGCCAATCATCTTCGCGGCAAGCACAAGCCCACCTTCACCCCGCACGTCGACGACGGCGACAACGTCATCGTCATCAATGCCGACAAAGTGGTGTTCACCGGCAAGAAGTTCACCGACAAGGTCTATTACTGGCACACCGGCCACCCCGGCGGCGTCAAGGAGCGCACCGCGCGCCAGCTGCTCGAGGGTCGTTTCCCCGAGCGTGTCGTCGAAAAGGCCGTCGAACGCATGATCCCGCGTGGCCCGCTCGGCCGTCGCCAGATGAAGAACCTCCGCGTCTATGCAGGCACGGAACATCCGCATGTCGCCCAGCAGCCCGTCGTCCTCGACGTGGCCAAGCTGAACGCCAAGAACAAGAAGGTTTCGTAAGATGGCTGAGCTTTCCTCGCTCGCAGAACTCGGAGCTGCCACCGGCAATACCAACACCCAGCCGGCCGCACCCGTCCATGTCCAGAAACTCGATAAGTCGGGCCGCGCTTACGCCACCGGCAAGCGCAAGAACGCCATCGCCCGCGTCTGGGTGAAGCCCGGCTCCGGCAAGATCGTCGTCAACGACAAGGTGTTCGCCGAATATTTCGCGCGTCCGGTGCTGCAGATGATCCTCAACCAGCCGATCATCGCCGCCAATCGCGCCGGCCAGTACGACATCGTTGCCACCGTCATCGGCGGCGGCCTTTCCGGCCAGGCCGGTGCCGTGCGCCACGGCATCTCCAAGGCGCTGACCTATTACGAGCCGGCGCTGCGCGCCGTGCTCAAGAAGGGTGGCTTCCTGACCCGCGACAGCCGCGTCGTCGAGCGCAAGAAGTACGGCAAGGCGAAGGCCCGCCGGAGCTTCCAGTTCTCCAAGCGCTAAGCGCTGCGCAATTACACGCTATCGAAAGGCCGCCTCCGGGCGGCCTTTTCCACAAAAAGGGGCACCAATCACCCCATCGGGCGCGGCTCGCACGCATCGTGGCAGACTTCAGGCCTTGATGAAGTCAATGAACGCCCGCAACGGCGCCGGCACGAGGCGCCGGCCTGGATAGTAAAGGAACGGGCCGGAGAAGCTCTGCCACCAGGGTTCAAGCAGCGGTTCGAGCGCCCCGCTCTCGAAGTGAGGGCGTAGCCAATCCTCGAACAGGCTGATGATGCCGGTGCCGGCGATGGCTGCATCGACTTTGAGGTCAGTCGCCCCACCCAGGGTCACGACAAGCGGCCCCGTCGGGTCGACCCGCACCACCTCGCCGTCGCGCTCGAATTCCCACGGCGGCATCGCACGGCTGGCAAAGCGGCCGCGCAGGCAGGCGTGGCCGAGCAGGTCGCTCGGGTGTTGCGGCCGGCCATGACGATCCAGGTAGGCCGGGCTGGCGGCGGTGGCGAAGCGCTGCACGCGCGGTCCGATCGGCACAGCGATCATGTCCTGCTCCAGCCGCTCCTCATAGCGGATGCCGGCGTCGCACCCCGCCGCCAGCACATCGACGAAGCTCTCCTCCGAGATCACCTCCAACCGAATGCCTGGATAGGCGGCGAGAAAAGGCGGAACGATGCTGGGCAGCACCAGCCGCGCCGCGCTGACCGGCACATTGAGGCGCAACGTACCTGCCGGCCTGTCGCGAAAGCCGTTCACTACGTCGAGGGCCGACTCCACCTCGGTCAAGGCAGGACCGAGCCGCGCCAGCAGGCCTTCGCCGGCTTCCGTCAGGACAACGCTGCGGGTCGTCCGGTTGAGCAGCCTGACACCGAGCTGCGTCTCCAGGCGCCGCACCGCCTCGCTCAAGCCGGACGCACTGCCGCCGCTGGCGCGTGCCGCACCGCGAAAGCCTTTGGCGCGCGCTACGGCCACGAAGGCGTTCAGATCCGCGAGATCAATCTGCATTGTTCGTCATTCCGCACAGCCCGTGCGAATTGTACCCAATTATCATGAGATCGGACAGCGTCTATCTCTGCACCATCCCTGAAGGAGAAAGACCATGTCCAGCGTCGACCAGTCCGGCACATTCATCCTCGGCGACCGCAAGGTGAGACGGCTCGGCTACGGCGCCATGCAGCTCGCAGGGCCAGGCGTCTTCGGCCCACCAAAGGACCACGACGCGGCATTGGCCGTACTGCGCGAAGCCGTTGCACAAGGCGTCAACCACATCGACACCAGCGACTTCTATGGCCCGCACGTGACCAACCTGTTGATCCGCGAAGCGCTCGCACCCTATCCCGACGACCTCGTTATTGTCACCAAGATCGGTGCCCGGCGCGGCCAGGGCGGATCGTGGCTGCCGGCCTTCTCGGCAGAAGAGCTGACACAGGCGGTGCACGACAATCTGCGCAATCTTGGGCTCGACGCGCTGGAGGTGGTCAACCTGCGGGTCATGTTCGATGCGCATGGCCCCGCCGAAGGGTCGATCGAGGCGCCGCTTGCGACGCTTGCCGAGCTCCAGCGACAGGGCCTCGTGCGCCACATCGGGCTGAGCAACGTCACCGCTGCACAGATCGCCGAAGGCCGCAGGATTTGCAGGATCGTCTGCGTGCAGAACCAGTACAATCTGGCGCATCGGGGCGACGATGCCTCGATCGACGATCTGGCCCGCGACGGCATTGCCTATGTGCCGTTCTTCCCGCTTGGCGGCTTCAACCCGTTGCAGTCGTCGACCTTGTCCAAGGTCGCCGCACGCCTCGGCGCCACGCCCATGCAGGTCGCGCTCGCCTGGCTGCTTCGCCGCGCGCCCAACATTCTTCTGATTCCCGGCACGTCTTCCGTCGCGCATCTCAGGGAGAACCTCGCCGCTGCCGACCTCGAACTGTCGGACGATGTCATCAAGGAGCTGGATGGTGTGGCAATGGCGGCCTGCGAGTAGATTACCGAAGGCAGTGATGAGCCAATCTCCCCCAAAATGGGTTCCCTTGCGGGGGAGATTGCCGGTAGGACAGCGAAGGCGCGCGACCTAGCAGGCGGGACAGCCGAGACGCTGAAGGATCGTCGCATTTTTCTGCCACTACGCCACATTTTGTTCTTGCTTTGTGCCGGCAGCTATGCTACTAATCTGGGTATGGTGCTAATTGGCTCCAACGACCCGCCCACGGAGGCGGGTTTTCTGTTTCTGGGTTCCTTCGAAAGTTTGGCGCTGCCGGCCTGGGGTCGGCGGGACAGCGCCCTTCTGCCCTGCCGGGCATCGTCACCACAAGAGGGAGATCCAATTCTCGCCGCGCCGGTCTAGTTGATGCTGGCCGTGTTGGCCGGCTCGGCCGGGCGCTTCTCACCGGCATAGGGCACGCGAAAACCGTTCGCCGCCAGCCAACCGATGGCGGCCTTCGGTTCGTCGGTCTGGATGATGGTGGCGCCGCGCTCGACCCAGAAGCCGTAGGTCTCGCGCGGCAGGCTGGCCGCGACCGCCAGCTCGTCGCCGCGGCCGCCGGCGAGGAAGCCGCCCGGCTTGTTGACGATGGCATAGGTGTCGGCCCAGATGTGCCAGTCGCCCCTCACCGCCAGCGCGCGCATGCGCGGGCTGAACAGCGGGCCGCCGGTCTCGGTCAGTGTCTCAGATCCCGTGCGCCAGTTGATCATCTCGACCGCGCGCATCGGGAAGGCCCGGCTCACTTTCTCGGCAAACATGGCGTCGCGAACCGCGTCATCGGCGATAATGGGCATGAACTGGAAGCCGCTGCCGATCGCGTCCATGGCGGCCTTGACACTGGCAATCCGCTCCGCATTCCACAGGTTCTCCTTGACGATCACCTGTTCGACCATGCCGAGGTCGCGCGCAACCGCGACCATGCCGACGAGGCTTTCGGTATCGAGCTTGTTGTCGAGATTGATGAGGATCCTGTCCCTGGTCGTCATCAACATCTCGCGCAACGTCGAGACCGTCTCGCCCGTAACGGCGCCGGTGCCTTCGATCACCAACCGGCAAGTCTTGAGTTCGGCCAATGTGTGCTTGTCGACCTCACCTTTGCAATTCGTCGCGCGGTCGAGCCAACTGTCATGCATGACGACGAACTGTCCGTCCTTCGAGCGCCTGATATCGACCTCGACGATTTCGGCGCCCGTTGCGATCGACGCCTCGACGGCGGCGATCGAATTTTCGGGATAGAGCGTCTTGCCGGATTGCATGCCGCCGGCGCGGTGCGCGGCCACTAGCACATGGTCGCGCCATTGGTTGGCGTGCTCGAAGCGGTCGAGAATCTGCCTGGCGCGCGTTTCGCCTGCCGATGCCTGGCCAAGGGAGAGCGCCAGCGCCGCGGAAAGCAGAAGGCTCAGCCAAATCGTTCGCATGAGACAAGTCGTTCGCACGAGAATCGCTCCGTACCGGGATCGCACCCCGGTTAAGCGATGCCCGTGACAGGCAGGTGAACGAAGCCGGCTTGCAAAATGCCGGAAAATCAGGTCAGCGCCGGCCGAAGCAGTCGTCGGCGGCTACTTTCGGTTGCTTGCCAGGCAATCTCCTGGCGAGCCATGCCGGGTTCGCCTGGCGAGCAAGGATTTGTGACCGGATCGAATGGCCATGATCCTCCGCAGGGGTCGCAATTCTGAGAATTATGTCCAATAAGGTTGCGCGTCGACGCACAGGAGATCGCTTCATGCCGCCAAGGACCATCGATCACGCCTTCACCACCCGCTCCAGGACGGGTGCGTCGTTCGAGCCGACCTATGCCGGCGCCCTGTCGTTCATGCGGCGCAAATATTCGAAGGACGTGAAGGACGCCGATGCGGTGGTGTGGGGCATTCCCTTCGACGCTGCGGTCACCAATCGGCCGGGCGCCCGTTTCGGACCGCAGGCAATCCGCCGCGCCTCGGCCATCCTCGACAACGATCCGCAATATCCGTTTTCGCGCGATCTGTTCGAACAGCTTGCCGTGGTCGATTATGGCGACTGCCTGCTCGACAGCGGCAATCACCAGAAGACGCCTGCCACGATCGAACGCGAAGCGGCGAAGATCCTGAAATCCGGCGCCTTTCTGCTGTCACTCGGTGGCGATCACTTCGTCACCTGGCCGCTGCTCAAGGCGCATGCCGCCATCCATGGCCCGCTGGCTCTGGTGCAGTTCGACGCACACCAGGACACCTGGCCCGACGACGGCAAGCGCATCGATCACGGCTCCTTCGTCGGCCGTGCAGTCAAGGAGGGCATCATCGACCCCGACCGGTCGATCCAGATCGGCATCCGCACCCATGCGCCCGACACGTTCGGTATCAAGATCCTGTATGGCCATGAAGTGGAGGAAATGCGTGCGTCGGACATCGCGTATGCCATCGTCGACCGTACGGGCGGCAAGAAGACCTACGTTACTTTCGACATCGATTGCCTGGACCCGGCTTTTGCGCCCGGCACCGGAACGCCGGTCGCGGGAGGCCCGTCTTCGGCAAAGATCCTGTCGGTGCTGCGCCAGATCAACCAGCTCGATATCGTCGGCGCCGACGTCGTCGAGGTTGCGCCAGCCTATGATCACGCCGATATAACGGCAATTGCCGGGTCGATGGTGGCCATGCACTATCTCGGGCTGTTGGCGGAACGAAAGGCCCGACTCGAAGAAATGAACCAGGGCAATCACGGCGTCGCCGGATTGAATCAGGCAAGCGGCATATAGCTTTGAGATAACAGGAATTTTGGCAAGCAATGAAACCGAAAATCTTCATCGACGGCGAGCACGGCACCACCGGTCTGCAGATAAGGGCGCTGCTTGCCGAGCGTGGCGACCTGGAAATCATCTCCATCCCGACCGAGCGCCGCAAGGAAACGGCAGCGCGCGCCGAGTTCCTCAATGCTGCGGATGTCGCGATCCTCTGTCTGCCGGACGCAGCCGCCAAGGAAAGCGTTTCGCTGATCGCCAATGACACCACCAAAGTGATCGACGCCTCGACGGCGCATCGTGTCGCCGATGGGTGGGAATATGGCTTCGCCGAAATGGACAAGGACCAGGCGAAGAAGATCGCTTCGGCGAAGCGCGTCGCCAATCCGGGCTGCTGGCCGCAAGGACCAATCGCGACGCTGCGGCCGCTGGTTGCGGCGGGGCTGCTGCCGGCCGATTTTCCGGTCACCGTCAACGGCATTTCCGGCTATTCCGGCGGCGGCCGGCCAATGATCGAGGATTATGTCGCCAAGGGCGAGGATGCACCGGAATTCCTGCCCTACGGACTGACGCTGCAGCACAAGCACGTGCCGGAGCTCAGGACGTATGCTAGGCTTTCGCACGATCCGATTATGCAGCCGGCAGTCGGCAATTTCGCGCAAGGCATGATCACGGTGGTGCCGCTGCAACTCGGCGGCCTCGACCATGTGCCGACCGGCGCCGAGCTTCACGCGGCGATCGCCGATCATTTCGCTTCCCTCGATGGCGGCGCGGTCGAGGTGGCGCCGTATCTGCATCAGGAACGCATGCCTGACATCGATCCGGAGATCTATAATGGCACCAACCGGATGAAGCTCTATGTCTTCGCCAATGACGATCGAGCGCAGGCGCTGCTGCTTGCGGTCTATGACAATCTCGGCAAGGGCGCCTCGGGCGCCGCCGTGCAGAACATGGATCTGATGCTCGGCCTCTGAATGGATGTGCCGGCATTTCCAAAGCGCTGGAAGGTCGGCGCGCCCGAACTCATCGCCGAAACGTTCAGCAGCCGCATCTGGAAGGTCGCGCGCGAAGACGGCTCACCGGCAATCGTCAAGGATCTAAAGCCTTTCGACGATGTCGAGGACGAGTTGCGCGGCGAGCATTTCCTCGCCTGGCGACGCGGCGAAGGCGCGGTGCGGCTGCTGGGCCGCGATGGCCACCGCATGCTGCTCGAGTATGCCGGCGAAACCTCGCTGTCACAGATGATTGCGGATCAGGGCGACAATGTCGCCACCGCGATCGCGGCGGAGGTAATGGCCAAGCTGTTCTCGCCGTCGAAGCACCCTGCCCCGCCGGACCTTCAGCCGTTGCGGACCCGGTTTTCCAGCCTGTTCAAAAAGGCGAAGGCCGATCGCGCCGCCGGCGAAAAGAGCCTGTATGTCGAAGCTGCCGAAATCGCGGAACGGCTGTTGTCCAATCCGCACGACGTACGGCCGCTGCATGGCGACCTGCATCACGACAACATCATGCACGGTCCGCGCGGCTGGCTGGCGATCGATCCGAAGGGCGTTCTCGGCGACCCCGGCTTCGATGCCGCCAATGTGTTCTACAACCCACTCGACCGAGACGATCTTTGCCTCGATCCGCGGCGGATCGCGCATATGGCGCATGTCTTTGCCGCAACGCTCGGCCAGTCGCCGCCCGCGATACTGGACCACGCCATCGCCTATGGCTGCCTGTCGGCTGCATGGCACCATGAAGATCGGAATGCGGTCGACGAAAACCGCGAACTGGCGATTGCCGCGGCAATCCGGCGGGTGCGGCTCAGCCTCTGAGAGCGATCTCGTGGGGCAGCGGGTAAGCGCCCTTGGTACCGCGCCAATGCGCGGCGGCGAAGCCGAGCAGAAACAGCGCGAATGCTTGATGCGTCAGGGCCATGTGCAGTGGCACATGCATCAATAGCGTGCCGATGCCGATCGATGCCTGCACCACGACAATCAGGAACAGCAGCGTCGCGCGTCGGGCATGCGTCGTGCCCGGCAGGCGCCGGCGTGTCGCAATCATGTGCCAGAGCGCGGCCGCGAAGATCGTGTAGGCGCCGACCCGGTGGACGAATTGCACCGTCTTCGGGTTTTCGAAGAAATTGCGCCATGCCGGCTCCAGCAGCAGCAGGTCGCCGGGAACCAGCTTGCCGTCCATCAGCGGCCAGGTGTTGTAGCTCAAGCCGGCGTCTAGCCCTGCGACCAGCCCGCCGAGATAGATCTGGACCAGCGCCAGCAGCACCAGCAAGCCGGCCAGGCGTTGCGTTGAGCGGTCGGCGGCCGGTTCGGAGTGTGGGGCCAATCCGCGCGCGACCACCATGGTCGCCGTGAATATCAGCGCCGCCAGCGTCAGATGCGTCGCCAGCCGGTATTGGCTGACCGAAACCCGGTCGACCAACCCGGACGCCACCATCCACCAGCCTATCGCGCCCTGCAGGGCGCCGAGAAGGAGGATGCCCGACAATTTCGTTCCGAGCCCGCGCTCGATGCGGCGCGTCGCCCAGAAGAACAGCAGCGGCAGGGCGAAGACCACGCCGACACTACGCGCCAGGATGCGGTGCACCCATTCCCACCAGAAGATCGACTTGAACGCCTCGATGCTCATGCCGTTGTTGAGTTCGGCATATTGCGGGATCTGCTGGTAGCGCAGGAACTCCTCCTGCCACTCGGCATCATTGAGCGGCGGGATGACGCCGTGTATCGGCTGCCATTCGGTGATCGACAGGCCGGAATTGGTGAGCCTTGTAGCGCCGCCGACCAGTACCAGCGCAAACAGCACCAGGAGCACGACATAGAGCCAACCGCGCACCAGCGCGCGGTTGCGAAGGTCGCGATCGCGGGCGGCGAAAGGCGCGGCATCGGATATGGCAGCAGCCATGGATTTGTCCCGACAGTTGAAGTCGCGGATTGGTGAACCATCGCAACCCGGCTTGCAAGACCGGACAGCGCGGCACGCCGTCGCGCCGTTTCTGGCGGGTTGCGCGTATTGGCTGTTCGGCCTAAGCGATAGCTTCAACGAGATCGCGCCATGCCCATTCGCCTGAAAAAGCTGATCGGAAGCTTCCTGCTGGTAGTGCTGGTCATAGTCTATGCGCTGGTCGCCTCGATCGTGGCGGTCGCCCAATTGTCGCAGTCCGGGCCGCTGGCGCACTTCATCTTCTTCCTGCTCAGCGGGCTTTTGTGGGTGCTGCCGGCGATGGGCATCATCAAATGGCTGATCCTGGAGCCGCGGCCGAAGGGGCGAGGCAACAGTTAGATCGTCACCACCGTCTTGCCGGCATTGGCCAGCGGCGTCGTCACGCCCGACAACATTGTTCGGATGTGGGCGACGCTCTGATAGCGGCCATTGACCGAAATGCGCGGCAGGGCGTGCAGGAAGCCGGCATGCTCGGCGCGGAGTATGCCGTGGCGGGTCGTCACCGCCGAGGCATAGCCGGCATCGCGGACTAGGCCTACTTCGCGGCGGCCGACGGCACTGGCATAACCGTAGGGATAGGCGAAATGGCGCGGCTCCTCGCCGAGTTTGGCCTGCAATATGCGCTTGACGTCGCCGATCTCATGTCGCGCATCGCTCTCGGAAAGCCGCTTCAGATTGCAGTGATTGACGCTATGTGCGCCGATCGTCACCAGCGGGTGCTCGGCCATGGTGCGGATCTCGTCCCAGTTCATCAGCGTGCTCGGGCGCGGAGCACCCAACTCGATGCCGTTCGAGCGCGCCAGATCCCGCAACACCGCACGCTGGTCCTGCTCGCGCACCTTCAGCGTCAGATGAGCGTGCAGGCGCGCATTGGCCTGGACCTTTTTTCCCGGACTCGAGCAGTCGATTGTCACCGGGCCATCCGGCGTCGTCAGCGTCAGGCGATCGCGCGCATTGACGATGTCCTCGACCACGTCCCACCACAAATCGGCAGCGCCGTCGATCAGTCCCGGCGCGACGTAGATGGTGATCGGCGCGCCGTGTTTCTCCAGCACCGGCAGCGCCTCGGTCATGTTGTCTCGATAGGCGTCGTCGGCGGTGATCGTCGCAAACTGGCCGTCCTTGTCGCCAGCCTTGATGCGCTCGATCGCCTCGTCAAGCGTGACGAAACTGTAGCCGTTCGCCTTCATGTCGGCGATCACGGTGTCGAGAAACCCAGGCGCGATGTTCAAGTGGCGGTTGACGCCGTTCGGCTTTTCCGGTGTCGCGGTTACCCGATGCAGCATCAGGATAGCGCCGAGACCGCCGATAAACGGCTTGGCCAGCGGAGCGAGACCGGAATAGCGGGCGAGATTGAGCGCCAGTTTGCGGATTGCCTCGCCCCCGTCGATCATTCATTCACCTTTTGCGCCTAAGCTCATCAAGCATGGAATGCGCCTGCGCGGACCCCCAATCGCGACGAATACGCCCTAAGGATTGAGGTATGGTTGACGCCACCGCGTCATTTGACGGCAATCAGCTGGCAAGCAGCGAGGCGTCGCCGTGTGCCTTGCCGGCCGGCAAAGCCGGCCTGTCAACCTCGGTCGCCGATAGTGCGGCGTTGGCGGCGTACGCAGAATTCTGCCATTCGGCGCTTTTTGCCCCTGCGCAAAGCGCAGGCTGGATCCTGAACTGGGCCGCACATACCGGCGCCGACGTTGTCGTTGCGACGCTGCGCGCCGAGGACAGGCCGGTTTTCTCACTGGCGCTGGAGGTCACTCGCAGTGGAGCGTTCCGCGTCGCCCGGTTCATGGGCGGCCGCCATGCAAACGGCAATTTTGCCGCCGCCGACCCGCAATGGCTGTCGAATGCCGATAGCGCGGCGATCCGCTCGATGCTGGCTGCGATTGCCAAGACGCGGCGCGACATCGATCTTGTTGCGCTGGAGCGGCTGCTGCCCGATCTCGACGGCGTTGCCAACCCGCTCTCCGCCTTGCCGCATTTTTCGAGCCCCAATCTGTCGCTGGCCGCCGGTCTTGTGGGAGGATTTGACGCACTGCTCACCCGCGTGAGCGGCAAGCGCAGGCGCAAGAAGCATCGCTCGCAGGCGCGCAAGTTCGAGGCCGTTGGCAGCTATCGTCGCATCGAGGCGAGGACTGCGGACGAGGTGCACATGCTGCTCGATGCCTTTTTCGAGATGAAGGAATTCCGCTTCCGCAAGATGGGCATCGCCAATGTTTTCGGTGAGGCGGAGGTGCGCGCTTTTTTCCGCTCGCTGTTTGCCGACGCGCTTCAAGAGGAATATCCGTCCTTCGTCCTGCATGGGCTGGAAGTCGCCGGGAAACTTCGTGCAGTCACCGGATCGAGCCGCACGGGCAAGCGGCTGATCTGCGAATTCGGGGCGATCGCCGAGGACGACCTCGCACACACCAGCCCGGGCGACTTCCTGTTCTTCGAGAACATCCTGGAAGCCTGCGAGGCGGGTTTCGAAATCTATGATTTCTCGGTCGGCGACGAACCCTACAAGCGATTGTGGTGCGATGTCGAAACGCAGCATTTCGAGGTGCTGGTTCCGCTGACGCTGAAAGGTCGTGCGCTGGCGCTTGCGCTCAGGCACGGCGCAAGCCTGAAGGCATTCATCAAGCACAGCCCAATGGTCTGGAAGCTGACCAAGCTGCTGCGCCGCAAAGCCGTGGGGCGGACAGCACCGGCCGCAGGCGAAGACGACAGCTGATTTCGATTTGAGAGAAAACTGCCTCAGGCGGCCGAGCGCCGTCCCGGCATTGGGCCCGGCGCCACATGGCCGATGGGCGTGACCAGCGTCAGGTCGGGATAGCCACTCTCGATGAGCGCGACCGCGGCCTGCGTCACCTCGTCGTCCGGCTCAAGCATGGAGAGCAAGACCTCGGTCCCCTCGCCCACCAGGCGGCTGATGCCTTGCGCGTCGGCCGGTCCGCATTCGACCACGACCAAATCATAGGCGGTGGTCAGCGACTGCATGATGATCGGCAGCCGGTCGGCGGCGCGCATGGCGCGGACCGGATCGGCTGTGCCGACGGGAATAACGTGGCAGTCCGAATAGAGATCGGGGTGGATCACATCGCTGAACTGCGCTTGCGAGGCGAGCAGATCGGTGATGCCCGGAAACAGCCCGCTGTCCAGCATCGGCCGCGAGGCGGCACCCGAAGCGGTGAGATCAAGCAGCAGCACGCGTAGCCCGGCGTCGGAGACTGCGCGCGCCACCAACACCGCCGAGGCGGCCGCCTCGTCGCCTTCTGGCGACACGAATATGGCGCGGGCGGCACCGGTGGCGATCAGTTTTTCCGCGGCCTTGTCGATGTCGACCTCGCCGAGGATAGAACGTGCCGGTTCAATGTCTCCAGCGGCCATTTCAGAGTACTCCGGTTCGATTTTCTCGGCAGCCGCTTCCGCCACCGCGACGGGTTCCGGCTCCACTTTGCTTTCAATGATATTGTCGTCGTCGGCCTCATCGATCTCGACGACTGCCGGTTCGGACCGGCCAACCGACGGGTCGGGCTCGGCCATCACGCGTTCGGCCTGGACAGCCGGCATCGCAACCTGCTCGATGCGCTCGAAATGGGCACCGGCGGCCGGACGCATGGCGCGGCCGGAAAACAGTTCCTGCAGCAGCGTGACGATC
Organism: Mesorhizobium sp. M0500; assembly: GCF_040321165.1. NCBI lineage: Bacteria > Pseudomonadati > Pseudomonadota > Alphaproteobacteria > Hyphomicrobiales > Phyllobacteriaceae > Mesorhizobium > Mesorhizobium sp. M0500. The sequence continues at coordinate 219,159 of NZ_JAMYRB010000007.1, forward strand.
GCCATGATGAGCAACGAGCCGACAAAGGCCGCACTGACAATCGGACCAATCTTGGGGAAATAAGGTTCGGCCGGCACCTGGGCCTCCGAAAATACGCGAGCGTCGACGGGCAGATAGTTGCGATCCTTGCGTGCGGCCGCCTGGAGATAGCTGGATGAATAGAGATCGAGCTGCTGACGCTTGGTCGCGGCATCACGCTGCAGCGCATCGAGTTCCACCTGCTCTTCGCCGGCGCGGGCGGACGCCGCCTTCAGCGTGTTGACGTCTGCCACGAGTTGAGCCTCTCGCGCCTTCGCCGTCTCGGCCTGCGCCATCAGACCTTTCATGATCTTTTCCGCTTCGTTGCGGATCTGGCGGTCGAGATCCGCGAGCTGCGACTTCAGCGCGCGGATGCGCGGATGGTTGTCGAGCAAGGTGGTGGAAAGGTCGGCGATGTTGTTCTTGAGTTCGACTTGCCGCTCGCGCAGGCGCTGGATCAGTTCGGAAGACAACACCTCCGGAACGGCATCCAGCGAGCCGCCATTGCGCAACGCCCTGCGCACGCTGTCAGCGGTCGCTTCCGCCGAAGCGCGATTGGCGCGCACGCGTGACAGTTCGCTCGACAATTCGGACAGCTGCTGGGTGGCAAGCACCGAATTGTTGCCGCCCATCAAAAGATCGGACTGCGCACGGAATGCGGCAACCTTGGCTTCCGCCTCCTTCACCCGGTTCTGCAGATCCGCGATTTCCGGCGCCAGAAAGTCGGTGGCGGCGGAATTCGATTCGAGCTTGGCATTGCCCTTGGAGGCGATATAGGCGTTTGCAATGGCGTTCGGGATCGCGGCGGCAAGCTTTGGATCCTCTGACGAGAACTCGATTGCGATCGCGCGGGTTTTTTCAACGCCATAGACGTTGAGCTTCTCATGCATTGCGTCCAGCACGCGCTCTTCCAGCGGAATCTCGAACGGATCGCTTTTCAAGCCAACAAGGACAAGGGCGCGGCTCAGCGCCGACATCTTCAGCGCCTCGTCGAATTCGGGCAATTTCGCCAGGTTGAGCTTCGCCGCCACCTGCTTGAGGATGTCGGGGGACGAGATGATCTGGACCTCGGTGGCCACAGCCTCTTCGTCGGGAATCGACCGCTCGTTGCCGTTGGCCCCGGCTGGCCGCGTGAACTCCGATTCTCGAGGCCCGATCTCCAGCTTGGCTGCCGCCTTGTATTCGGGCGTTGCAAGCCAGGCGAGCGCAAAGGCCAGGCCGGTTACAACCAGTGCGACGACAAGGATGCGCAACCAGTTTCGCGCCAGGCTGGCGAAAAGCTGCCTGAGATCGACGTCGACATCTGCGGCCGCGGATTGAACGGACATGCATCCCTGCTCCGGTACTGAGTCAGCATGCACCGTAAACAACTATGGTAACTCAGCCGTTAATATCGTGGTAAGAACCTGTTAGGCTCTACTAACAAGCCGCAAACAAGAGGCTGAAAACCATCTGCATTTGTCGATCCGGCCCGCATCGGCCGCGCGCCTTTACCGGCCATTAACCCTAACAGGATGATAACCGAGCTCGATCGTTAAGGTTTGCCGCAGAGTCGCCGGCTATTCAAAGGTACGTGTCCGCTCATGAAAAGCACTGCTCCCCTTTTCCGCGCGCTGCTTGCCGTATCGATGCTTTCGGGCTGCTCCAGCTACCGGCCGACGCCGGCCGCATTCCATGAAGTTCTCGACCAGCCCTATCGCCTCGGCGCCGGCGACCGCGTCCGCGTAACCGTGTTCGAGCAGGAAGGACTGACCAATACCTACAGCGTCGACCAGTCCGGCTATCTCTCGCTGCCGCTCGTCGGCAACGTGCCGGCGCGCGGCCACACCGCCCAACAGCTTGAAAGCGAGATCGCCGAGAAACTGCGCCAGGGTTATTTGCGGGATCCCGATGTTTCGGTCGAAATCGATCGCTACCGGCCGATCTTCGTCATGGGTGAAGTGGGTGCGGCGGGGCAGTATTCCTACGTTCCAGGCCTGACCGTGCAGAAAGCCGTCGCCATCGCCGGCGGGTTCACGCCACGCGCCAACCAGGAAAGCGTCGACATTACCCGCGACATCAACGGCAAGGTGATAACCGGACGCGTGGTGACCTCCGACCCGCTATTGCCCGGCGATACAGTCTATGTTCGCGAACGCCTGTTTTGATGTGCTGACAAAGTGGCGGACACACTCAGGATCGTCCACTGCTTTCGCTCACCGGTCGGAGGCATCTTCCGGCATGTGCGCGACCTGACCGAGGCTCAGGTCGCCGCCGGCCATGCCGTCGGCATTGTCTGCGATTCGACGACGGGCGGCGATTTCGAGGAACGGCTGTTCGAACAGATGAAAGGCAGCCTGGCGCTCGGCATTCACCGCACCCCGATGCAGCGGCATGTCGGGCCAGGCGATCTCGCCTCGGCCCGGCGCACCTATAGGATCATAAAAGAATTGCGGCCGGACGTGCTGCACGGGCATGGCGCCAAAGGTGGCGCCTATGCCCGTCTGTTCGGCTCATTGTTGCGGGTATCCAGGTCTCGCGTAGCCCGCCTTTATTCGCCGCATGGCGGCTCGCTTCACTATGACGAGACCACCGCCATGGGGAAGCTGTTCTTCGCGCTCGAGCGCTTCATGGCTCGCTTCACCGATTGCCTGCTGTTTGTTTCCGATTATGAGCGGCGGACTTATCGCAGGAAGGTCGGCGAGCCGCCCATTCCGAACGCTCTCGTCCACAACGGCCTGCGCGCCGCCGAGTTCGAGCCGGTGCGGACCGAGCACAATGCGGTTGACCTCCTCTATATCGGCATGATGCGAGACCTCAAAGGCCCGGACATCTTCATCGATGCGCTGGGGCTAGCCGCGACACGGCTCGGCCGCCCATTGAAAGCGCTGATGGTCGGCGACGGCGACGACCTACCGCGCTATCGCGCCCAGGTGAAGCAGCTCGGCCTCGAGGTCAGCTTCCTGGCGCCGATGCCGGCCAGGCTCGCCTTCAGGCTGGCCGAACTGGTCGTCGTTCCCTCGCGCGCGGAAGCCATGCCCTATATAGTTCTGGAAGCGCTCGCCGCCGGCAAGCCGATCATCGCGACGGCGGTCGGCGGCATACCGGAAATCTTCGACACCGGCTCGCCTGTCCTGATCCGGCCCGACCCGCGCGAACTTGGCGACAAGATAAGCGCCGCATTGGCCGATCTCGACACCTACAAAGGCCTGATGCCCGGCCTCGCCGACCTCAAGGCACGCTTCGGCGCCGATGTAATGGCCGCCGAAATCGAAAAGGCTTATTTCGCCGCGCTCAAAAAATAGAGCAACGGGTTTTCCACCGGGCTGCTCCTGGTGAAAGCGTCTCCAAAGCCATGTGTTGTTTCAAGGGTTTCTTAGCTCTCTTTTGCTATTCACCTGAGGGAAACCTGCGGACGCCCCATGAACGAAATCGACCCCGCGCGCCGTTTTTCGCTAGACGCGGTGCGCAAATTCGACGCCCCTGCCGAGAACAATACGGCCGGCGGCATGAACGATGTTGCCCGCCAGGTCGCCTCGCAATACCGGCGCGATACGATGTCGCCGATCATGGTGAGCGGCGTCCTGCGCATGGTGGAATTCGCGCTGCTGTTGGTGTCAGGTCTTGCCGTCTATTTCTATTATGTCGGCTTTTTCAACTATCTTGCCTGGCAATACTCACTGACGATCGCCGCCACCTCGTTCCTCGCGGTCGTTCTGTTCGACGTCACCGACTGCTACCAGATCGTCGCGCTGATGCGGCCGATCGCCAATTTCGGCCGTCTCCTGCTGGTCTGGGCCGGAACCTTCGCCTTGATGGCGCTCACCGCCTTCACCATGAAAATGTCGGAAGACTATTCGCGCCTGCTCTTCGGCACGTGGTTCGTCGTCGGTTTCGTGTTGATCCTGGGTCTCCGCCTGGTGATGTCGAAGCTGATCCGGCGCTGGGCGCGCGACGGGCGGATGGAGCGCCGCGCCGTCATCGTCGGCGGCGGCAAGGCGGCGGAGGTATTGATCCGCTCGGTCGAAAGGCAGCCCTACAACGACATCCGCATCTGCGGCATCTTCGACGACCGCGGCGATAAGCGGTCGCCACCGGTTGTCGCCGGTTATCCCAAGCTCGGTACAATTTCCGAACTCATCGAATTTGCCCGCATCGCGCGCATCGACATGCTGATCGTATCGCTGCCGCTGACCGCCGAATCGCGCGTGCTGCAGTTATTGAAGAAGCTGTGGGTGCTGCCGGTCGACATCCGGCTATCGGCGCATTCGAACGCGCTGCAGTTCAGGCCGCGCGCCTATTCCTACATCGGCTCGGTGCCGATGCTCGATATCTTCGACAAGCCTATCAACGACTGGGATTCGGTCGCGAAACGCGCCTTCGACATCGTCTTTTCGATCATCGGCATCATCGTGTTCTCGCCGGTGATGCTGGCGACCGCGATCGCGATCAAACTCGACAGCAAGGGACCGGTGCTGTTCCACCAGAAGCGGCACGGCTTCAACAACGAGATCATCGAGGTCTACAAGTTCCGGTCGATGTATACCGACAAGGCGGACCCGACGGCGAAGCAGACCGTGACCAAGAACGATCCGCGCGTCACCCGCGTCGGCCGCTTCATCCGCAAGACCTCGATCGACGAACTGCCGCAGTTCTTCAATTCGCTGTTCGGTTCGCTGTCGCTGGTCGGGCCGCGCCCGCACGCCATTGCCGCGCAGTCGCACAACCTCCTCTACAATGAAGTGGTCGACGGCTATTTCGCTCGCCACAAGGTCAAACCCGGTGTGACCGGCTGGGCGCAGATCAATGGCTGGCGCGGCGAGATGGACACCAACGAGAAGATCCGCATGCGGACGGAATACGACCTCTATTACATCGAGAACTGGTCGCTCCTGTTCGACCTCAGAATCCTGTTCCTGACGCCGATCCGCCTGCTCAATACGGAAAACGCGTATTGATCGCGACGGCCTATGAATTGCCGGCTGCGGCGGTCAACGCCAAGCTAATTGCACTGATTGCGTCGGGGGCGGTTTTCCTCGGCGTTTTCCTGTCCGGTTTCGTCATTGCCGAGCCCGCGCCGTACGATCTCTACATGATCGGGCTGATCGTGGTGTGGCCCTTGTTCGGCATGCGTATACAGCGCGCGGCGGTGCCACTTCTGGTGCTGCTGGTTATCATGAACATCGGCGGTATGGTCTCGATGACGCAGATGTCGGACCTCGCCGGCACGCCGCTCTATCTCGCCGTCTCGCTGTTCCTGGCCTTAACCGCGGTTTTTTTCGCTTCGGTAACGGCCGTCCAGCCCAGTCTCTACCGGGTGATCTTCGTCGCCTATGTGGTGTCGGCAGTGCTGACTTCGCTGGTCGGCATAGCCGGCTATTTCCATGCCTTTCCAGGAGCGGAGATCTTCACCAAATACGACCGTGCCGCCGGCGCCTTCCAGGACCCGAACGTGTTCGGTCCGTTCCTGGTGCTGCCCGGCATCTACCTGCTCTACCTGCTGCTTACCGGCTCGGTCGCACGCATGCCGCTATTGGCGGTGCCGTTGCTGATAATCACCGCCGGCATTTTCTTTTCCTTTTCGCGCGGCGCCTGGGGCATGTTCGCCGTTTCGGCGATCCTGCTGACCGGTGCCTTGTTCCTGCAGAGCGCCAGCGGCAAGTTCAAGCTGCGCGTCGTCGTCATGACCATCGCCGCCGTCGGACTGCTGGTCATCGCAATGATCGTCATCCTGCAACTGCCAGGCGTCGCCGAGATGTTCTCGAACCGCGCACAGCTCGAACAAAGCTACGACACCGCCCGGCTCGGCCGCTTCGCCCGCTATACGATCGGCTTTCAGATGGCACTGGAGCATCCGTTCGGCATCGGCCCGCTCGTCTTCGGCAAGATGTTTGGCGAGGACACGCACGACATCTGGCTGAAGATGCTGATGGATTACGGCTGGCTCGGCTTCGTGTCGTTCCTGACGCTGACGTGCTGGACGATCGCCGCCGGCTTCCGCATTCTGCTGCGCGACCGGCCGTGGCAGCCTTATCTTCTATGCGCCTACGTCGCCTTCATCGGCAATATCGGGCTCGGCACCTTCATCGACATCGACCACTGGCGCCATGTCTACCTGCTGCTTGGCTTGATCTGGGGTGCCATCGCGCTCGAATACCGCCACCAGTGGCAGCTGCGGGCGGCGCAGCGACCGGCAATCCTCGTCGCGGTTGCTTCAGGCAGAACAGCAACCGAATTCGGTTGACCGGACCCGGTCTATCACGATACATCGCGACCGGTCCGGAGTGTAGCGCAGCCCGGTAGCGCACTTGACTGGGGGTCAAGGGGTCGTCGGTTCGAATCCGGCCACTCCGACCATTAAAATCCAAAGGCTTAGCCAGTTTTCCCCCAAACTGGCTGTACAGACAATAGCCGCACTGCAGCCAGCGCAACATACGCGGGCGCGTGATCTCATCGAGGAATCGATCACGCATCACTCGTGCGCGAGGCACGGAGGCTGGCGTCTAGCCAGAAGCCCACCGAGAAACCGCGCGGTAATGGCTAGGTAAGCTTTGCTGAGTACGCCAACCTTTATCGTGAGCCCGTATTCCAGCTTCAATAAGAAAAGGTCCCGCCGCACATGCCAGAACGGCGGGACTCGATCAGGCGCCTTGCATCAGGCAGGGGTGACTCGGGGGTTGGGCATGCCCGGTGCGCGCGGATCGTAGTGAACCCTAGGCGCATCAGCTGCAATGCGTCCACCAACCGTCGGTTGGAAAGAACTAATTCAATCCCGACGGCTGGCCTGGCCTGAACAGGCGCGCGCTCAAGGCTCAGTTTCTTCCCGGGGAGGAGCTTTTTGGTCAGGACAATCAGGATAGGGCAATTCTTCACACGGAGAGGGCCTGTCGCCAACGCTGCGATAATGTTCCGCGAGTTTTGCGAAACCGTAGGCGAAGGCGAAAAGAAGCGCGAGGACAACCGCTATTCGGACGGCCATACCGTATTGTAGCAGGATCCTCCCATTGGAGCGCGCGGCGTTTTGGTACGTTTGAATGTTGAGTTCGAAAAAGGTTGGCTCTAGTTGAATTGCCGTCGTCCGCAGTTGTAAGGGCGAGCGGACGCTTCGAAGATGCCACGCGCTTTCGCCCTTTTCGGGAGAGATGCAATGTCGCTTCAAGGAGTTGCCTGTCCTGCCGAGCTGACCATGTTGACCAAGGCACTTGATGCCCGATGCCGTGAACTAGGCCTCGCTGATGGAGATCCGGGCAGAGAAGTGCTCGGCCGCAGGGTGATGGATTTATTTGAAAGTGGTCAGCTCAGCGCCGAAGATTTGAGACTGGCTCTGAGCGGCGAGATCTTTAACGCCAAAAATCCTCCGGCCGGAGCCAGTGGGCCTTGATACGGCAAGCGGCTATCCGCGCAGCCATTTGAATTACTGGCCCAGCGTCTGAATCACTGGCCCAGCATCGGCTTCCGTTTGCGCAGGAGCGCGTGTGAACAAATGTGATTTTGCGGTCGGTGCCGGACGGGCTAACTTTACCCATCGAACGAAAGAGGAGAATGATCATGAAGACATTCCTCGCAATAGCCGCGGCACTGACCATGTCCATATCAGCTGCCTCTGCGGATTGCCCCGCGCATTCCAAGGTCCAGGCATCGGTCGACACGCAGACGAAGACAGCAAGCGTCGAGAAGGCAGATATGTCGACTGTCACGGACGCTCAGACGATCAAGAAAGAAGAGCCACAGAAGACCGAGTAGCGGTAACGCCCAGCGGATCCCACGACCCGGATAAATGGCTACTGGCACACATCCACCCACTCGGCGTCGACGAGTTCGGCCAGGCGTTGCGGGCTGAGCCGCACGGCGGCATTCGTCGCGCCTGCCGCCGGGACGACCTCGTCAAAGGCGCGCAGCGAGATGTCGCAGTAGACCGGGAGCGGCGCCGGTAGGCCGAACGGGCACACCCCACCGACGGGATGATCGGTCGCGGCGAGCACCTGCTCGGCGTCCAGCATTCGCGCCTTGCCACCAAACCGGTCCTTGAATTTGCGATTGTCCAGCCTGGAGATCCCGCTGGCCACGATCAGCATCGTCTGGTCGCCGGCGCGCAAGCAGATCGTCTTGGCTATCTGCGCCGGCGCTACGCCATGCGCTTCGGCGGCCAGAGGCACCGTCGCCGAGCTTGCCTCCGTGACGATGACATCAATTTCGGGCGCGTGTGCGGCGAAAAAGGCGCGAACGGATTCGAGGCTCATCTCCGGCAATTTCCGTCTGGCGTCGCCGTGGCGGCCGGCAAGTCCACTACGTGGCCGAAAAAACGAAGCCCGCCAGGGCGACCCATGGCGAGCTCGTGGAATAAAAGCATGACACGCCGCTACGACACGGATCGCCTTTTGGCAGGCAACACGACTTCGTCAAACAGAGCGCTTTCCGGAAGTTGAAGCGCGGAGGCAATACGCCGACGTTTCGAGGGATCGGCATCCTTGCCGCTTTCAATGTCGGCAATCTCATAGGCTGCCAGCCCGCACGCCAGGGACAGCTCTTCGATGCTGTATCCACGGGCTTCCCGGGCGGTTCGGACGGCACTGCGTTCAGGCGTAACCGCGCTCGCCGCCAGTTCGGAGTAAGGTTCGCGTTTTGCTATTTGGGGCATTGGCAACTCCGTGGGATGAAAGAGTTAGATCAAATCATGTTGTTGCCTGAGACGATCGGGAGAATGCCCGCTCGCCGGTGATTTGCCAAGCATCAAAGATAGCGTCACGGCATCGTGAACCGACGCCGGAATGGATGGCGGATGCCGGCGCGCCGACATCTGGCCGGATCGTCAGCAGACACAGTTCGGAAACGAAATTCTACAGGCCGGAAAAACTGCCGAAAAACTCCAAGGCGATAGTCCCAACCGCAGCGCTCGAGTCACCGACCTGAATCAGTGACGCTCAAATTCCGCCTGCGCAAAAAGGAAACGATGTCATGAACAAGCCTCTTCTCTCCGCCCTTGGACTTGCAATCGCACTTGCCCTCTCGATGCCGATCATCGGCGCAAGCAGCGCGAATGCAACGACGATGCACACCACCGTCAAGAAGCATCACCGCCATCACTACCATCACCGCGTCCACCACTACCGCCACCATCACAAGAAGGTTGTCGCGAAGAAGTACTGAAAACACCCTCGGGCGAACAACCCGCAACCAGGGCGTTCTGGTGCTTGATCAAGGGCGGCGCGCTTGCCGGGCTTTCCGTGTCGGCGAAAAATGGCGGCGGTCCGCTGACCACCGCCATTTGCTTATCTCAACGTGCCGATCTTGAACGCGCTCGCGGTGCTTGTTGCTGCCGGCCGCCGAGGAACAGACTGGCGACGAGCCCGACCAGAACCAGCCCGACAGCGGCCGCCGTCGCCGGGTGATCTCGGGCGGTCTTCTCGATCGCCCGGCCTTGCCTTCTGATTGCCGGCAAGGCGTCGCCGAGGCGCTCAGTGATATCCGAATAATAATCCGACGCGGTATCGCGCCCGTCTTCGTAAAAGGCGCCGCCCCGCTTTAACACGGCTTTCTTCAAGGTGGCCAGTTCCCTGGTCAGGGCCGCGACCTGTTTGTCCAGATCGGTGTCGGAGATGCTCGAAAGCGATGCCATGACGTGCTTCCTTCATCTGTAGAAGGAAGCCTAACGCATGACCCTGAAGACCGTTCCGGTCAGCCCGGCGGGCTCTAGCGAACCTGATCGAGCAGGCGCTTGCATTCCAGGAGGTCGAACAGCGCCTCCTGCAGCAATGCGCGATTGTCACGGGAAAGTTTTGACGTGTCCGGCGGAACCGGACCTTCCTCGTCGGTCTTGCCTATACCGAAAAAACGACGGCTGGGTTTCACCCTCGGCTGGCCAACCAGCATTTCGTCGTCCGGGCCGCGCGGCTGCGCCGCTTGCGTCAGCGGTACCGTGTCGGCCTGTCGGCGCTGCGAGATCGCCTCGACCGCCGCCATGTCGCCACTGCCGACGGCGATCAGAAACTGGTTGCCGTTCTCGCGCAACAGCTTCTGCACGCCCTTGATCGTATAGCCCTGGTCGTAGAGCATATGACGAATACCCTTGATCAGTTCTACGTCCTGCGGACGGTAGTAACGGCGGCCGCCGCCGCGCTTCATCGGCTTGATCTGGTTGAAACGCGTCTCCCAGAAGCGCAGCACGTGCTGCGGCAAATCCAGATCCTCCGCGACCTCGCTGATGGTGCGGAAAGCATCAGGGCTCTTGTCCATGGGCGAATCCTCACGCTAGAGCATGATCGCGAAAGGCGGGAACCGGGTTCGGGCGACATCACGCTTAACAAGGAGAGCAGCTTTCCGTCCCGCCGGAACGGATCACACCCAAATACCGATCCGGCGTACCGAATCGCATCTTATTTCAGCGGTTTATGAAACAATATTCAAGCCCGGCGCAAAAGCAGGGTTCGCTTTTCAACCGAAGCCTGGGGCATGATTCTTGGCAAAGGGGGATTGGGCGGCTACTTGCTGCCCTTGACTTTGCTGTTTTGATGGGAGCGCAGGATACGGTTCTTCAGCACGTTCGACGACTTGAAGGTCATCACCCGGCGCGGCAGGATCGGCACTTCCTCGCCGGTCTTGGGATTGCGCCCGATGCGCTCGTTTTTGGAGCGCACGTGGAAGGTCGCGAAGGACGACAGCTTCACCGTCTCGCCGCGAACGATCGCCTCGCAGATCTCATTCAGCACCGCCTCGACAAGCTCAGCCGATTCAGTACGCGACAGCCCAACCTTGCGGTAAACGGCTTCAGCGAGGTCGGCGCGCGTAAGTGTCTTTCCCCCCATACGAACCGTCCCATCAGCTCAAAAACATAAATCATACAAGCAACGGCAGAACCTAAGTAATTGATCCGTCAAGGTCAAGGACCCGAACCCGATAGTTCGGCACTTACCAGCGGAGCAGGACGGCACCCCAGGTGAAGCCGCCGCCCATCGCCTCGAGCAGTACCAGGTCACCCTTTTTGATGCGACCGTCGGCGACGGCTGCGGACAGTGCCAGCGGCACGGAAGCCGCCGAGGTATTACCGTGCAAATCGACGGTCACCACCACCTTCCGCTCCTCTATCCCGAGCTTTTTGGCCGAAGCGTCAATAATTCGTTTATTGGCTTGATGCGGCACGAACCAGTCGAGATCGGCGGCGCCGATGCCGGCCTGTGCGAACGTCGCCTCGATGACGTCGGTGATCATGCCGACCGCATGCTTGAACACTTCGCGGCCTTCCATCCTGAGGTGCCCGACGGTTCCGGTGGTCGACGGCCCACCGTCGACAAAAAGCTTGTCCTTATGGATGCCGTCGGAGCGCAGGCTGGCCGCCAGAACGCCTCGGTCGGCGATGCCGCCTGCCCCCGTGCCTGCTTCCAGCACCATCGCGCCGGCGCCGTCGCCGAACAAAACGCAGGTCGAGCGGTCGTTCCAGTCGAGAATACGCGAAAATGTTTCCGAGCCGATCACCAGTACCCGTCTGGCCAAGCCGCCGCGGATATAGAGGTCGGCGGTCGTCACTGCATAGACGAAGCCGGAGCAGACCGCCTGCAGGTCGAAGGCAAAACCGTGGTGCATGCCGAGCCGGTTCTGGATCTCGACCGCGGTCGCGGGAAAGGTGTTGTTGGGCGTCGAGGTCGCCAGCACGATCAGGTCGATGTCGTCAGCCGTCAGGCCGGCGCTGTCGAGGGCTGCGCGCGCTGCCGCCTCGCCCAGCGAGGCCGTCGTCTCGTCGTCGGCCGCAATGTGGCGCTGCCGAATGCCGGTGCGCTGGACGATCCACTCGTCCGACGTCTCGACCATGCCTTCGAAATCGGCATTCTTCATAATGCGGCGGGGCAGCGCGGCGCCCGTGCCGCGCACGACTGATCTGATCAATGCTCTTTCCTATTCCTTTGCGTCGATGACGACGTCGGATTTCCGGATTGTCTGGGCATTCGGATTGCGGGCATGGAACAGGTCGAGATCGGCTTCGATGCGGTCAAGCAGATTGTTGCGCACCATGTCGTAGCCAAGCTCGATCGCCGCCGCAAAGCCATCCGAATCAGCCCCGCCATGGCTTTTCACCACGATGCCGTTCAATCCGAGGAAGACGCCGCCATTGGAGCGGCCGACATCCATCTTCTCGCGCAGGCGATCGAAGGCGGTCTTGGCGAAGATATAGCCGATCCTGGCCATCAGCGTCCGGTTCATCGCCGCGCGCAGATAGCCGGCGATCTGCCTGACGGTGCCTTCCGCCGTCTTCAGCGCGATGTTGCCGGCAAATCCTTCGGTAACGACGACGTCGACACTGCCCTTGCCGATGTCGTCACCCTCGACAAAGCCATGGTAGTTCATCGAGGCCATGTTGGCCTCGCGCAACATACGACCCGCCTCCTTGACCTCTTCCTGGCCCTTGATCTCCTCGACGCCGACATTGAGCAGGCCGACGCTCGGCCGTTCGATGCCGAAAACCGAGCGCGCCATGCCGGTGCCCAAAATGGCAAAATCAACCAGTTGATGCGCATCCGCGCCAATGGTGGCGCCGACGTCCAGCACCACGCTCTCGCCGCGCAATGTCGGCCAGAGCGCCGCGATTGCCGGGCGATCGATGGTCGCCATGGTGCGAAGGCAGAATCTGGACATTGCCATCAGCGCGCCGGTATTGCCGGCCGAGATGCAGGCGTCGGCAGTGCCTGCCTTGACCGCCTCGACGGCCTTCCACATCGATGACTTCCAGCGGCCATGGCGCAGCGCCTGGCTCGGCTTGTCGTCCATCCGCACTGCGATCTCGCAGTGGATGAACTCGCTCACTTCCGCCAGCTTGGGGAATTTGGCGAGTTCGGGCCGTACCACTTCTTCGCGCCCATAAATGACGAAGCGTATATCCGGACGGCGGGTGGCGACAGTCATGAGCGCCGGGATGACCACGCTTGGCCCGTGATCGCCGCCCATGGCATCGATGGAAATCCTGATCACGCGGTGTTCATCTCACGGTTGCTTGGCCAGCGGGCTTGCCAAGGTGCGGGGCTCGCGAAGGTTCGGCGAAAATAACGGTTTTGGGCTGCCGCACAACCAACTTTTCTCAAATTGGGTCAGCTATCAGGATTTTCCCAACAGTGATCTGAGCTTTTGCTGGAATTCATTCTCCACAGGCTCGGCATCGCCGGCGGCCTCCAGCGATACACCCGGCTTGCGCGGATATGGATCGATCGCCAAGCCAAAGAACTGCTCGGCAAGCGCCCCGACGTCGATCGCATCGCCGGAAAAGGTTTCCGGGCTGTCCGGGCCTTCGGCGTCGAGCAGGATCTCACCGCCGCCGTCGAAACCTTGCCGCCCGAGCTTGGATTGCTCCGGCAGGAACAGCGCTTCGACCGGCTCATCGATATGCGCCTTGACCGGGTCGAGGGTGACGATGCAGGCCTGCGTTATATCGGCCTCGACATGGCCGCTGACTTTCACCCCGTTGCGCTTCCAGGGCTCGACCAGGAGTTCGGCGCGATAGTTCTCGACCGAAAGCAGCTCGTGCTCGACGGCCAGCAGGGCGCGCTGCCCAGCGTCGGCATCGATGACCACCGGCAGCCCCTTTTGCGGCAGCCGGGCGACATTTGCCAGGAATGACACTGGGCTGTGGGTATCAGGGTGTTTCATCTTCGCCTCCACTTCGCCACCTTCATCGGCCTGCCGTCGCTCAAGCGTTGGCCACGGGAAATGCCACCGTTCCGGAAACGATCGATTCGGTCGGCTGTTCCGCGAGTTGCCTTGATGCATCGGCGGCATAGAGTGCCAGTTGCGACGCTTGCGGCCAGGCGCCGGCATCCGGCCTGACATTGCGGGCAAGGGCGGCGGCGAGTGCATCATGGTCATTTCGTTGCAGCGCATCATCATAGGCGGCGGTACGGCCATAGAACATCTTCGCCAGTTTCCGCATTCGCTTCGGCACGCCGACGTCGCCAATGCCCAATTCACGCAACGAATGTTCGACATCCATGAAGAACTCGTCGATCAGCACCTGCGCAACCTCTGCCGCAGCACCGCCCTCGCCGCGCAACCGGTGCTGGAACAGGAACATGTGCAACGACAGCATCTCGAAGCGGCCGAGCGGCGTGTCCGGCACGTTCCAGGCGGAATAAAACACCGTTTGCCGCGCCGCCGCCACGATTTGTGCGTAAAGCGCCTCGGTGATGGCGCGGTTGGCATGTCGTTCGTGGCCAAAGAGGCGCTGGAACATTTGAGGGTGGTCTCCCGGGACCGTTTGTTGAAGTGGCCTTGTTGCATCCGCACGCAAGCTGGTTTACCGGTTTTGCGGCCCAGCGCAAGTTGCGGCCAGCTTATGGAGTTGTAGTTGCGCGCGCTGAAATTCAAGTCGACTTTCCTGCCCAGGCCCGGCGGTGCGGTTTCGCTGCTGGTGATCGCTGCGGCGCTTTCCGCCTGCAATTCGTCCAAGATGATCGGCGATCTCAATCCGAGCGAGACGCTGACGCAAGGCTACGTCATCGACCAGCAGGCGATCGACCTGGTGCCGGTCGGCTCAAGCCGCGAACAGGTGCTGCTGGCGCTCGGCACTCCCTCGACCAAGGCGACCTTCGATAACGAGGCCTTTTATTACATTTCTCAGACGCGCAAGCGCTATGTCGCCTTCGACAAGCCGCGGCTGGTCGACCAGCATGTGCTGGCGGTCTATTTTGGCGATGACGGGCGCGTCACCCAGATCGCCAATTACGGCTTGAAGGACGGCAAGGTGTTCGACTTCATCTCGCGCACCACGCCGACCGGCGGCAAGGACCAGAACTTCCTCAGCCAGATCATCAGTGGCGCCAGCAAGCTGGCGCCTGGTGTTCCCGGCGCCAGCGGCGGCAGCACGCTCGGCGGCTCCTGATCCGCCCGAGGGTGTCGGCTTCCTTCCGTTCCTTTCGCTTCCCTGTAAGCGGCATATCTCAGGCAATGAAAAACCCGCGGGAGCGATCCCGCGGGTTTTTGTCTTAAGGCCATAGCGACCGAGCTTAGCCGTGCGCGAGAACGGCCAGCAACAGCAGCGCGACGATGTTGGTGATCTTGATCGCCGGATTGACCGCTGGGCCGGCAGTATCCTTGTAGGGATCGCCGACCGTGTCGCCGGTCACCGAAGCCTTGTGCGCTTCGGAGCCCTTGATGTGCTTGAGGCCGTCCTTGTCGACGAAACCATCTTCGAACGACTTCTTGGCGTTGTCCCAGGCGCCGCCGCCGGAGGTCATCGAGATGGCAACGAACAGGCCGTTGACAATGACGCCGAGCAGCGAGGCGCCGAGCGCGGCAAAGGCGGATGCCTTCGAACCGGAGATCAGGAGGACGCCGAAATAGACCACCAGCGGTGCCAGC
Source organism: Mesorhizobium sp. M0500 (assembly GCF_040321165.1). Lineage (NCBI taxonomy): Bacteria > Pseudomonadati > Pseudomonadota > Alphaproteobacteria > Hyphomicrobiales > Phyllobacteriaceae > Mesorhizobium > Mesorhizobium sp. M0500. Next base: position 234,492 of record NZ_JAMYRB010000007.1, read on the forward strand.
ACCGGCAGCAATGACGGAACGATCATCTCCCGGATCGCTGCCTTGGTCAGAAGGTCGACGGCGCGCGCATAGTTCGGCTTCGAGGTGCCGGCCATGATGCCCGGATCCTCGCGGAACTGCTTGCGCACCTCCTGGACGATAGCACCCGCGGCGCGGCCGACGGCGGTCATGGCGATGCCGCCGAACAGATACGGGATCAGGCCGCCGAAGATCAGGCCGGCGACGACGTAAGGGTTGGAGAGGTCGAAGGAGACGTCGCCCATGCCCTGGAAGTACGGGTATTTGTCGCCATTGGCGGCAAAGAACTTCAGGTCGTTAGAGTAGGCCGCGAACAGCACCAGCGCGCCGAGGCCGGCCGAGCCGATGGCGTAGCCCTTGGTTACCGCTTTGGTGGTGTTGCCGACAGCGTCAAGCGCGTCGGTTGACTGGCGCACTTCCTTGGGAAGGCCGGCCATTTCGGCAATGCCGCCGGCATTGTCGGTGACCGGGCCGAAGGCATCGAGCGCGACGATCATGCCGGCGAGGCCAAGCATCGTCGTCACCGCGATCGCCGTGCCATAGAGGCCGGCAAGCTGGTATGTCGAGATGATGCCGCCGACGATGACGATCGCCGGCAACGCCGTTGCTTCCAGCGAGACCGCGAGGCCCTGGATGACGTTGGTGCCGTGACCGGTGACCGAGGCCTGGGCGATGGAGTTCACCGGACGCTTGCTGGTGCCGGTATAGTATTCGGTGATCACCACGATGAGGCCGGTCACCACAAGGCCGACCAGGCCGCAGATGAACAGGTTGGTGCCGGTGATGGCCATGCCGGCGACGGTGCCGATCTCACCCCAGCCGATGCATGCCGAGGTGGCCACGGCAAGGCCGACAATTGACAGCAGGCCGGTGACGATCAGGCCCTTGTAGAGCGCGCCCATGATCGAGCCGCTGGAACCGAGCTTGACGAAGAAAGTGCCGACGATCGAGGTGAGAATGCAGGCGCCGCAGATGGCCAGCGGATAGAGCATGGCCGCGCCGAGAACGGCGGTGCCACCGAAGAAGATGGCGGCGAGGACCATGGTGGCGACCACCGTCACCGCATAGGTCTCGAACAGGTCGGCGGCCATGCCGGCGCAATCGCCGACATTGTCGCCGACATTGTCGGCAATGGTGGCCGGATTGCGTGGATCGTCCTCGGGAATGCCGGCTTCAACCTTGCCGACGAGATCGCCGCCGACGTCGGCGCCTTTTGTGAAGATGCCGCCGCCGAGACGGGCGAAGATCGAGATCAGCGAGGCGCCGAAGCCGAGCGAAACAAGCGAGTCGATGACGACGCGATCGTCGGGCTGCAGACCCATGAACTGGGTCAGGATCAGGTAGTAGATCGAGACGCCGAGCAGGGCCAGGCCAGCAACCAGCATGCCAGTGATGGCGCCCGACTTGAAGGCGATCTCGAGGCCGGCAGCGAGGCTGTTGGAAGCCGCCTGCGCGGTGCGCACATTGGCGCGCACCGAGACGTGCATACCGATGAAGCCAGCGGCGCCCGATAGAACGGCGCCGATCAGGAAGCCGATGGCGGCGGTGATCGAAAGCAGCCACCAGGCGAGCAGCAGGACCACGACGCCGACGATGGCGATAGTGGTGTACTGGCGCGCCAAATAGGCCTGCGCGCCTTCGCGGATGGCCGCGGAAATTTCCTGCATGCGTGCATTGCCCTGATCGGCCGCGAGGACCGAACGTGTCGCCCAGATGGCGTAAAGGACTGAAAGCAGACCGCAGGCGATGACAGCTGAAAGTATGGTCATTGCCGAATTTTCCTCGATTGGTGGCCCAAAAGAACCCCTCCCCGGGCCGTTGAGACAGGGGACGAATTTTCCGCAACCGGAATCCGTCCCTTCGCAGCGGCTTATGCGAAACAGGGCTCGGAACGTCAAGATATTGTTCCGTTCCTGTCCGGCTTTCGCCCAAAAGATCCCGGGTTTCGTCCAAAAGGCTGGACGGCAGTGTGCGCCTGTCGACACTGCCATCCGGTTAGATCGGTTGAAATCGACGAACGGCGGTCAGGCTTTACGCGGGTCGCCGTCCGGCTGGACGACGAAGACCAGCACCACCAGCATGGTCATGTAGAATTTGAACGCCGCCTCCTGACCATTCCAAATCGAAGACTGCCACATGGCGAACCACTCGCCGCCAACGACCATGAAGCCGAAATACCAAACAAGGAAACCCATGGTGGCGGCTATGATGACGAACTTCTTGGCATCGTTGAATGCCTGTCCGCTGGCTTTGCGCGCCTGCCAGAGTTGCCAGGCGGCGATTAGGTAAAGCAGGCAGGTCAGCGCCTCGCCAATGATGATCAGCCAGTAGCCAGCCGTCCACAGCGACGGGTTGGTGATCGAGCGGTACATCAGTGCATTGCCGGGAAAGGTCGTGTCCATGCTCAGCACATGCTGGACAAAGACGAAGTTTGAGCCGTAATCGGTGATGTTGCCGAAGGCGACGAGGAAGGCGAAAGCCGCCAGACACAAACACATGACGATCTTGGAGAAACGCGCGGTCATGGCAAGAACTCCTGCTGAAAGATCGGGGCATCGCACTCATCAATCGCCGAGTCCCGAAGATCGCGCAACGGGTGGGCCAGTGATCATCGTGCTCACAGCCATTGCGAGACATTATGTCGGCAAGCAAGATATTGCCGAGACTGTCGAAGCCCTCGATCTCGACAGTGATTGCGCGGTGGGCGACTTGGTCTCTGTGGTTAGAGCCGACACACAGCACGATTTCGCCATCATCCGCCGCCGCTGGATCACCGGCGAGACGGGCACAACGCTGGAACTGACGCTCGATCATCCGACGCGGTCGACCGGCCACTGAAAAAAGAGCGAACTTCGCCCCGAGACGCTACTCGGGCTCGCGTCCCATGCGCCGGGCGGTATAGCGCTCGACCGCCGACAGCCCGTCATAGATCAGCACGGCAAGGGCGGCGACGATCAGGCCACCCTGCAGGATGAAGGCGAGGTTGTTCGACAGCAGGCCTGCGATGATCACCTCGCCCAGTGTCCTCGCCGCTACCGTCGAGCCGATGGTCGCGGTGGCAAGGCTGATCACCACCGACAGCCGGATACCACCGAGAATGATCGGCGCGCTGAGCGGCAGCTCGACCTTGACCAGTCTTTGCCAGCCGGTCATGCCGGCGCCACGCGCCGCCTCGACTACGTTGGCCGGCAGCGTCGTCAGGCCGGTCAGCGCATTCTCAAAGATCGGCAGCAGTCCGTAGAGAAACAGCGCAATCAGCGTCGGCTTTTCGCCGAAGCCGACCGCCGGCACGGCAAGCGCCAGCACCGCCACCGGCGGAAAGGTCTGGCCTATATTGACCAGACTGCGCGACAGCGGCAGGAATTCGGCGCCGGCTGGCCTGGTGACCAGAATGGCGAGCGCGACCGCAACGATCGTCGCGGCAACCGTCGCGATCAGCACGGTCCGCAGATGCAGCAGCGTCAACGTCAAAAGGCTGCCCTGATTGTAGATTACCGGCGCGTTGTTCTCTGTCAGCGGCTTCAGCAGCGGTTCGAACCAGCCGGGATTGGCGACGAAGGCAATAAGCACTACTACCAAGGCCAGCCTGAGCAGCGACGGAAGCCAGGCTTTCATGCCGGCCTCGCCGCGCGCTTAACCAGCCCGTCTACAGTGACGCGGCCAAGCGATTTGCCGTCAGAATCTTTCACCGGAAGTGCCGGGCGGCCCGACCACAGGAGTTCGGCCAACGCGTCGCGTTGGCTGGCGTCACCGGGGATCGCCTCGCCTTCGGCCGTGCCTTTTTCCACCGCGTCGCGCACCCGGCCAAGCGACAACAGCCGGAACGGTTTTTCGCTGGCGCCAACCAGGGTCTCGACAAACGCGCTGGCCGGTTTCGCCAGTATCTCGGCCGGCGCGGCATATTGCACTACTTTGCCGCCATCCATCACCGCGATCTTGTCGCCCATGTGAACGGCCTCTTCCATGTCATGGGTGACTAGGATGATGGTGGTGCCGAAGCGTTTCTGGATCGCCAGCAGATCCTCCTGCGCCTTGTTGCGGATGATCGGATCGAGCGCACCGAACGGCTCATCCATCAACAGCACGTTGGGTTCCGCGGCAAGCGCCCGGGCGACGCCGACGCGCTGCTGCTGACCGCCGGAAAGCTCATGCGGATAGCGTGGCCCGTAGGCTTGCGGGTCGAGCTGGTATAGCGTCATCAGCTCGTCGACGCGGGCCTTGATGCGGTTGGCGCCCCAGCCGAGCAATACCGGCACAGTGGCGATGTTCTGCGCCACCGTGCGATGCGGAAACAGGCCGTGGCCCTGGATGGAATAGCCGATGCTGCGACGCAGCTCATAATCCGGGACCGAGCGGTTATCGACGCCGTCGAGCTTGATCACGCCCGATGTCGGCTCGACCAGCCGGTTGATCATGCGAAGCAGCGTCGTCTTGCCGGAGCCGGAGGTGCCGACGATGACGGCGATGCTGCGCGGCTCGATTACTATCGACACGTCGTCGACGACTGTCGTCTCGCCGTAGCGCTTGGTGATGCCTTCGATCTCGATCATGCCGTTTCAACCCTGCGCTTGCTGGCGCTCATTTCGATCACTGCATCGAGGATGATGGCAGCGGCGAAGGCCAGCACCACCGTGGGAACAGCACCGAGCAGCACCAGGTCCATCGCCGTCTGGCCGACCCCCTGGAATACGAACACGCCAAAGCCGCCGCCGCCGATCAACGCGGCAATCGTGGCGAGGCCGATATTCTGCACCAGCACGATGCGGATGCCGGTGAGGATCACCGGGAAAGCCAGCGGAAACTCGACGCCGAACAGCCGCTGGCGGTCGGTCATGCCCATGCCGCGCGCTGCGTCGTTGGCGGCACGCGGCACACCGGCGAGGCCGACCACGGTGTTGGCCACTACCGGCAGCAGTGAATAGAGGAACAAAGCGACGAAAGCCGGCGCCGTGCCGATGCCGCGAATGCCGAGCGCGGCAGCTCCCGGCACATGCGAAGCGACCCAGCCGAGCGGTGCAATCAAGAGGCCGAACAGCGCAATCGAAGGAATGGTCTGGATGATGTTCAGCACGTTGAGCACACCGGCCCGCAATTTCTCGACGCGGTGGCAGAGGATGCCGAGCGGCAGGCCGATAATCACCGCTGCCGCCAGCGAACCCAGCGCCAGCGTCACGTGCTTGGAGCCTTCCGCCCAAAAACTATCGGCGCGATTGAAATATTCCTTGAGGATCGACAGGCTATTCCAGCTTCCCGAGACGAGCAGCAGCCCGATCGCCGCTGCGGCGGCAACAAGCACGCCGATCCGTGCCTGAGGCGACAGGTTCAGCCTAGTAAGCACGTCGGCGAGCAGAAGCGTGAAGGCGAAGATAAGCAGCCAAAAGCCCGAAGCCGGCGAGATACGGGCGAAGGTGTTGCCGGCAGGTGTCAGGAAACTGCCGGCGACGCCGATCAGCAGCGCCAGCGCTGCAAGCGCAACCACACTGGCGGCGAGGCGCAGAACAAGCGGCGTTTTCAGCAGCGCAATGAGCGCCGCTGCGACGACAATCGCCATCAACAGCGGACCGACCGTCGCAGGCAAAGATTCGAGGATCGAGCGCGCCTCGCCGGGTACAATGCGATTGGCGCGGAAGGTGGCGAATGGTGCCGCAAAAGCCGCATAGGCTGATATCGCCGCGATGACCACGCCGAGCTTGTCGAACCGGATGCGCACGCCCTCCCCCATCGGCCGATCCGGCGCACCTCGAAAGCGGCGCGCCGGAATCGCCTTACTTGAGGAAGCCGTTCTTTTTCAAAAAGTCCTCGGCGACGCCCTTGACCGGTTCGCCGCCGACCTGCACTCGGCCGTTCAACTCCTGCAGCGTGACAAGGTCGAGCTTGGCGAAGACCGGCTTCAGCAGCGTCTCGATTTCGGGATGCTCCTTCAGCACCGCCTCGCGGATGATCGGCGCCGGCTGGTAGACCGGCTGCACACCCTTGTCGTCCTCAAGCACGACGAGGCCGGAGGGCGCGATGCCGCCGTCGGTGCCATAGACCATGGCGGCGTTGGCGCCGTTGGTCTGGTTGGCTGCGGCGGCAATGGTGGCCGCCGTGTCGCCGCCGGACAGCGTGATCAACTGGTCCGGCTTTAGCGTGAAGCCATAGGTCTTCTGGAAAGCGGGCAGCGCGGCCGCCGAATTGACGAACTCGGCGGAGGCCGCCAGCACCACCTTGCCGGCGCCCGAGACATATTTGCCGAAGTCGGAAAGGGTGACGAGCTTATTGGTATCGGCGACCTCCTTGCGCAGGGCGATCGCCCAGGTGTTGTTGGCCGGTGACGGTGACAGCCAGACGATCTTGTTGGAGTCGTAGTCGAGCTTCTTGGCAGTCTCGTAGGCCTTGGCGGCGTCTTTCCACACCGGATCGTCGGCCTTCTCGAAGAAGAAGGCGGCGTTGCCGGTGTATTCCGGATAGATGTCGATCTCGCCGGCTGTAATCGCCTTGCGTACCACGGGCGTGCCGCCGAGCTGGATACGGTCGGTAGTCTGGATATTATTGGCGTTCAGCACCAGCTGGATGATATTGCCGAGCACACCGCCCTCGGTGTCGATCTTCGACGACACCACCACCTGGGCACTCGCCGAGGCCAACGCAATTCCGAGCGCCAGTACAGCGCCGGCCAGAATCTTGATTGAAAACATCTCACAAATCCCTTGCTGTGAACCGGAATACGGCTGCCGCATATGAGCATGGCTTCGATGCCCCGTCGGGGTACACGGTTTCATAAGAGGGGGGATGGGCGCAATAATTTTGTTCGGATGTGAGTGAATCCGCTGCCGCGACGTCCCGACAGGGTGACGTCAGTTGGCCGCGCGCAAGCCCGTCATCTTCAACACGCCCAGTGCCACGAAGCACAGCACGACGACCGGGAAAATCATCCAGTTCAACATCTCCCAGCCCCAGGCATTGTAGACTGCCCCCGACATCAGCGAGGCGAAGGCGACGGAGCCGAACAGGACGAAATCGTGGAACCCCTGGACCTTGCCTTTTTCGGATGACTGGTAGCTGTCGGCCACCATGGCGGTGGCACCGATGAAGCTGAAGTTCCAGCCAAGGCCGAGCAGGATCAGCGCCGTCCAGAACTGCCACAGTGCCAACCCTGACAGCGCCACTATGGCGCAGCCAATCAGCAGCACCAGGCCGATGGCCACGATCCGCTCAGCGCCGAAGCGATAGATCAGCGACCCCGTGAAGAAGCTCGGCGCGAACATCGCCATCACATGCCAGGAAATGCCGAGCGTGGCGTCGTCGGTCGAAAGGCCGCAGCCGACCATGGCCAGCGGCGCGCCCGTCATGACGAAGCTCATCAGCGCGTAGCTGCCGACGGCGCAAAACAGCGCTGCGACGAAGCGCGGCCTGGTGACGATTTCCGAGAGCGGCCGGGCGTCGCTGTCGGCGATTTCCACCTTGTCGGTTGCCTTGGCTGGGATACGCAACAAAGAGAGAATGGCGGCGCCGACCGCCGCCAGCACCAGGATGGACGCAAACGAGCCGGCAAACTTCACCGGCGAGAACAGATCGCCGGTGAAGATGACGATCTGCGGCCCGAGTATGGCGGTGACGATGCCGCCGGCCAGCACGAAGGAGATGGCACGCGCCTTGAATTCAGGCGGAGCATTGTCGGCGGCGGCAAAGCGGAATTGCTGGACGAAGGCGCCCCCGATGCCGATCACGGCCAAGCCGAAAGCGAACAGCCAGAAGCTGTCATGAAACAGCGCCAACGTGGCGATCAGGCCGCCAAGCGCTGTCACCCCCGTGCCGGTCATGAAGCCGTCGCGCTGGCCGAGCCGGCGGATGATCGCCGCGGCCGGCAGGGAACCGAGCGCCACGCCGACATTGAAACCGGTGATCGGCGCGGTTGCCAGCGACTTGTCAGCATCGAGCAGGTACTGCCCGGCCAATCCGCCCATGGAAATGGCGATGGGTGCGGCCGAGCCGATGATCGCCTGCGAGGCTGCGAGGATGAAGGCGGTGCGACGCGCTTCCTTGCCCGCCCCAACGGCGACGATAGCAGTCATGAGGCGTCCTTGCCACGGCCCTCGCCACGCACCCGGCGCGACACGCGATCAAGCACCGCATTGACCAGTTTCGGCTCGTCTTCCTCGTAAAATGCCTTGGCGATGTCGACATATTCGGAGACGATGACCGCCACCGGCACGTCCTCGCGCTGCATCAGCTCGTAGACGCCGGCGCGCAATATGGCGCGCAATGTGGAATCGAGCCTCGACAGAGGCCAGTCCTCGGTCAGCGCCTGTCGGATGACTGGATCGATGGTCTTCTGGTGCTCGACAACGCCGGCAAGAATGGCGCGAAACCATTGCGCATCGGCTTCGCGATAGAGCGCGCCATCGACTTCCTTGCCGAGCCTGAACGCCTCGTACTCGGCGGTGATCTCGAACACGCCGCTGCCGGCGACATCCATCTGGTAGAGCGCCTGCACGGCCGCCAGACGGGCAGCACCGCGCTTGTTGGCGTGGCGAACCGCAGGCTGGCCGGGCGAAGCGGGTTCGCTCACGATCGCTCTCCCAGTTGTTCCTTTAGGGCGATCATGGTCAGCGCCGCACGCGCGGCAAAGCCGCCCTTGTCGCCTTCCGAACGCCTGGCCCGTGTCCAGGCCTGTTCGTCGTTTTCGGTGGTCAGGATGCCGTTGCCAATGCAGACCGCATCCTGCACGGATAGGTCCATCAGGGCACGGCTGGATTCATTGGCGACGATATCGAAATGATAGGTGTCGCCGCGGATCACCGTGCCGAGGGCGACGAAGCCGTCATAGTTCGTCCCGCCTTCGGAGGCACCGTCGAGCGCGAACGAAATCACCGCCGGGATTTCGAGCGAGCCCGGAACGGTGACGACATCGTATGTCGCGCCCGCTTCCTCGAGGGCCTTTGTCGCGCCTTCGAGCAACGCGTCGGCAAGGTCGTCGTGAAAGCGCGCCTCGATGACAAGAAGGTGGGCCTTCTTCTTCGGACGGATGAACGCTTTGCCGTGTTGGGATGTGCCTGCCATAGATGTCTCCGGGGATCGCCGGTGACTTAGGCCGAAGCCGGTTTGATCGCAAGCGGAAGATTGCCGAAGGAACTTTCAAGGCCAACTCGGCGGCGGTCGCATCAGGGAATGGGCTTTATGGACGAGCGCCTCAAAGCCCCTCTTTAGCCGCCTCCACCAGTCGCGCCGCGTAGCGGGCCATGGTGTCGATCTCGAGATTGACGCGATCGCCGACCTGGCGTTCGCCCCAGGTGGTGACCGTCAGCGAGTGGTGGATCAACAGCACGTCGAAGCGGCTGCCTTCGACCTTGTTGACGGTGAGCGAAGTGCCGTCGAGTGCGACGGAACCCTTGGGCGCGATGAATTTTGCCAGGTCGCGCGGTGCATCCAGGGTGAAGCGAACGGCGTCGCCTTCCTCCTTGCGCCCCACGATCTCGGCCATGCCGTCGACATGGCCTGAAACGATATGGCCGCCAAGCTCGTCGCCGATCTTCAGCGCCCGCTCCAGGTTGATGCGCGTGCCGGATTTCCAGCCCATCGCGGTCGTCAGCCTGAGTGCTTCTTCCCAGGCCTCGACCTCGAACCAGCGTGCGTTGGCGCCGTCTTCCGGCAATCCCGTCACCGTCAGGCAGACGCCGCCGCAGGAAATCGAGGCGCCGATGGCAATGGTCTGCGGATCGTAAGCGGTGTCGATACGCAAACCGACGCCTTCCCTGAGCGGCATCACGGCAGCGACGGTGCCGACATCGGTGACGATTCCAGTGAACATTAGTTTGGCCCCGTGAACATCAGTTCGGTCCTAGATGTCTCTTATCCATTCCGCATATGTATCTTCGCCGAAACGCATGTTGCGCAATTTGCGAAATCCCGGCGGGATATTGTTGGCATCGACCGGCGATGCAATGCCGTCCCCGCCGATCGCATCCGGCCCCTGAAACAGCACGATGCGGTCGACTAGGCCTTCCTCAAGGAACGCCTTGGCCACCTCGGCGCCGCCCTCGACCAGCACGCTGGCCATGCCGAGCGCCGCCAGATCCTCGAGCAGTTCCGGCAACGCAATATCGCCTTCATACGTCTCAGTGCCGATAAAGCGCACGCCGGTGCGTTCGAGCGCGGCGCGCCGGTGCGGATCGGCCTCGGCGCAGGCAGCGACATAGAGCGGCACACGGTTGACGCCGGCGACCAGTTTCGAAGTCTCGGGTAGCCTGATCTGACGGTCGAGTACGATGCGCGCCGGCGAACGGCTCTCCAGTCCCGGAAGCCGAACCGTCAGCGCCGGATCGTCCTCCAGTGCCGTGCCGATGCCGATCAATATGCCATCGGCTTCGGCGCGCATCAGATAGACTTCGCGCCGCGCAATATCGCCGGTGATGGAGACCTGTCCCTCGCCTTTCACGCCGATCTTGTTGTCGCTCGAAAGCGCAAGTTTCAGGATCACTTCCGGGCGTTTTTTCAGAGATCGAATTAAATAGCCGGCCATCTGCTCCGCGGCCTCGGCCGCCAACACTTTTTCCACCACTTCGACGCCGGCGGCACGCAAGATTGCATAGCCCTTGCCGGAAACACGCGGGTCCGGATCGCTGGCAGCGCCGACCACACGCGCCACGCCGGCACTGACCAGCGCATTGGCGCAAGGCGGCGTGCGGCCGTGATGGGCGCAGGGCTCCAGCGTTACATAGGCGGTGGCGCCGCGCGCCAGTTCGCCGGCCTCTGCCAAAGCCTCGGTCTCGGCATGCGGCCGGCCGCCGACGGCGGTGACGCCGCTGCCGACGATCATCGGCCCGTCGCCGTCATCGCGCACGATCAGCGTGCCGACGGAAGGGTTGGTCGAGGTCCGCCCGGCATTCTTGCGCGACAGCCTGAGGGCTGCCGCCATATAGCGGCGATCGAGGACCTCTTGCTCAGCCGTGCTGCGTTCGGACCCTGCCATGCTCAGCTGGCGTCCTCTTCGCTCTTCAGCTCTTCGCCCCTGGGCTCGTCGGTTTTGAGCTCGTCGCCTTTGAGTTCGCCCAACACGTCGTGGAAATCCTTGGCCTCGCGGAAATTGCGGTAGACGGAGGCAAAGCGCACATAGGCGACATCATCGAGCGACTTAAGTGCTTCCATGACCAGCCGGCCGACTTCCCCCGAGGCCACCTCGGTCTCGCCCGAGCTTTCGAGCTGGCGCACGATGCCGGTCACCGCCCGATCGATACGTTCCGGGTCGACATTGCGCTTGCGTACCGCGATCTCGACAGAGCGCAGCAACTTGTCGCGGTCGAACGGCACCTTGCGTCCAGACTTCTTCACCACGACGAGATCGCGCAGTTGTACCCGCTCGAAAGTGGTGAAGCGGCCGCCGCAATCCGGGCAGACGCGCCGCCTGCGGATCGCCGCGCCGTCTTCGGCGGGGCGAGAATCCTTCACCTGCGTATCTTCGGACTGGCAATAAGGGCAGCGCATGGAGAGCCTTCGGTTCGCGATTCTCGTGGAGCGAAAGGCTTAGAGGTTTTTGCCGCCGTGGCAAAGTATGGCCGATGACCGATCGCGTCTCAGAGATAGCGAGGCGCGAGGAAAATTGCGAGAGCGGCAATCAGTTGACAGCGGTCCGCCAATCAGGGCGCGACGTCGCCGGTCGGGAAGCCGCAAGACGTGCCGAGATAGCGATAGGCCTTGGTGAAGCCGTCCATCGATATGGTCGCGACCGGCTTGTCGGCGAAGCTGACATCGAGGGCGCTGGTGCGGCGCATGGCGCGCAGTACCGCGAGCGTGGTCTCGGACTTGTTGTCTATCATCCACTGTCCGTCGGCGATAAGACGAAAACCGGCCTTGATCTTGTCGTTGACGTCCCGGAACACCACCGGGATGTTATCGCCCTTGGGCAAGTCACTGTTTCTCACGGCGATGATGAGGCTCGGATAACCATCGGGTGGCAATACGTCGCCATTCGAGATGGCCAGTGTAAGGGTGCCGCTGGTGCCGTTTGCGTCGAAAAAGACCGTCGACGCGGCGCAGGTCTTGCGCACATCCTCACCGGTGTTGACCTCGTCCATCGTGGTGGACCACCTGCCGAAGGTCTCTGTCTTGGGTGTTGCCGGGGTTGGCTCGGTCTGCGCCAAGGCGCGGCCGGACAGCTGCAGAATAGCCGATGCCAGCAAGGCACCAAAGCCGGCGAAACGGAAAGTTTGCATCATTAAGCTTCTCCGCAGTTGCCTTGCTGTCGCACCGGAGTTGTCACGGGCGACACTCCGCGTCGGTCAACCAAGATACGGGTAAAGCGGAAAACGATCGGTCAATGCCGCCACCTTGGCCTTCACGGTCGCCTCGACGGCCGCATTGCCCTCGTCGGAATTGGCGACCTTCAGCCCATCCAGCACTTCGGCGATCAGCTTGCCGATCTCGCGGAACTCGGCCTGACCGAAGCCGCGCGTGGTGCCGGCCGGCGTGCCGAGCCGAACGCCCGATGTCACGAAAGGCTTTTCCGGATCGAAGGGGATGCCGTTCTTGTTGCAGGTGATGTTGGCGCGGCCAAGGGCAGCCTCGGCGCGCTTGCCGGTGGCGTTCTTGGGACGCAGGTCGACCAACATCAGATGGTTGTCGGTGCCGCCGGAGACGATGTCGAGACCGGTTTCCTGCAGACTGGAGGCCAGCGCCTTGGCATTGGCGACGACGCTCTCCGCATAGATCTTGAAGCTCGGCTTCAGCGCCTCGCCCAGAGCCACCGCCTTTGCGGCGATCACATGCATCAGCGGTCCACCCTGCAGGCCGGGGAAGACGGCCGAATTCATCTTCTTGGCAATATCCTCGTCATTGCAAAGGATCATGCCGCCGCGCGGCCCGCGCAGCGATTTGTGCGTCGTGGTGGTGACCACATGGGCATGCGGCAGCGGCGACGGATGCATGCCGCCGGCGACCAGGCCGGCGATGTGAGCCATGTCGACCATCAGATAGGCACCGATCGAATCGGCGATCTCGCGAAAACGCTTCCAGTCCCAGACACGTGAATAGGCTGTGCCGCCGGCCAGGATCAATTTCGGCCTGGTCTCATGGGCGGTCTTCTCGATCGCATCCATGTCGAGCAGATGATCGTCCCGGCGCACGCCATAGGAGACGACCTTGAACCATTTGCCGCTCATATTGACCGGCGAGCCATGTGTCAGGTGTCCGCCGGAATTGAGGTCGAGGCCCATGAAGGTGTCGCCGGGCTGCAGCAACGCCAGGAACACCGCCTGGTTCATCTGGCTGCCGGAATTCGGCTGGACATTGGCGAAGTTGCAGCCGAACAGCTTTTTCGCGCGTTCGATGGCCAGTTCCTCGGCGACATCGACGAATTGGCAGCCGCCATAGTAGCGCTTGCCCGGATAGCCCTCGGCATATTTGTTGGTCATGATCGACCCCTGTGCCTCGAGCACGGCACGCGAGACGATATTTTCCGAGGCAATCAGCTCGATCTCGTGGCGCTGGCGGCCGAGTTCGTTGCGGATTGCGCCGAAAATCTCGGGGTCGGCATCGGCAAGCGTGGTTTCGAAAAAGGATTCGAATTTGTTCGACACTGCCGCTGCTGTTGCCATGGGTTGAAATCCTCAAGGTTCGGGGTCTGTCGCGCCATTAACACAGTTGCTTTCGGCCCGCCACGTTTGCAGCGCGAAATTTGCTGGCCGGATTGCGCCAGAGAGACTGGCAGCCTCTATTTCCTTGCCTGCCGGCCCTTCAGCAGGGCCTCGGTGAGCGTGATCTCGGTGAACAGCGCCTGCATCGTATGGTCGTTAATCTGGCCGCTGCGAAACATTGCGCGAACCGCTGCGCGTTCGGCCTCAATGCCCGCCAGCCTCAATTCGAGTTCCAGCCGTCCGGCCTCGCGGGCCTCGGCGCGCGCCTCGTCGGCTTCGTCGGAGGCAGCGATGCGGCGACGGTAGCCGGCGACGATGCTGTCGGCGGTGGCAAGCCGGGCGCCGGGTGTTTCCCCTTCATCGCCGTCGGTCGCGCCGGCCATGCTCTCGATGCGGGCGATGGCGGCCTTGGCCGCGCCCACGCGCGCAAGACGCTCCTCGGCAGCGCCAGGATCCTCGCCCGGCTCGACCAGCCCTCGTGCCACCTTGGGTAAGGCAAGGCTGGCAATGAGCAATGAGCAGATGATGACGCCTGCGGCGAGGAAGATCACCACGTCGCGCGCCGGAAAGGGCGAACCATTCGGCATGGCGAGCGGCAGCGACAGGATGCCGGCCAGCGTGATGGCGCCGCGCACGCCGGCAACAGAGCCGGCGATCCGAACGCGCAGCCCGAACGGCTCGGCCTTCTGCTCGCGTAATCGCGCTGAGACGCGCGTCGCAATGTCGCCGACCCAGATCCACAGGAAGCGCAGCCCGATCAGGCATAGTGTCAGCGCGACCACCGTGGCGATTGGCTGGATGACCGGATAGCGCCTGCCGAGCTCAGGCGGCACGTTGCCGATGATTTCGGGAAGCTGCAACCCGAGCAGGATGAACAGCGCGCCGTTGAAGACGAAGGATAGCGTCGTCCACAGCGATACGGTCTGTATGCGTGCCGAGACGCCGAGAAAGCGGAAAATCCCGGAGCCGCCGGTGAGCACTCCGGCCGTGACCGCCGCCAGAATGCCCGAGGCGCCGACATTCTCGGCGCCGAGATAGGCGATGAACGGCAGCAGGACCATGACCAGCACCTGCACCTCGGCCGGCACGCCGCCGATACGGTTCAGCAATTGCAGCGCCTTGGCGGCGACGAACAAGGCAGCCACGCCGGCCAGGATGCCGGCAGCGACGGCATAGAGGAAAGTCACGGACGCCGCGACGAAGGAGAAGCTGCCGGTCAAGGCAGCTGCCACCGCAAAGCGGAACATCACGAGGCCCGACGCATCGTTGAGCAGCGCCTCGCCCTCCAGGATGTGCATCAGCCGAGCCGGGACCAGGCTCTTGTCGACGATCGAGGAGACGGCCACCGCATCCGTCGGGGACAGCACCGCAGCAAGTGCGAAAGCGACGACGAGCGGGATGCTCGGGACAAGCCAGTGCAAAGCGTAGCCGAAGCCGACAATGGTGAAGAAGACCAGCCCGATGGCGAGGTCGAGGATCGGCCCGCGCAGCGCGATCAGTTCGCGCTTGGGCGCACCATAGGCGTCGCTGAACAGCAGCGGTGGGATGAACACCAGCAGAAACAGCTCGGGATCGATCTCGACATGCATTCCGCGCACCGGCCAAGCCAGTGCCGCGCCGATGGCGATCTGCAGCACAGGTAGCGGAACCCGCACCGGCCGGACCAGCGCGCCCGAAACGGCGACGAAGATAAGCACGACCAGAATGAACATTGCGACATGCATGATGCGATTTCCGAATACGGCGCCGCGCGTTCTTTTGCCGGCGATCAGTCCAGCAAAGCTTGCCGCGAAAGACTCGGCAACGAAAAAGGCCGCCCTTCCGGCGGCCTTTTGCAAATGAACTCAGCTGCTTAGAGCGCGGATGTGATCTGCAGCTCGTTGGCTCCGTCGAGGCCGTAAATGTCGTCACGGAACTGGACCACGCCCGGCCCTGTCGACCAGGCCGAGACGTAGAGAAAATAAACCGGCACCGGATTGGTGACCTGCACCGGCGTGTTCTCCCCGGTCTTGATCGCCGCCTCGAAATGCTGGCGATCCCAGCCCGGTGTGTCGCGCAGAATCCAGGTGACGAGGTCGCGCACGTTCTGGACCCGCACGCAGCCAGAGGAATCGAAGCGCATCAGCTTGCCGAACAGGCTCTGCTGCGGCGTGTCGTGCATGTAGACGCCGTCCGGGCTGGGGAAATTGATCTTGACCGAGGCCATCGCGTTGCCGGAACCGGGATCCTGGCGGAAGCGGTATTTGGCGGCATCGTCGGTCGACCAGTCGACCGTCATTGGGTCGACCTCGCTGCCGTCCGGCGCAAACAGGCGGATATGGCTATCCTTGAGATAGTTGGGGTCCTTCCGCATCAGCGGAATGATGTCCTTGCGCACGATCGAGACCGGCGCGTTCCAGTACGGATTGACGATGATTTCGTTGATCTTGGAATTGACGATCGGCGTCTGGCGATCGATCTTGCCGACGATTGCGGTGTGGCGCAGCACAACGCGGTCGTTCTCGACTGCCTCGATCTGCGCCGCCGGGATGTCGACCAGAACATAGCGGTTGCCAAGCGTGCCGGCCCGCTCACGCAGCCGTTGCAGATTGGTCTGCAGCTGACCAAGCCGAACCGGCGCCGACACGTTCATTGCCGCGAAAGTATATTTGCCCGTGGTTCCGTCGGCCGGCAAGCCGTGACGCAACTGGAAGCGCTTGAGCGCCGAGTCGACGTAAGAATCGAACGCTTCCGAGAGCCCGGCGCTCTGCGCCAGATCGCCCGATATCATCAAGCGCCTGCGCAGCGGCACCACATCGGGATCCTCGACGCCAAGCTGCAGCTTCTTGGTGTCTGGAACCTGCTCCCAGCCGCCTTGCGCGACGATATTCTGATACTGCATGATCGCCTGCTCGGTGAAGGACACCGTCTGCAGGCTGAAGATCGGCAGCGTCGAGGCAACCTTGCCGCCTTCGCTGGCACGCGCATCGAATTGGTCGTCCCAATTGCCGCGCGCCGAGGATTTCAGGATATCCCCGATCACATCCTGCGCACTGGCGCGGCCGGCGACCATTGCGGCTGCGAGCGCGGAGGCTCCTGAAAGGAAGAAACGGCGGCTGGTTCTCATGGACGTTCCAGACATTCTTGCTACAATTCAACCCACCGGGCGGTCTCGCCCGCACTCTAGAGTTGGCTTCTTAACAATTAGCCAACCATGGCCCGCATCACTTCGGTGTAAAACCACATGGGAAGTGACTTGAGCACAGGACAAATGCACGGCTTTGGCCCCAGCATCACCCGCATCTTCGGTTCCATTGGAATATGGCGGCAACGTGGCTGTTGCTCGAATTTGGATCGGCCGGCCTGACGAAACGGCAAGACCGGTGCTTTTCGGCACCGGCCTTTGGTCCACTCCGCGGCAGCATTTCCGTAGTCCAGCTTCAGATCTTGATGCGGCGGATGCGATTACATCCGGTAGGCGATGGTATCGTTCCAGAACCGATCCAGGCGCTGCAGGGCGCGGTTCATCTGCTTGAACTCTTCCGTGTTGATGCCGCCAACCTGCTCGATCGAACCGACATGGCGCTCGTAGAGGCCGGCGACGACTTCCGCCACCTCATTGCCCTTCGGCGTCAGCGAAACCCGCACCGAACGGCGGTCGATGCGCGAGCGCTGGTGGTTGATGAAGCCGAGATCGACCAGCTTCTTCAGATTGTAGGAGACATTCGAGCCGAGATAATAGCCGCGCGAGCGCAGTTCGCCGGCGGTCAGCTCCGAATTGCCGATGTTGAACAGGAGCAGCGCCTGGATGGCGTTGATGTCGGAGCGACCGTTGCGGTCGAATTCGTCCTTGATCACGTCAAGCAGACGGCGATGCAGCCGCTCGACCAGCTGCAGCGATTCCATGTACAGCGAACGGATCGCCTCGCGGCGGTCATCGGATACGTTGGCGGTCTTCGCCGCCGGACGCGAATTGATCATTGTCTTTGCCTCTCGTTTGTCGCCCGGTGATTTTTTGTTCTTCACCTTGATCGCGACACTATCGAATACTCATAAAATTCGACTTAAACGCCAAGGCTAACAAGAGCTTACCGGTAAGGGGTTTCGAAAGAGGCTTAACGGACGGTCACCCGAGCAAGGATAATTAACCTAAAGATTTAGCCAACGATCCTGGCCGGAATTGCTATCGCCGGGGTTGCCGCTTCTGGATCCAGATCACCACGCGGAACACTATGTAGAGCAGCGCCACCGCAAGGTGCGAGGCGACGATCAGCGGCCGGTGGCCGAACAGCTCGGGGAAGCCGGCATACATGACGCACTCGGTCACCGCGCAGATGAACCAGATCACCGGCCCCCAGGACGCCAGCATCCAGAGGCCGGCGGCAGCGAACGGAAAAAACACCGCCAGCACCACCGCCGCCACCTGCCAGTGCACCGGCATCAGGTCGAAGCGCCACAACGGGCCGGGGTAAAAGCCGATCAGCCGGATCCAGTACAAGATGCCGAACAGCAGACAGTAGCCGGCGATGACGCGCTGGAACCAGGCGAAGATGACCTCGATCGTCGAGGGCTGCAGCACCACGCGTCTCGAGGCGACCTCGCTCACAGCTTCAGTTCCCGTTCGCCGAGCGGTGCGAAATAGGCGTCGACGTTGGCGGCGCTGACGTCATCGATGCCTGCCGGCCGCCATTGCGGCGTCGAGCCTTTATCGATGATGGCGGCGCGGATACCTTCATAGAAGTCGTGCCCGGCAAGCATGCGGTTGAGGATACGGAACTCCATTTTCATGCACTCGTCCATTGACAACGTCTGCCCGGCGCTGATCTGGCGCCATGCAACATGCAAGCTGGTCGGTGAACGTGTGCGGATGGTGGCCAGCGTCTTTGCCGCGAACTCGTCGGCAGCGGCTGCCCGCTCCAGGCTAGCGACGATATCGGCCAGCGACGGCTGCGCGAAATGCCGGGCGATGGCTTCCAGCGTCGGCCTGTCGGTCTCGCGCCTGGCCGGGACGAAGCAGCCGCGCAGCACCGATTCCGGGTCGCCGCTTTCCGCCAGACGGTCGAGGAAGCCGGCCTGGCCCTCCGCCTTGATCGTATGGGTGGCGAGGCCCGACCACAAAGCATCGCCATAGCGGATGCGGTTGCCGGTCAGCGCCAGATACATGCCGAAGCTGCCGCCGAGATCCGGCAACAGATGGCTGGCGCCGACATCCGGGAAAAAGCCGATGCCGACCTCGGGCATGGCAAACTGGGCGTTCTCGGTCAGCACTCGCTGCGAGCCATGGAAGGAGATACCTACGCCGCCGCCCATGACGATGCCGTCGATCACCGCGACATAGGGTTTCTTGAAGCGGGCGATGCGGGCATTCAGCCGGTATTCATCGGCGAAGAAATCGACCGGAGGCCTTCCTGCGCGGCCGGCTTCGTAGATGTGGAGGATGTCGCCGCCCGCCGAAAATGCCCTGCCCTCGGCCTTGACGACGACAACGTCGACGCCGTCGTCGCGCTCCCAACTGCGCAGCGCCTTGTCCAGCGCCTTGACCATGCGGTGGGTTACGGCATTGAGCGCGTGCGGCCGCGTCAGCGTGACGACGCCGGCCCTGCCCAATCTTTCGAAGCGAATCTCGTCGCCTCCGCCAAAATCCATCGCCAGAGAATCCCTCCCCGCGCCCGCCGGGAGTGAAGTGCTAAAGCGTGGCGCATGGCCGCGTCAATGGCGGCGCCCAATCCGCTGCATGGTCGTCGGCGTCACCCAGTGCTAATGCTGGCGCTTTGAACCGGAAGGTTGAACCATGCCTTGGTTGCCGCGCCTTGCTGTTGTGGTGGTCGGCCTGATCGCTGCGAACGCTCCTCCCGTATCGGCCGGAACCGTCGACGAGCTCTATCAATCGCAGACCATCGTCACCGGCCAGGGCGAGGTCAACAGGCAGATCGGTTTCAAGGCCTGCCTCGATGCGGTGCTGGTTCGTGTGTCCGGCGATCAGCGGCTGCCGAAGAGAACTGAGATGGCGGCGCTGCGCGACAAGGCCGGCAGCTTCGTTGCCGAATTCCGCTATCGCGACCGTCTCGAAGGCATTCCGGTCCATGACGAACAGGGCACCCATGACCGGCCGCACGATCTCACTTGTCTGTACAGGCCTGACGTTATCGATCCGGTGCTTGCCACGCTCGGCAGCAAACCATGGCTTGGCGAGCGGCCACGCCTGGTAATTTTCCTGGCGGCGGAGCAAGGCACAAGGCAGTTCGTGCTGACCGCCGACGATGAGCGCGGGGCGGCGATGCGCGAATCGTTCGTCAACGCCACCGGTCCGCTGGTCATGCGGATTGTGTTTCCCGAAGCGTCGCTGCTATCGGCCTCAAAGCTTAACGACCAGGCCCTGCGCCATGCCGATATCACGACGCTGGACCAGCTTGCCAGGAAGGCCGGAGCCGACCAGGCGCTCGCCGGCAGTATCGTCTGGAGCGACAAGGAACTGGGCTGGATAGCCGACTGGCGGCTTGCCTTGAATGGCAAGAGCTACAATTGGCAAGTGCGCGGCGTCAGCTTCGACGAGGCATTCCGCGTCGCCATGCGGGGTGCTGCGCAGATCCTATCGGGCAATGGGCAACCAGAATAGCGCCCGACAGGACCGCTGGCACAATCGTGTCGCATTGGTCAGCAGCGAAAGCTCGTGGTAAAAGCCGCCCGATCCGGAGTTTTTGCGATGAACAAATTCACCCCTGCAAAGCCTGCCGGCGCGCGCAGCGTCGACGAGATCACCGGCAGCCGGCGGCTGCGGCGCATGCGCAAGGCCGATTGGTCGCGCCGCCTTGTCCAGGAGAACCGGCTGTCGGTCGACGATCTGATCTGGCCGATCTTCGTCGTCGATGGCAGACAAGTGCGCGAACCGATTGCCGCCATGCCCGGCGTGTTCCGCCTGTCGCTCGACCTCGCCGTCAAGGAGGCTGAGCGAGCGGCCAAACTTGGCATTCCGGCGATCGCCACTTTCCCCAATGTCGAGCTCGGCCTGCGCGATCAGACCGGTTCGCATATCCTCGATCCGGAAAACATCATCAACCGTGCCACCCGCGCCATCAAGCACGCGGTGCCGGAGATCGGCATCATCACCGACGCCGCGCTTGACCCTTTCACCTCGCATGGCCATGACGGCATCTTGCGCGAGGGCATTATCGTCAATGATGAAACGGTGGAGCAGGTGACGGCGGCGGCAGTCATCCAGGCGGCGGCGGGGGCCGACATCATTGCCCCCTCGGACATGATGGACGGCCGGATCGGTGCCATCCGCGATGCGCTCGACGCCAATGGATTTCAGGATGTGGCGATCATGTCCTATGCGACCAAGTTCGCATCCGCCTTTTACGGCCCCTATCGTGAGGCGGTCGGCACCGCCGGCCTGCTCAAGGGCGACAAGAAGACCTATTACATCGACCACGCCAATTCCGACGAAGCGGTGCGCGAGGCCGAGCAGGATCTCGCCGAGGGCGCCGACATGCTGATGGTCAAGCCCGGCCTGCCCTATCTCGACATCATCCGGCGGCTCAAGGACGAGTTGCAGATGCCGACCTTCGCCTATCAGGTCTCGGGCGAATATTCGATGATCAAGGCCGCCGCCGCCAATGGCTGGATCGATGGCGAAAAGGCGATGCTGGAATCGCTGCTCGCCTTCAAGCGCGCCGGCTGCGACGGGATTCTCACCTACTTTGCGCCCGAAGTGGCGGCGATGCTCAAGGGGTGATGCGCCTTTGTAGCGTCTACATCGAGTAGTGTTCGTTCGTCCAAAGCGCGACATGGAACGCCGCAGGACATCGCTTCAAGTTTACGCTGCCCCTCGTTGCCCTGCCGGGCATTTCTCGCCGTAAAGTGGCAGGGAGAAAGACGCGTTCGTAAAAGATTTCACCAATCTCCAGCGTTGCAAAAATATCGACGTTGCGGCCAGCCCCTTCTCCCCGTCACTATACAGGGAGAAGCTGCCGGCAGGCGGATGACGGGCGGCGCCGACATTGAGATTAGTTATTCCAACATGATTTGGAAGCGATTGCCCCGCCGGCGATTCAAAATACCGCTTGCAAAATGCAATCAGTTAAGCTACCCCGATAACTGCTTGCATCTCACAATTGGTTATCGAGGAGGCTCTCATGTCCAAACTTCGCGTCAGCGCTTTCACCTTGTCGATCGACGGCTTCGGCGCCGGTCCCGACCAAGACCTGAAGAACCCGCTGGGTGTTGGCGGGGAAGCCCTGCACGAATGGATGTTCGGCACCCGCACCTTCCGCAAGATGGTCCTCGGCAAGGATGGCGGGACCACGGACACTGACGAGGCGTTCGCCGCGCGCAGCTTCAAAAATATCGGCGCGTGGATCCTGGGCCGCAACATGTTTGGGCCGATCCGCGGCGAATGGCCGGATGACAGCTGGAAAGGCTGGTGGGGTGACAACCCGCCCTACCATGTGCCGGTCTTCGTGCTCACGCACCATCCACGTGATCCCATTGTCATGGAGGGCGGCACGACCTTCTATTTCGTGACCGACGGCATCCACTCAGCGCTGGAGAAGGCGAAAGCAGTGGTTGACGGCAAGGATGTACGGCTGGGCGGTGGCGTTTCTACGATCCGGCAATATCTCAAGGAAAAGCTCATCGACGAAATGCATCTGGCGATCTCACCGGTCCTGCTAGGCGCCGGCGAGAGCCTTTTTGCCGGCATCGACATGCCCAAGCTCGGCTATCGCTGCAGCGAGCAGGTCGCGACGCCGAAGGCCACGCATGTCATCATCGAGCGCACCTAGCTTGTTGCAGGGCGCCGCCATGGAGGCGCCGCCTTCCTCGCCGCTTTAGTCAGTACTTCTCCGGCACATACAGTTCGCGCGGCAGTACCTGGCGCTCGTATTCGGGATTGAAGACGCGCTCCGGCAGTGTGATCTCTTCGTGCGGCACCTCCTCATAGGGCATCTGCTTGAGCAGATGGTCGATGCAGTTCAGCCGTGCCCGCTTCTTGTCGTTGCCCTCGACGATGAACCACGGGGCTTCCGGAATATTGGTGCGGGCGAACGTTTCTTCCTTGGCCTTGGTGTACTGCTCCCAGCGCACGCGCGACTGGAGATCCATCGGCGACAGTTTCCATTGCTTCATCGGGTCATGGATGCGCATCAAAAAGCGCATCTGCTGCTCCTCGTCGGTGATCGAAAACCAGTATTTGACAAGCGTAATGCCTGAGCGGACCAGCATGCGTTCGAATTCCGGAACGTCGCGGAAGAACTCCTCGACCTGATCCGGCTGGGCAAAGCCCATTACCCGCTCGACGCCGGAGCGGTTGTACCAGGATCGGTCGAACAGCACGATCTCGCCGCCGGCCGGCAGATGCGGAACGTAGCGCTGGAAATACCATTGCGACTTCTCGCGCTCGGTCGGCGCCGGAAGTGCTGCGACGCGGCAGATGCGCGGATTAAGCCTCTGGGTGATGCGCTTGATAACACCACCCTTGCCCGCCGAGTCGCGGCCCTCGAAGACCACGACGAGCTTCTTCTTGTGATAGGCGACCCAGGATTGTAGCTTGATCAATTCGGATTGCAGCGTGATGAGATTGCGAAAATACTGCAGGCGGTCGATCGATGGCGGATGCGCATTCTTGTAGATCTTGGCGATCTCCATCGACAGCGCCGGCTCCGAGATTTCCAGCTCATAATCTTCGTCGAGCGTGTCGGCGAGTTCCGCTTCCAGCCAGTCCCTGGCCGGGGAATTCTGTTTTATCTCGGTCATTTGCGCTGCTCCGCTTACAGGCCTTGTCGGCCGCTGTCAGGCGCTCTGCCGCCCGGCCCGGCGGCCGGAAATCGAAGCGCTGGACCGATGTTAGTATAGGTCGGCAATGACGGTTTTATTGCAGCCACTACTGCGCTGGCTGTGCGTTCAATCCGCAAGATGTGATCGAGCTTGCCCTGCGGGGCGGGCGACAAGCGGAACGAATTATCCTACAAATGCCCGGTTCACTGAGGGGCTGTCGTTTGCAACGCCCTTTCCCGATAAATCGTGAGGATACGACATGGAATACCGCACTCTCGGCCGTTCCGGGCTGAAGGTTTCGACCCTGACCATGGGCACCATGACATTCGGCGGCGGCGGCGCGTTTTCGGCGGTTGGCAAGACCGACCTCGACGAGGCGCGTCGGATGATCGACCTTTGCATCGATGCCGGCGTCAATGTCATCGACACCGCCAACGTCTATTCGAACGGGGTGTCGGAAGAGATCATCGGCGAGGCGCTCGGCGGCAAGCGCAAGGGCGACGTGTTGATCGCCTCCAAGGCGCGCATGCGGATCGGCAAAGGCCCCAATGATGAAGGCCTGTCGCGCTACCATCTGATCCGCGAATGCGAGAGGAGCCTGAAGCGCCTCAGGACCGATGTCATCGACATCTATTTCCTGCACGAGTGGGATGGCCTGACACCGCTTGAGGAAACCATCGCCGCGCTCGACACGCTGGTCGCGCAGGGTAAGGTCCGTTATGTCGGCTGCTCCAATTATTCCGGCTGGCAAGTTATGAAGGGGCTGGGGATCAGCGACCGTCATCACCAGCCACGCTTCGTCACCCAGCAGATCCATTACACGCTGGAAGCGCGCGAGGCCGAGTACGAATTGTTGCCGATCTCGGTCGACCAAGGGCTCGGCGTGCTGGTCTGGAGCCCGCTTGCCGGCGGGTTGCTGTCCGGCAAATACCACCGTGACCAGCCGACCGCCCGCCAGCTCAGCGGCTGGTCGGAACCGCCGATCCGCGACGAGGACCGGCTGTGGCGGATCGTCGACGTGCTGATCGATATCGGCAAGAACCACGGTGTGTCGGCAGCGCAAGTGGCGCTTGCCTGGCTACTCGGCCGGCCCGCTGTCAGTTCGCTGGTGATCGGCGGACGAACCGAAGCGCATTTCAAAGACAATATCGCCGCTGCAAGCCTTGTGCTTGCCGATGAGGAGCGCACACGGCTCGACGTGGTCAGCAGGCCGCCCGTGCTCTATCCCTACTGGCACCAGCAATTCACGGCAAAGGACCGGTTCGGGCCGGCCGATCTCGTCCTCGACCGCGACGGCGCCTGAAAAGCCGGGCTCTCCGGACTGCGCCGAGATATGGAGCCCGATCGTGCCTTGCGGTGTTGTGTTTGCGGTCCAATGCTCCTAGGCAAAGGCCAAGCACAATGAAAGGAAACGATATGGCACGAGCACCGAACTACGGTCAGGAACGCAAGGAACGCGACCGGCAGAAGGCTGCCAAGAAGGCGGAAAAGCAGGCTGCCAAGGTCGCAGCCAAGGAGCGATCGAAGCCCGAGGGCGAGAGCGAGTCCCAAACCAAAACCGAAACGACCGAGTGATGACGCCCGGCCTGTCAGGCGGTCCGGGCCTCGGTCAAATCCCGCTATGCCTCAGGCGGGCGCCTTGTCGCTGACGAAGACGTTCACTTCACGCGCGGCGGCAATAAAGGCCCGTCTTGCGTTCATGGCCGGCTTGTCGCCGGCCAGCGCATCATGACAGGCTTGCAACGCTTCGCGGTGCTTGGGGCTGCGCTTGCCGGGCCAATTGTTGAGGAGGTAGTCGGAAGCCTCGCGGGCCGTACGCAAGAGCTGATTGCTTCCCGCCGCGCCCTTGACGGTCACGGGTGTGTCAAATCGGTTGTTTTCCATCGCTGCTCTTACGCCATCGGCATTTGCGAAGCGAGACCGAAAGTAGCATTCTTCGCTCATCTGCTCTTTTCGTGATCAATGGCAGCCGATCCTCACTCAAGCGACGACGGCAAATCCCCGGGCGCGCAGGCCGCGCCGGTCGTTGCGCAGCGAGGTCACCAGCCGGTCGCGGCTGCCGATGATATGGGCCGAAAGCAGGCGGGCGGCGCTATCGGCATCGCCGGCCCGCACCGCCGACAGAATGGCATGGTGTTCGGCCCAGGCACGGCCGAGCGCTGCCTCGTCGCGAACCTCGAGCCAGCGGGCGCGCGACAGGCGTGTCATCACGTCGCGAACCGCTCTGAACAGGAACTCGTTGCCGGATAGACGCGCCAACTCGATATGAAAATCCCTGCCGACGCGATGCCATTCCTCGCGCGGCGTCTTGTCGTCGCAAGAATCGAGCATCGCCTCGATGATTTCGACGGCACTTCTGTCCTGCAAGGTGCAAGTTAGTCTGAGTGCCGCGACCTCGACCGCCTCGCGATAGACGGCGATCTGCTCGAGTTCAGCAAGATTGATGGGCGAGACCGTCCAGCCGCGGCCGTCGCGGCAGATCAGGCCTTCAGTCTCGAGCCGCAGCAATGCCGCCCTGACCGGCGTGCGCGATGCACCGAAGCGGCTTTCGACCCAGCGCTCCGTCAGCCGCTCGCCGGGACCGATCTCGAGCCCGAGGATCATCTCGCGAAGCTGCTTTTCGACGTTCTGCATCTGCGACATTGGCGTTCCGTTCAGGTCATTTGTTCCGGCAATCGGGTCACTGGCCGGCGTTGGCCGATCACGCCGGCCTTTGTCGATCATGTTTGAGAGGCCCGCATTGACAGCGACGGGGCTTGCGTTCATGACAGATACCAGTTTGGTATCCCAAATTGGTATCCGTAGCAAGTTTCATGCAAGCTGGCCGGACAGGACATGACATGCCGCAAGACGCCGCCCTCGCCATGCAAGGCACGCACAACGTCCACTGGCGCCGCAATCTCGCCGTGTGTTTTGCCGGCTCGTTCAGCACGCTTGTAGCGATGACGCTGCTGTTGCCCTTCCTGCCGCTTTACGTCGAGCAGCTGGGCGCCGAGGGCCATGCGGCGATCGTGCAGTGGTCGGGCATCGCCTACGGCGCCACCTTCCTTGCTGCCGCGCTGGTCGCGCCCCTGTGGGGGCGGCTAGGCGACCGCTACGGCCGCAAACTGATGCTGGTGCGAGCCAGTTTCGGCATGGCGCTGTGTATGTCGCTGACCGGCATGGTGCAGACCGTCTGGCAATTGGTGCTCTTGCGCCTGCTGATCGGCTTTGCCGGCGGCTATTCTTCGGGCTCGACCATCCTGGTTGCCATGCAGACGCCGAAGGATCGCTCCGGCTGGGCGCTGGGCGTGCTGTCGGCCGGAATCACGGCCGGTGCCCTGGTCGGTCCGCTGCTTGGCGGCGCGCTGCCGCCGCTGATTGGCATCCGCGCCACATTCCTGCTCGCCGGCGGCGTCATTTTCCTGGCTTTTCTGGCAACCACCTTGCTGATCAAGGAGGCCCCTCGCCCGGTTGCCGCCAAGGCCGCGTCAGAAGAAAAAGTGAAAGACGGCTGGTCGCAGATTCCCGACAAGCGCCCCGTCGTCGCCATGCTGGCGACCGGCATGCTGTTGAGTTTCGCCACCATGTCGATCGAGCCGATCATCACCGTCTATGTCCAGCAGCTCATCGAAGATCAGAGCCAGGTCACGCTGGTCTCCGGCATCGTCATGTCCGCGGCAGCGCTAGGCGCCATCCTGTCGGCGTCGCGGCTCGGCAAGCTCGCCGACCGTATCGGCCACTGGAACGTCATCGTTGCCGCACTCGCCGTCTCGGCGCTGCTGCTGATCCCGCAGGCCTTCGTTACCCAGGGCTGGCAGCTCGTCGGCCTGCGTTTCCTGATGGGCCTGGCGCTTGGCGGTCTTTTGCCCTGCATCACCAGCGTCATCCGCCACAATGTGCCCGACGGGGTCGGCGGCAACGTGCTGGGCTTGTCGATCTCGGCGCAATATGTCGGGCAGGTCGCCGGACCGTTGCTCGGCGGCTTCGCCGGCGGCCATTTCGGTATGCGCTCGGTGTTTCTCGGCACATCCATTCTGATGGCGGGCGGAGCGGCCTATAACTGGCTGGTCCAGTCGCGCCGCGAACGCGACATGCTGGCGGAAGCCGGCAAATCCTGACACGGTTCGCGGCACTATCTCAGGCGGTCGCCAGGAATCACGGAGGCGTGGAAATGAGCACGGATGAACACGCGGCAGGCGGCCGCATTCTGGTTCTTGCCGGCGGCCTATGCGGCGCAACCGGCGTGGCGCTTTCGGCGGCGGCGGCACATCTCGGCGGCGCTTTCGTCGGTACGGCCGCATCCTTCCTGCTCTTGCATGCGCCGGTCTTCCTTACCGTCGGGCTGCTCGGTGGCAATAGCATCCTGCGAACCGGAAGCCTCATCCTTCTCGTCGGGCTTCTGCTATTCTCGGGAGATCTTTTGGCCCGCGACTTCCTTGGCTCGCGGCTGTTCCCGATGTCGGCGCCGATCGGCGGCACGTTGCTCATCGGCGGCTGGCTGATGATGGCCGCCTCGGCGCTGGTGCGCCCGCGCCGCCATTGATGCGGCAACCAATGGCCGCCGCTGCTCCTTCGCCAGCCGCCCTCGATCCACGAGCTCTGTCTTGCCAGCTCAGTCTCGCGGACGTTCGGGCCGGACTTGGCCATCGCTGTTGGTCGTCTTGACTACACGCCGCCGCTCCGGCCGTTCGGTGGCCGGCGAGATGCCCCAATAATTGCGATAGATGTCTTCGAACAGATGCTTGATCGGGTGCATGGTTTAATCTCCTCTAGTTTTTTGACTCGATCCAATCAGCGGGCACAAAAATAGGCCACCGATCAGCTCCGCTTGCGTCCTACGAGGAAACCCAGGTCGCGAATCCACGGACCGGTCCTGTCTCGCCGCTTCCGGGCCTCCGCGCTCGAACGGATGCTCCAGTCGTTCCGGTAAATGTCCTCGAACAGATAATTGACGGGGTGCATGGCGCTCTCCTCTTGTATCGATCCAATCTGGGGACGAAAAACGCTCTTGGATCGATTCAAAGAATACGCATCGCACCACAAATGTCAAGCAAAAATTTGAATCGATCCAACGAAGGTGTTAGGTAGTCGGCGATACTGTTGGACCGGAGTCCCGGAGACAAACAAATGGCATCACTCACCGAAGGCAGGAGGCCCATCCGGCTGGCGGACATCGCCAAAGCCGCGGGCGTATCACACGGCACTGCCTCCAATGTCTTCAGCCGTCCCGAAATCGTACGCGAGGAAGTCCGCGAGCGGGTCAAGGCGGCGGCCGACGCGCTGGGCTACGCCGGCCCCGATCCAAAGGGCCGCCTGCTGCGCGCCGGCAAGGTCAATGCGATCGGCGTCGCCACAACCGAGCCGCTGTCCTATTTCTTCGACGACCCCTTTGCGCGCGTGATGATGGCCGGCATCTCGGAGGCATGCGACGCCACCGGCGCGGGAATAGCCCTCGTGTCGGCCGGCAACGAGGAAAAACTTGCCTGGAATATCCAGAGCGCCCTGGTCGACGGCTTCATCCTGTTCTGCATCGAGGGCGGTCCGCGCCTCGTCGAGCTGACGCGCGAACGCAAGCTCCCCTTCGTCGCGCTCGAGCTCGGCTCGCAGGACGCCACGGTCTCCGCGATCGGCGTCGACAATGTTGCCGGCGGCCGGCTCGCGGCGCGCCATCTGGCGGAACTTGGACATCGCCGCTTCGCCGTGCTGTCGCTGGCCTTCGCCGACAACAGCACCGGACTTGTCTCGCCCGAGCAGGTCCGGACCGCAGTCTATACAGGAACCCGTGACCGCCTCCTCGGCTATCTCGAAGAGCTTTCCCGGTTCGGCGTCGATACCGCCAAGGTGCCGGTCTACGAGACTGAAAACGATGAGGCCAGCACAAAGGCCGGCCTCGAAACCCTCTTCGCCTCGGCAGAACCGCCGACCGCCATCCTGGCGATGTCGGACCGGGTCGCGATGGAAGCATTGGAATGGCTCAGCGCGCGGGGCATCGCGGTTCCTCGCGATGTTTCCGTCGTCGGCTTCGACGGCGTGCCTGAAGCCGCAATTTGCGAGCCTCCGCTCACCACCATCGCCCAGCCGATCGCCGAGATCGGCCGCCGGGCAGCGCGAAGAATCCTCGACTTCGACGGCACGGTGCGGCGAGAAACGCTCGATGTCGAACTTGTCGTCAGGGCGTCGTCCGGGCCGCCGCCAGGCACAGGTTGACTGGGCAGATCGGCTCCAAATCTTATCGATTGGCCGCCATCGGACCGATGCCAAAGGATGGACGGACCGGTGACGCCTCGTTGCGGACCGGCTTGCCCTTGCCGGACCAGCCGATAGCGGACAGCCATTCCAGATAGAAGGCGAGCGCGAACTGCATGGCGATGCCGGCGGCGAGCAGCAGACTGTCATAGGCAAAGCCGCCCGGGTTGACCAGCTTCATCACCTGCGCCGCCATGGCAATCACCGTGCCGGCAATGAAAACCGGCAGCGAGCGTTTGCCCAATATGGCGAGCGGATTGTCGCGGCCGGTGCGGAACAGGTTCGAGACGAAAGGCAAGGCGACGACCAGATAGCTCATCGCCAGGATGTGCAGCAGCCGCGGCAACGACAGGAACGTCTTGTCGAAACCGGTCAGCACCACCGGGAGGTCGAGCCACGACACATGCCCCCACAGCGGGCTGTGCACCCAGACGAGTGCCGTCAGCACATAGGCGGCGGCCGCGCCGACCAGCCAGCGATTGACAGGGATGGTGCCGCCGCGCCGCACATGCAACACGCTGGCCATGCCGATATTGAACAGCAATTGCCATGACAGCGGATTGAGGAACCAGAAGCCGGGCTCCGGGTAGTTCGGCGGCGCGATCTGGTAGATTCCGGCAATCAGCCAAAGGGCTGCGGATACTGCGAGCGCCGCCAGTGGCCGGTAGCTGATGAACAGCAGGAAGACCGGAGCCATCAACAGCAGCGCCGCATAGACCGGCAGTATGTTGTTGTAACCGAGCTGATGGCCGAGCGTGACGATGCCGACCAGGACTTGTGGCGGGTTCCTGACGAGCGGCTCGATGTTGATCAGCGTCAGAAGATCCGGCCGTTTCGCAAACACCGCCGCCGCGCAGAAGATAGCCATGACCACCATCGTCGTGACGATGTGGGTGACATAGAGCACACCGGCGCGGCGCCACATTTTCAGTGTTGCAATCAGCCGGTTTCCCGGCTGGAACTTAGTGCCGTAGGCGAGAGCGACGGACATGCCGGAGATCAGCACGAAGGCCTCGGCCGCATCCGAAAACCCGAAATTCTTGTAGGTCAGGGTTTCGAAAACGGTGCCAGGCACGTGGTCGACGAATATGGTCAGGAGGGCGAGAGCCCGGAACACATCAATACGCGTATCGCGTTCCGGCGAAACTGGCATGGTCATCGATAAAAGGCCTTAAAGCTGGTTGTTCATGCCCGGCATGCGATCCCTCGGGCGACCACCCGGCGCACACTGCTTCGATCCCCCCGCGGGGATTATATCGGCAAAGAAACGGACTGAAATGCGCCCGGTTCAATCAACTTTCGCGGAGCTTGAAAATATTCCGTTTTGAAGCCGGCAAATTAACGAAAGTAACGCGGAATCAAAAGGATGTGACTATGGCCGAGCAAAGCCTCGAAGACGGTATTTTGCAGGAGAATTCAGGCTTTTTCTACCGGCTCCATCGATCCGCCAATTTACCCGGTGACTGGCTGTTCCTGTTGCATGGATCGGGTGTCGACGAGACGACCTTGCTGCCGCTTGGTCGGCAAATCGCGCCGCATGCGGCGCTGGTTACGGTCCGTGGCCGCATCCCTCAGGAGGACGGTTTCCGCTGGTTCACGCGAATCACCCCGACGCGATTCGAGCAGGCAAGTATCCGCGCGGAGGCAGATGCGTTTGCAAGCTTCGTCGCCGGCGTCGCGAAGCGCCACAGCCTCGATCTCCGCCGCGCGACCTTTCTCGGCTATTCGAACGGCGCCAATCTGGTTTCAAGCGTCATGCCGCTGCATCCGGGCCTCATCGAGCGCGCTGCATTGCTGCGCCCCATGCCGGTGCTCGACGAGGTGCCGCCGGCCGACCTGTCGAAGGCGCGGGCTCTGATCGTCGCCGGCGCCGCCGACCTGACCTACGCGCCTTTCGCCCCCGTGTTGGCCGCTCTACTGAGCTCGCATGGCGCCAAGGTCGAGACCCACACCATTGCCTCCGGCCATGAAATCGGCGACGCGGATGCTGAAATCGTCAGGCAGTGGCTGGCGGGGTCAGGCAACCGCTGAACGAGCGGATTGAGCGCACGCACAACGCGGGCCCGACCATCGAATGTCAGTGTGCGGCGGGCTGGAATAGCTCGATCGCATTGCCGGACGGGTCTTCGAGCAGGGTCTGCGAGCCGCCGACGCCGTTGATGATATCGTTGCGGAAGGCGAGCCCGGCGCCCTTCAGGCGCGCAACCTCTTGCTTCAGATCCGGCACCACCAGCACGATGCGGTTCCACCCTCCCGGCACCGGCCGGCGGCCATCCGGCATCGCCCGTGCGCCCGAGCTCTCCGGCCCGCTCAGCAGAAGCCGCAGATCGCCGCGCGTGACCGAGCAGAAAGCCGGCCGCGCATCCCGTTCAATGGCAAAGCCCAGATGCTTCACGTAGAAATCGATGGAAGCGGCGACATCGTCGACAATATAGCGAACACTGACGGGCGTCATGACCGGGGACCTTTCAGTTTGAGTAGAACGTTTTATTAAAGGCTGCTCATCATCGGCAACGCCCCGGCAGCACTACGACGCCGCCGACACACTATGACCGTCGGTTCGCCAGGGGATCAGGGCAAGCAGACCAGCACTGCCGACCACGGCGAAGACAGCGCCGTAGATGAACACCGCCTCATGGCTTACACGATCCCAGAGCTGTCCGGCGACAACGCTTGCCGCGAGTTCCAGCAGGCCGACCGTGGTGCTGTACCAGCCGATGCCGCTGGCACGCAGCTCTTGCGGCACGAAGTCCGAGGCGAATGCCTTGCCGACTGAGCGGAAGATGCCTTGATAGAACCCGTAGAAGGCAAAAAGCAGCCCGATCAGATAGATGTTCCGGGTCAAGACGAAGCCGAGATAGGCGATCAGGAAGATGACGAAGGACGACAGTAACACGCCCTTGCGGCCGAAGCGGTCCGATAGAAAGCCGGCCGGGTAGGAAATCAGCGCCGCAACGAGATTGAAGCCTGCATAGATAAGAATGGTTGCCTCCAAAGAGGCACCGATATCCTGTGTTTGCAGAATCAGAAACGCATTGCTCGAATTGCCGATGCCGAAGAGAGCTGTCACCAAGAGATAGGTCCAATAGGCTTTGGGAAACTGCCGCAGATTGATGTCGATCTTGGCCTTTGCGGCTACGGCCAGTGGCTGCTCGTGCACCAACACCACCATGAGGAAGGCGAGGAGACCGGGAATGAGCGCGAGATAGAAGATCCAGCGGATATCGACTTTGAGGGCGATGAGAAGCAGCACCGCGAGCAGTGGTCCCAGAAACGCTCCCAGATTGTCGCCAATGCCTTCTAGGCCGAATGCTTTGCCTCGGTGCTCGTCGGCCACGGACGAAGCAAGGAGCGCGTCGCGCGGAGCGGACCGGAAACCTGCACCGAGCCGATCCACAAACCGCGCGCCCAGGACCATCGGCCACACCGTGGCCACGCCGATCAGCGGTTTGGCGATAGAGGCCAGAAAATAGCCAATGAGGGCTATCGGTTTCCGCTTCTGAAGCCTGTCCGAGAGCCAGCCCGAAAAACCTTGCACGATGTTCTGCGTCGCCTGGGCGATTCCGTCGACCAGACCGACGACGCTCCCGCTTGCGTGCAGAGTCTGGGTTAGGAAGATCGGCAGGATCGGATAAAGCATCTCTGTCGAAATGTCGGCAAACAGGCTCGCCAGCGCCAGAAGCACCGTGTTTCGGGAAATCCAGGCGAAGGTTTTCCTTGGCGCTGCCCCAGTCATTGCTTTGCCCTGTTCGGCAATCCGTTTGGCTGAAACGCAACGGCCACCATGTCGGTTGCAATGCGCCACTGCTGAGTGTCCTGCCCCCATCCCGAAGGTCCGCGCAGCAAAACCGATGCCCACGCGGTCCTTCGATTCGGGATCATGGTCTACCCTCGCCCCATTCGGTTCCAGGCGTCCAGCCCGGCGATCTTGTAGGCTTCGGCCAGCGTCGGATAGTTGAAGGTGTTGTTGACGAAGAAGTCGACGGTGCCGCCGAGATTGATGACCGCCTGGCCAATGTGGATGAGTTCGGTCGCGCCCTCGCCGACAATATGGGCGCCGAGCAGACGGCGTGTTTCGATCGAGAACAGAAGCTTCAGGAAGCCGGTGTTGACGCCCATGATGTGGCCGCGCGATGTCTCGCGGAACCGCGCCACGCCGACCTCGTAGGCGGCACCACTCTCACGCACCTGCTCCTCGGATTGCCCGACCGTGGAGATTTCCGGCACGGCGTAGATGCCATAGGGAAAGGTTTCGGGCGGCGGCGGCAAGGGCACGCCGAAGGCATGGCAGGCGGCCACCCTGCCCTGCTCCATCGAGGTCGAGGCCAGGCTCGGAAAGCCGATAACATCGCCGGCGGCATAGATGTTGGACGCGCTGGTCTGGAAGGTCTGCGGATCGACCTTGATGCGGCCTCTGGAATCGGACTCGATGCCGACCGTTTCCAAGCCCAGGCTGCCGACATTGCCGGTACGCCCTGCGGCGTAAAGCACGATCTCGGACCGTATGGTGCGGCCGTCGGCCAGCGTCACCTCGGCATAGTCGGGTTTGGAGGCGATCTCCTTGACGGCACTGCCCAATCGGATGGTCATGCCGCGGTCGCGCATCTGATGGATGAAGTCGTCGACGATCTCGCGGTCGACAAAATCCAACATCGTATTGCGCGGCTCGACCAGCGTCACCGGCACGTCGAGCGCCGAAAAGATCGTCGCATACTCGACACCGATAACACCGGCGCCGATCACCGTCAGCGTGCGCGGCAGGCGATCGAGCTCCAGCATCTCATCACTGTCGAAAATCCGTGTTTTGTCGAACGGCACGTCGTGCGGCCGGTGCGGCCGGGTGCCGACCGCGATCAGCGCATGGGAGAAGCCAGCCTCGCTGTAGTCGCCGGTGTCGGTGGTCAGGCTGACCTTGTTGGCGCCGAGGAATTTTGCCGCGGCGCGCGCGCTCTTGACCGTGTTGCGCATGAACTGATGCTGCAGCACCTCGACCTCATGGTCGAGCGTCTTGTGCAGGCGCTCGACCAGATCGCCGACCGAAATGTCCTGCTTGACGCGGTAGCCGCGTCCATAAAAGCCGCGCTCACGCCAGCCGGAGAGGTTGAGCACCGTCTCGCGCAACGTCTTCGACGGTATGGTGCCGGTATGCACCGACACGCCGCCGAGACGCCGGCCTCTGTCGACCACCAGCACCGACTTGCCGAGCTTGGCCGACTGCACCGCGGCGCGGCGCCCGGATGGGCCGCTGCCGATGACCAGCATGTCGTAGTCCATGTCGCCCCGTCCCCTCGGCTCGGCGCGCTTTGTTGCGCCGCAGCAAACTAACGCTATCCGCGCCGTGAATTCAACAAGTCAGACGGCCCCAGGCACTCCGTCACCATCTACACGGCGGCGAAAGGCTCGATCTTGATTCCGCCGCGAACCTTCACCATTTCACCAAGAAGCGGCCCCGTGCATTAACCCGGGTTCG
Organism: Mesorhizobium sp. M0500; assembly: GCF_040321165.1. Lineage (NCBI taxonomy): Bacteria > Pseudomonadati > Pseudomonadota > Alphaproteobacteria > Hyphomicrobiales > Phyllobacteriaceae > Mesorhizobium > Mesorhizobium sp. M0500. The sequence continues at coordinate 269,571 of NZ_JAMYRB010000007.1, forward strand.
ATTACGAGGAAATGACATGAACGCTCGCGTTCTCGACGGCGAAATCATCACCAGCAGGCTCGAAGATGTCCGCGCCTATGAGGGCGTGCGCACGCGGCGCATTCTCGCCTTTGTCATCGATTATTTCATCGTCGCGCTGCTCACCATTCCATTCGCGATCCTGGTGTTCCTGTTCGGGCTGTTGACGCTCGGCCTCGGCTGGATGCTGTTTTCCATTCTCGTGCCGGCCGTCGCCATCCTCTACATCTGGAACACGCTCGGCAGTAAAGACCAGGCCACCACCGGCATGAAGATGATGGGCATCCGGCTCGACCGGCTCGACGGCAGCCGCATCGACGGGCTGACCGCCGTCGTGCATTCGGTGCTGTTTTGGGCCGGCAATGTCATCCTTTCGCCGCTGGTCCTGCTGGTGAGCCTGTTTTCCGACCGCAAGCGCACGCTGCACGACCTGCTGCTCGGCACCGTCGTCAGCCGCAGCGGCCGCTGAGCAGACTTTTGAAGCGCGGCCGCAGCCTTTGCGCACAAATGTGAAGACGTCCAATCAACCAGGCTTTCACAATCCTGTTGAATTTTTCGGCGTCCGCGCCAAAGGTAGAGCGATTCGCAGGAGTGTTTCCAAGGCTCGATGACGCAGCACCCGACCCAGTCGCCGCAGTTCTTTCTGACCGCGCCCTCGCCATGTCCCTATCTCGAGGGCCAGTTCGAGCGCAAGGTGTTCACACACCTGGTCGGCGACAAGGCCCCCGAGATGAACGATCTGTTGACGCAGGGCGGTTTCAGGCGGTCGCAGAACATCGCCTACAGGCCGGCCTGCGAGACCTGCCGCGCCTGTGTGTCGGTGCGCATCCTGGCGCAGGAATTCACCGCCAGCCGCAACTTGAAACGGGTCATGCAGCATAATTCGGATCTGGTCGGCGCCATGCACGACGCCGAACCCTCCACCGAACAGTATTCGCTGTTCCGCAGCTATCTCGACGCCCGCCACCGCCGTGGCGGCATGTCAGACATGACCGTGCTCGACTACGCCATGATGGTCGAGGATACCCATGTCGACACCAAGGTCATCGAATACCGTCGCCGCGGACCTGACAGCTTCATCACCGGCAAGGGCCAGGGCGAGCTGATCGCCGTGGCGCTCACAGACAAGATGGCCGATGGCCTGTCGATGGTCTATTCCTACTTCAACCCGGACTTCGAGGACCGTTCGCTCGGCACCTTCATGATCCTCGACCACATCGCCCGCGCCAGGGCGATGGGCCTGCCCCATGTCTACCTGGGTTACTGGGTCAACGGCTCGCGCAAGATGAATTATAAGATGCGCTTCCAGCCGCAGGAGCATCTCGGCCCGAAAGGCTGGGAACGCTACAATCACGAAGCGGTTTCGCGCTGATCTTCGCTTTCGGTATTCACTCTTAAATTGTTTCGAGGAGGATGCCGCTGGGCTTCCGGCCGATCGGCTGGAAAACCGGGCGGTCAATTTTGCGCCTCCAAGCCTACGCGAGAATTGCCGCATGTCTTCCCACAACGACCACCAGAGAGGCCTTCTGATCACCGCCATCGGCGGGCTGACGCTGACCGTCGACATTCCGCTGATCCGGCTCGCCGACGGCGAGGCGTGGACGATCCTGCTGTTGCGCACCGGCACGACCTTCGTCGCCACGCTTATCATCTGGGCCGCCTGGCGCTCGCTGAGCGCAAAGGCACCGCAGCTTGTGCCGGGCTGGTCAGGGCTCATCGTTGCCGGCCTCTACGGGCTCGGCTCGATCGCCTTCATCACCGGCGTCTACAACACTTCGACAGCCAATCTCGTTTTCATCCTGGCGTTCACAACCATGTTCGCGGGCCTTTTGTCATGGCTGTTCCTGAAGGAGAGGCCACGGCCCCTGACGCTTGCAGCGCTGGCACTGATGATCGTCGGCGTGACGATCATTGTCGGCGATTCCGTTGGAACCGGACATCTCTTCGGCGACCTGATGGCGCTATGCTCGGCTTTCATGATCGCCGCGGCCATCACCATCTCGCGCGCCAGCGGCAAGGATATGGGCTTCACCGCGCTGATCGGAGTGGTCCTGCCGCTGGCCGTCGCCACCCTGATGGTTTCCAAGGTGGGTTTTCACGTCAACGCGCCATGGTGGATCGTCTTCAACGGTGCCGTCATCATGCCGATCTCGTTCTTCTGCCTCGCCAACGGCCCGAAATACATCTCCGGGCCGGAGGTGGCGATGTTCTACCTGCTTGAAACCGTACTGGCGCCGGTCTGGGTGTGGATGATCTTCGCCGAAACACCGTCGGGCAACAGCCTGATCGGCGGCGCGATCCTCATCATGACCTTGATCGGCCATTCGCTCTGGCAGTTGCACGAGGGGCGCAAGCGCCGCGCCACGTTCGCCGTCAGTCACCCGGCCTGATTCTTTTTCGCGGCGGCGCGTCCGGCGACAATTTCGATCTGCGGCGGTGCGTCATCGTGCTCCGCCGGTTCGGCGGCAGCGAGCTCATCGGTCAGTTCCACTTCGCGCAGCCATTCGCGCCAGATTGCGACCAGCAGGGCCATCAGCACCGGGCCGATGAACAGGCCGAGAAAGCCCATTGTCTTGACGCCGCCAATCAGGCCGAAAAAGGTTGGCAGGAAGGGCAGCTTTATCGGCCCGCCGACCAGCTTCGGGCGCAATGTCTTGTCGACGATGAAGAGTTCGACCGCGCCCCAGATGAACAGCGCCAGCCCCGCCATCGGCGAGCCGCTGGCGGCGAGATAGATCGACACCAGCGTGAAGGACAGCGGTGCGCCGCCGGGAATCAGCGCCATGATGCCGGTCAGCGCGCCGAGCGTCACCGGCGACGGCACGCCGGCCAACCAGTAAGCGATACCCAGCACCAGCCCTTCGCCGATGGCGATAACGGTCATGCCGGTCACCGTCGAGGAGATTGTCGCAGGCACCACGCGTGAGATCCGTTCCCATCTGGCCGGCAGGATGCGTTCGCCGAGGCGATCGACCTGTCCGGCGAAATGCTCGCCGTCGCGATAGGCGAAGAACAGCGCGATCATCATGAATAGCAGCGTCAGCAAAAGGCCGAAGGCGCTGCCGCCGGCGGCAAGCACGCCGCGATAGATGCTGCCGATATTGGCGCCACTGATCAGCTGGATCAGTTCGCCGATACCGCCGGGGTGGCCAACGTTGACCGTCCATTGTTCATTGAGCCATTCGCCCACCACGGGCATGGTGGCGATCCAGTGCGGCGTCGGCGCACCGTAGCGGTTGGTCTCTATCGCCCAGTTGACCCACTCGCGCACCTCATTGATGGCGTAGGTGCCGGCAAGCGCGATCGGCACCACCAGGAAGGTCAGGATGAACAAGATCGCAAGCGTCGCAGCGATGGTGCGGTTGCCGCCGACGCCGGCGAGCAGCCGCCGATAGAGCGGCCAGCTGGCGAAGGCGATAACCAGGGCGGCAAGAACCGGGAACAGGAAGCCGTGGAAGAAATAAACGCCGGCGGCAACGATCAGCACCAGGAGCCAGCGCGCCGCCGACAGCGGCGGAATGACAGCGGCCCTGAGCGGCGTCGACAGGCCAAACAGACGCTGCTGCCGCTCCGGCTTCTGGATCCTGACTTCCTTCAAGCGGCTACCTCTCCCTGGCCCATCGTATCGCTTATGCCCTGATATAGTGCAGCAATCGTGACGACATTCCAAATGTTTGGGTGGAGCTGCTAATCTCCCCCTTGAGGGGGAGATGTCGCCGAAGGCGACAGAGGGGGTCGGGACGTCCTGACGCGACCTTACCACGAACAAAGGAGGCTGGCGCTTCATGCGCGGGGACCCCCTCTGGCCTGCCGGCCATCTCCCCCTCAGGGGGGGAGATTACCGCTTCACCCGAACTTGCCCGTGCGCGGAAAGCCCTTCGGCACCATGCGGCCGGCCGAGGCGCGGGCGCCGATCCATTCGGCAAGCTCGTCACGCGATTTGGTGAAGGTGCGGTCTGCCGAATCCTGCCAGGACAGGCCGCTTGCGAGCGTGAAGGTCTTGAGGTCGAGGACGCCACCATCTTTGTATTTCTGCAGGCGCACGCCCTTGCCGCGCCCCATCTCCGGGATCTCGGCCAGCGGGAATACCAGCATCTTGCGGTTCTCGCCGACAATGGCGAGATGGTCGCCGGCGACGCTCACGCAGCGCTGGGCTTCGTCGGGCGCCTTGACGTTCATCACCTGCTTGCCCTTGCGGGTGTTGGCGACGACTTCTTCTTCCGGCACGATGAAACCGTTGCCGTCATGCGACACCAGCAGCAGCTTGCGCTTGGGATCATGGACGAAGGCGGTGACGATATCCTGGTCGTTGTCCATGTCGACGATGATGCGGATCGGCTCGCCGTGGCCACGCCCACCAGGCAGCCGGTCGACGCCGATCGTGTAGAACTTGCCGCCGGTGGTGAAGACCAGCACCTTGTCGGTCGTCTGGGCGTGGAAGGCGAGCTTGAGGCTGTCGCCTTCCTTGAAGGTCAGGGCCGAATGGTCGGTCAGATGACCTTTCATGGCCCTCAGCCAGCCCTTTTCCGAAACGACGACAGTGACCGGCTCGCGCTCGATCATGGCATGGGCGATATCGGTCAGGTCATGTTCGGGCGCATCGGCGAACTCGGTCCGGCGCTTGCCGATCTCGGTCTCCGGTCCGAATTTCTCACGGATGCTGGCGACTTCCCACTTGATCGTCGCCCACTGTTTGGCGTCGGATGCGAGCAATGCCTCGATCTGCTTCTTCTCGCCGCTCAGGCCGTTGAATTCCTCACGGATCTCGAATTCCTCGAGCTTGCGCAGCGCCCTCAGCCGCATGTTGAGGATGGCTTCGGCCTGGGTGTCGGTGAGTGACCAGCGGGCCATCATCACCTGCTTGGGCTCGTCCTCCTCGCGGATGATCCTGATCACCTCGTCGATGTTGAGGTAGGCGATCAGATAGCCGGCGAGGATCTCCAGCCGCCTCTCGATCTCGCCGAGGCGGTGCTTGGAGCGGCGGATCAAGACGTCGCGGCGGTGCTCAAGCCACTCCTTGAGCACGCCTTTCAGTGACAGCACGTTCGGCACCTTGCCGCGCGACAACACGTTCATGTTGAGCGGAAAGCGGCTTTCGAGCTCGGTCAGCTTGAACAGCGATTCCATCATGATGCCGGGATCGACCGAGCGGCTCTTCGGCACCAGCACGACGCGGATGTCCTCGGCGCTCTCGTCGCGGATATCCTCGAGCAACGGAAGCTTGCGCGCCATCAAGAGCTCGGCGATCTTTTCGATCAGCCGGGCCTTCTGGACGCCGTAGGGGATTTCGGTGACGACTATGTTCCAGGTGCCCCTCCCCTGGTCCTCCTGGCTCCATTTCGCCCTGACGCGGAAACCACCGCGACCCGTTTCGTAGGCTTCGAGGATCGAGGCTCGGCTGTCGACGATGATGCCGCCGGTCGGGAAATCCGGACCTTGCACGAAATCCATCAGCTTGGTGACGGGCGCATCCGGATGATCAATCAGGTGAAGCGCGGCGTCGCAGAGCTCGGCCGCATTGTGCGGCGGGATCGAGGTCGCCATGCCGACGGCGATGCCGGACGAGCCGTTGGCGAGCAGGTTCGGGAAGGCGCCGGGCAGCACGGCCGGCTCCTCGTCTTCCTCGTTGTAGGTCGGGCGGAAATCGACGGCGTCCTCGGTGATGCCTTCCAGCAGCAGCGTCGACACTTCGGTCATGCGCGCTTCGGTGTAGCGCATGGCGGCGGCGTTATCGCCGTCGATATTGCCGAAATTGCCCTGCCCGTCGACCAGCGGGTAGCGCATCGAAAAATCCTGCGCCAACCGCACCAACGCGTCGTAGATCGACTGGTCGCCATGCGGATGGAATTTGCCCATCACCTCGCCGACGATGCGGGCGCATTTGGCAAAGCCCTGGTCGGGGTTGAGCCGCAACAGACGCATGGCATGCATGATGCGACGATGCACCGGCTTCAGCCCGTCGCGCACGTCTGGCAGTGCCCGGTGCATGATGGTCGACAGCGCGTAGGCGAGATAGCGCTCTTCCAGCGCCTTCTTCAGATCGACCGGCTCGATATTGTCGCCGCCGCCACTCTCGGGCGGCAAAAGCCTTTTTCCCATGGGCTGGCACTAGCCGAGCGGGTGATTCGCGGCAAGAGGCACCGGTATGCATCCTCCTAAAGCGAGTCGCATTCGACCGGCCCCATGCGACGCTTTAGGTCCTTGTTTTGATACATGCCGTTATCGCAAAACCCGCTGCACACTTTTGCGCGACATCCATTATGCAACAGGAATTGGAAGCGTCACGACGCCGGCCAACATCAACCCGTTACATCCTGCTTCTATCGCAAGGCTGATGGATCGGGTTTGCCTTTGGCCGCGATTTTCGACCATTGTGCCGAGGCCCGCCTTTTTCCGGTCCAGTTCGTCACCGAATGGTGACGACGCGACGATTTGAAAAGAATTTCAGGACACTCTCAGGGGAGCTCTCGATGACGATCAGACACTCGACACTTATTAAAAGACTGGCTTTTTCGACCTTTTTGCTGACGCTGCCGCTGAATGCGGCGTTCGCGCAGGATACCGCGGTCGCCGACCGGCTGAAGGTTGCCCTCGCCGCGCAGGGTGTCGACCTCTCCTGGACCGGAGTAACCGGCGACACCTCCAGCATGGTTCTGCAAGGCGTAGCGGTCAAACCGGCGGCCGAAAAGGAGGCGCTCAAGATCGGCGACGTCAAGCTCGAAGGTGTGACCGAAGCCAATGGCGGCTATCAAATCGCGACCGTATCGACGTCGCCGTTCGAACACAGCGAAGATGGCGTCACGCTCAATCTCAGCCCCTTCGTCATCCACGACATGACGGTTCCGGCCGAAGGCGCAAGCGGTCCGCTGGGCTCGCTGATGATGTACAAATCGGCCGAGCTCGACAACATGACAGTCAAAGTGGCTGACAAAACTGCTTTCTCGATGGACGGGCTTGCCATCGCAATCACGCCGCCGGCCGACGGCAAGGCCATGGCGTTTTCCGGCACTACGGAAAAATTCGCTGCCGACCTGACCCTGGTCGAAGATCCGAAGTCCAAGGAAGTCATCAACGCGCTCGGCTACCAGAACATATCAGGCAATCTTGAGATGGAAGGAACCTGGCAGCCTACCGACGGCAGGATGGACTTGTCGAAATACGAAATATCGGTCGACAATGCCGGCACGCTCGGCATGACCTTCGATCTCGGCGGCTACACGCTGGACGTCATCAAATCACTGCAGGAGATGCAGAAGAAGATGGCAGCGCAGCCCGAAGGCGCCGACAATTCGGCGCAAGGCATGGCCATGCTCGGGCTGCTGCAGCAGCTTTCGTTCAACAGCGCCTCGATCCGCTTCGACGACGATTCGCTGACCAAAAAGCTGCTCGATTATGCCGGCAAGCAGCAAGGCATGTCCGGCAAGGACATCGCCAACCAGGCCAAGGCGATCGTGCCCTTCGGCATGGCGCAGCTCAACAATCCGGAACTGACCGCGCAGGTTTCGGCCGCGGTCAACAAATTCCTCGACGACCCGCAAAGCATCGAGGTCTCGGCCGAGCCGCCGGCAGCGGTGCCGTTCGCACTGATCATGGCGGGCGCCATGTCCAACCCGCTCGACCTGCCGAAAACGCTTGGCGTGACGGTTACAGCAAACGAAGACTGATCGAGACAGGCTTCAAGCAAAAAGCCCGGCAGCGATGCCGGGCTTTTTTATGAATCAACAGCACCGGTTCGGAGCGTTTTCTAAACCTCTTTCTTCGTCGCCACCACGCGCAGCGACAATTCGCGAAGCTGCTGCGGGCTGGCTTCCGACGGCGCGTTCATCAACAGGTCGTAGGCCTGCTGGTTCATCGGAAACATGGTCACTTCGCGCAGGTTCCTCGCGCCGACCAGAAGCATGACGACGCGGTCGATGCCGGCTGCCATGCCGCCATGCGGCGGCGCGCCATACTGGAAGGCGCGATAAAGGCCGCCGAAGCGCTCTTCGATGGTCGCGCGGTCCAGCCCGACGGTTTCGAACGCCTTGACCATGGTTTCGGGCAGATGGTTGCGGATGCCGCCGGAGGCGATCTCGAAACCGTTACAGACCATGTCGTACTGGAACGCCTTGATGCCGAGCAGATCCTCGCCGTTAAGCGCATCGATGCCGCCTTGCGGCATCGAGAAAGGATTGTGCGCGAAATCGATCTTCTTCTCGTCCTCGTTCCATTCGAAGAACGGGAAGTCGACGATCCAGCACAATTCGAAGCGGTCGCGGTCGACAAGATTGAGCTCCTCGCCGGCGCGGGTGCGCGCCGCTCCCGCGAAGGAGACGAATTTCTTCGGATCGCCGGCGACGAAGAAGGCGGCATCGCCATCGGCAAGGCCGAGTTGTTGTCGGATCGCGTCGGTGCGCTCCTCGCCGATGTTCTTGGCCAGCGGCCCGGCGCCTTCAAGCTTCTCGCCCTCCTTGCGCCAGAAGATGTAGCCGAGGCCGGGCTGGCCCTCGCTTTGCGCCCATGAGTTCATGCGGTCGCAGAAGGCGCGAGACCCGCCGGTCTTGGCCGGAATGGCCCAGACCTCGGCCTTCGGATCGTTGGCAAGGATGTTGGCAAATACCTTGAAGCCTGAGTCGCGAAAATGATCCGAGACGGCCTGCATCTCGATCGGGTTGCGCAGGTCCGGCTTGTCGGTGCCGTATTTGCGCATGGCGACATCATAGGCGATGCGCGGAAACTTCTCCGTCACCGGCTTGCCGGCGGCAAAGGTCTCGAACACCCCCCGCATCACCGGCTCCATGGTGGTGAACACATCCTCCTGCTCGACGAAGCTCATCTCAACGTCGAGCTGGTAGAATTCACCCGGCAGACGGTCGGCGCGCGGGTCCTCGTCGCGGAAGCAGGGCGCAATCTGGAAGTAGCGGTCGAAGCCGGACACCATGATCAGCTGCTTATATATCTGCGGTGCCTGCGGCAGCGCATAGAAAGTGCCGGGGTGGATGCGCGACGGCACCAGAAAGTCGCGCGCCCCTTCCGGCGACGAGGCGGTCAGGATCGGCGTCGAGAATTCCGTGAAGCCGACCTCGCCCATCAGCTTGCGCATCTCGGCGATGATTTTCGTCCGCGCGACGATGTTCTTGTGCAGCGTGTCGCGGCGCAGATCGAGAAAGCGGTATTTGAGGCGGATGTCCTCCGGATAATCCGGCTCGCCGAAGACCGGCAGCGGCAATTCCCTGGCCGCCGACAGCACCTCGATCTCGCGCGCGAAGATTTCGATCTCGCCGGTCGGCAAATTAGGGTTCACGGTGTCGGCGAGGCGCGCCTTGACCTCGCCGTCGACGCGGACGACCCATTCGCCGCGCAGGGTCTCGGCAATCTTGAAGGCGGGCGAATCCGGATCGGCGACGATCTGCGTCAGGCCGTAATGGTCGCGCAAATCGATGAACAGCAGGCCGCCATGGTCGCGCACGCGATGCACCCAGCCCGACAGGCGTACGGTCGAGCCGACGTCGAGCTTCCTCAATTGGGCACAGGTATGGCTGCGGTAACGATGCATTGTCATTCTTAAAGTCCGGATGTTGGGTTGCGGCCAAGGCATGATGGCTCAGCCTGAAAATTTGCGCGAAAAGCACATGAGAGGGTGCATTTGTCAAGGCAAGCGGCAGCCGGGTCGAGTTCGCGTTCTTCCCGCCCCTATCCCACCGGCATCAATTTATGCTCGAGGCGTCAATCTGAGTTCGCTGCTCTGTGCCGGCAGTTCAACTATGCACTCATCCCTTCACCCCGCCCGCCGTGAGGCCGGAGACGATCTTGCGCTGGAAGATGAGAACGAGGACGACGAGCGGCACGGTGACGATCACCGATGCGGCCATGATGTTGCCCCACGGGATCTCGAATTGAGAGCTGCCGGAGAGCAGGGCGATGGCGACCGGCACGGTTCGCTGCTCGTTGCTGGAGGTAAACGTCAGGGCAAACAGGAACTCGTTCCAAGCACCGATGAAGGCGAGTAGCCCGGTGGTCGCCAGCGCCGGCCACATCAGCGGCAGGAAGACGCGGCTGATGATGATCCAGGGCGTGGCGCCATCGAGGATCGCCGCTTCCTCCAGTTCGATCGGCAGGTCGCGAACGAAGGCGGTGAGCACCCAAACGGTGAACGGCAAGGTGAAGATCATGTAGGACAAGATCAGCGCGAACGGCGAATTGTAGAGGCCGAAGGTGCGGATCAGCTCGAAAAGACCGGCAAGCACCGCCAATTGCGGGAACATCGAAACGGACAGGATAGTGAGGAGCAGAGCCGAGCGGCCGCGGAAGCGGATGCGCGCCAGCGCATAGGCGGCGGTGACGCCGAGGAACAGCGAAATGACAACAACCGCGCTCGAGATGAACAGCGAGTTCACGAGATTGCGCAGGAAGGTCCCCTCGGTGAATACGGTCCTGTAGTTGCTGAAGGTAATCGTCGTCGGCCAATAGTCGACCTGGAAGAGCGCCGTCCCCGATTTCAGGCTGGTGATGGTGGCATAGTAGAACGGGAACACCGCGACGACGACGATAACGGCGACGAGGAGGTAGAAAGCCGTGCGCTTGACGATCCACATGGTCAGTAGTCCCCCATGATCAATAGTCCTTGTCCAGTCTTATCCGGCCGAGCCAAAGAACGAGCATGGTCAGCAGAGCGAGGATAAGGAAGAGAAGCGTCGAGGCGGCGGAACCGGAAGCGAACTTGTCGAACTCAAACAGGCTCTCGCGGGCAAACACCGACATCGACTTGGTGTGTATGTTGTTTGGCGTAAGCACGTAGATCAGATCGAAGATGCGCAGGGCATCGAGACCGCGAAAGATCATGGCCACCATCAACGCCGGTCGGATGAGCGGCAAGGTGATCTTCCAGAAAATTCTCCACGCGCCGACGCCGTCGAGCTTGGCGACCTCGTAGATTTCTTGCGGAAGCATCTGGAGGCCGGCGAGAATGAGAAGCGCCATGAAGGGGGTCGCCTTCCAGATGTCGACAACAAGGACGGCGACCATCGCCGTGTCGGCGCTGGCCGTCCAGGCGATCTTGGTGCTGATCAGGCCGAGCTTGAGCAGGACGTCGTTGATGATGCCGAACTGGTCGTTGAGCATCCACTGCCACATTTTAGCCGAGACGATCGTCGGGATGGCCCAAGGGATGAGAATCGCGGCGCGTACGATGCCGCGGCCGCGAAACTTGGCGTTGAGCACCAGCGCGACGATCATGCCGAGCATCGTCTCGCAGGTCACCGAAATCACCGCGAAGCGCACCGTGTTCCAGACGGCGCGCCACCAGACCGGATCGGCGAGCAGCCCGTCATAAATGACGCGGCCGCTCGGCATTTGCAGGACGGAGAAATAGTTGGCGAAGCCAACCCAGCGGCGGGCTTCGAGGTCGGCGAGCGAGGCATCGGTGAAGCCGAAATAGATCGTGCGCATCAACGGCCAGCCGGCGACGGCGACGAGCACGATGAGCATCGGGGCAAGCAGCAGCCATGCCGAGCGCACACGCTGACGCGCCAGCAGCGAGCCTGAGCGCGGCGAGGTCACCAGGCGGTGCCCTTGAGCCTGGTCAAGGAGAACTCCAGATCGGCAAGGTTGTCGGCGGCCGTGCCCTCGCCGGACATGGTGTTGTGGACGGCGGTCCAGAACTCGCTCGATGCCTCATTGTACCTGGTCTTGGCCTGGGCCGAGGGACGCGGCACCGCGTTGAGGACGACTTCCTTCCAGCGCGGAATCACCGGCTGGGCGCTGGCGATGTCGGCATCGTCATAGAGTGCCTGGATGGTCGGCAGATATGCCCCCTTCAAGGCGCGGTACTTCTGCATCTGAGGCGAGGCGATCCATTTGACCAGCTCGATCGCTGCATCCGGGTTCTTCGAATATTTGGAAACCGCGAGATTCCAGCCGCCAAGCGTTGCTGCCGGGCGCGCGCCCTCACCCGACCCCGGCGGCAGCGTGGTCACCTTGAACTTGCCTTTGATGGGGGAGCTTTCGCTGTTGCCAAGCGCGTAGGCGTAGGGCCAGTTGCGCATGAAGACGGCGTTGCCGGTCTGCCAGACTCCGCGCGACTCTTCTTCCTGGTAGGCCAGAACGCCGGGCGGCGAGATGGTTCCCACCCAGCTCCTCGCCATTTCCAGCGCCGCAGCTGCTTGCGGATTGTTGATGGAGATCGTGCCGTCCGGCTCGATGATCTGGCCGCCGCCGTTCGACTTCACCCATTCGAGTGCATCGCAGGTCAGCCCCTCATAGGCGTTGCCCTGGAAAACGAAACCCCACATGTCCTTGTTGCCGGCCGCGCGCTCCTTGTCCATGACAAGCTTGGCGGTATCGGCAAGTTCAGCCCAGCTGGCCGGGACCCTGGCGCCGTATTTGTCGAGGAGATCCTTGCGGTAGTAGAGCGCCGGAGCGTCGGTGAATATCGGCAAGGCGACGAGCTTGCCGTCCACGGTCTGCGATTTGATGATCGATGGGAAATGGGCGCCAACGACATCCTTGGTCGCTTCGGTCAGGTCGATGAACTGCCTTGCAAGCTGGGGGGCCCAGATGATGTCCGTTTGATAGACGTCGACGTCGCTGCTTCCGGCGGCAAGCCAGAGCCGGTATTGGCCAAACTGGTCCGTCGCCGAGGGAGGCAGCGGAACGACGCTAACCTTGTTGCCGGTCTTCTTCTCGTATTGATCGAGGATCTCGCGAAGGATTCTCTGGCCGTTGCCGGTATCTCCGGACACCACGGCGAGGTCGACAGCCCGCGCCGGCCCGGCCGCCAGAACTGCGGCCACGGCAAATGCCGCAAATGCGGAATGAAATTTCATGATGGCGGACCTCCCTTTGGAGCTTCAGGCCGGGCAGCAGAAACGACCTCGATGCCTGACACCGTCTCCGCACACCGGCAGCTCACAAGACGCGTATTCGCCCACCAGCACTGAACTACAAAGATACGCCTTGGTTCCCAACACGGAGGGTCCGGCGCCACGCGGTAGCCCCCGGCTGGCCTCAACGCCGCCGGGAATTGCCGCTGGCATTGGCGAAGGTGATGGTTCAAGAAGGATCAACGACAGGCTTTCCTTCATGTCCTCCATCCGCCCGCTGATCCCCCTCCTGATCGCCGCCGGCATCCTGCTCGGCGGCAACGGCCTGCAGAGCACGTTGATTGCGCTGCGTGGTGCGCAGGAAGGTTTTCCCGCTTCCTCGATCGGCCTGATGGGCACGTTCTATTTCGCCGGCTTCCTGCTCGGCTGCCTTGCCGTGACCCGCATCATGAAGTCCGTCGGCCATGTGCGCGCCTTTTCGGCACTCGCGGCGATCGCCTCGGCGGGAACGCTGCTTCTGGTGCTGGTCATCGATCCGGTGATGTGGTGCGCCGTGCGCTTTGCCGGCGGGTTCTGCTTTGCCGGCCTGTTCACCATCATGGAAGCCTGGCTGAATTCCGGCGTCACCAACACCGACCGGGCGCGGGTGCTTGCCATCTACCGGATGGTCGACATCGGCTCGGTGACGGGCGCCCAGTTCCTGATCCCGATCTTTGGCGCCGGCGGCTTTGCCATCTTCGCCATCATGTCGATGATGATCACCGTTTCGCTGGTGCCGGTTTCGCTCGGCGACCGCTCCAATCCGACGCCGCCGGAAGACGTCAAGCTCGATTTGGCGCGCGTCTGGCGGATCTCGCCGCTCGGCTGCTTCGGCTGTATCGCCGTCGGCGTCACAAACAGCGCCTTCCGCACCCTGTCGCCGGTCTATGCCGAGCAGATCGGCATGTCGGTCGCCGACGTCGTCACCTTCGTCAGCGTCGGCATTTTCGGCGGCGCCATCATCCAATACCCGCTTGGCTATCTCTCCGACCGCTGGGACCGGCGCTCGGTGCTGCTGATGACGACGTGCTGTGCGATGGTGGCGGCACTGGCGCTGGCATTCGTGGCAGGCGGCAGCCCGTTTCTCAACTTCCTGCTCGTCTTCATCTTCGGCTGCTTCGCCATGCCGCTCTATTCGTTGTCAGCGGCGCATTCCAACGACCGCGCCGACAAGGGCGAGTTCGTGCTGATCAACGCTGCCTTGATGCTGTTTTATTCCTTCGGCGCCATCGGCGGGCCGTTCGCAGCCTCGACGGTGATGCAATTTTTCGGGCCGAGCGCGCTGTTCGTGTTCAGCGCCACCGTCTATGCGATCTTCGTGGCCGTCATCCTTTACCGGATGCGGGCGCGCTCCGCCGTGCCGGCCACCCATCGCAGCCGTTTTACGGCGCTGTTGCGCACTTCGACGGTTTTTGCCCGGTTGGCGAAGCGGAATGCCGATCCCGATGAACCCGCAAAGCCTGGATAGAGGTGCTTGCGCTTGACGAAAGCGCGCGCGGCTGAAATTGAAAGAGACCCTATCCCTTGCCAAAAGCGATTTGATGCACGTCATCACCACCCAGAAAGAACTCGAGACCGCTATTGCCGCTTTCGAAAAGGCGGAATTCGTCACCGTCGATACCGAATTCATTCGCGAAACGACCTTCTGGCCGATCCTGTGCCTGATCCAGATGGCAGCGCCCGGGGTGACCGCGCTGATCGATCCGCTGTCGCCCGACATCGACCTGAAACCGTTCTTCAGGCTGATGGCCAACGAGGCGATCGTCAAAGTCTTCCATGCGGCGCGCCAGGACATCGAAATCATCGTGCATCTCGGCGATCTGGTGCCGCATCCGGTGTTCGACACCCAGGTCGCGGCAATGGTCTGCGGCTTCGGCGACAGCGTCTCCTACGACCAGCTGGTGCAGCGCATCACCGGAGCGCGGCTCGACAAGTCCTCGCGCTTCACCGACTGGCGCCACCGTCCGCTGTCCGAAAAGCAGCTCGACTACGCGCTCGCCGACGTCACCCACCTGATCGAGGTGTACAAGCATCTCAGCGCCGAGTTGGTGCGGGAAAACCGCGCCCACTGGCTGAACGAGGAGATGGACGTGCTGACCTCGCGCGAGACCTACGATCCGCATCCCGAGGATGCCTGGAAGCGGCTCAAGATGCGGCTGCGCAAGCCGCAGGAACTGGCGATCGTGCAGGCCGTGGCCGCCTGGCGCGAACGCGAAGCGCGCGAGCGCGACGTGCCGCGCGGCCGGGTGCTCAAGGACGATGCGATCTACGAAGTGGCGCAGCAGGCGCCGCGCGACGCTGCGGCGCTGAGCAAGCTGCGTACCACGCCGAAGGGCTGGGAGCGCTCGTCGACGGCGACGGCACTGCTTGGCGCGGTAAACGCTGCCCTTGCCCTGCCCAGGGAAGAGATGCCGAAGCTGCCGAAGAGCTTCCAGCCGCCGGAGGGGTCAAGCGCCGCGGCGGAGTTGCTGAAGGTGCTGCTGCGGATCGTTGCCGAAAAGGAGGGCGTCGCATCCAAGGTACTCGCCTCCAGTGACGACATCGACCGCATCGCTGCCGAGGGCGAGGAAGCCGACGTGCCGGCATTGCAAGGCTGGCGGCGCGCCGTCTTCGGCGAGGCCGCGCTCAAGCTGGTGCGCGGCGAACTCGCCATCAGGTTCGACAAGCGCAAGATCGCTGTGTTCGATTTGTAGCCTTGAGCTTGCTCAGACCAAGCCGAGCAGATGCAGCGCTAGCCATATCCAGCCAAGTGCAAGAACTACCGCGCCCAGGTAGAATGCCCTGCTGCGCAGGATTAGCCGATTGCTGGTCAAGTGGACCGACGCGTGAAGATAGCGGGAGACGACAAAGATCCACATCAGAGCCAAGGTCAGATAATTGACGCCATTGGTCACGTGCAGCGTCAAGCATAAGACGTAGAAAAGCACCTGCAGTTCGAACTGGTTGCTCAGATTGTCGGCGACGGTGATACTGGACCCAGGCTCCGTCGAGCGCGTCTTGAACTGGCCGGTCTTGGCTTCGCCCGACCTGACCGCACCATAGCGGCGCCGGCCCATTACGATATAGATGATATAGACCAGCAGCACCTGCGCCAGCATCGGCCAGAAGATCGCGGTCTGGTTCAAGACGCCCCCTGTCGTTGTCACCCAGCCTTCAAGGCCGTTTCTGAGCCATCAAAGTGAAAGCCGCAATGACAGTCACTGGTATCGCCAGTAGGGCGAATTTGGTGACGATCAGCGCCGAGGCGAAGGATAGTGAATCCGGATTGGCCGACAGAAAATCGGACAAAAGACGAGCCACGGCGATATTCTGGGCATAGTCGGTAAGCAGATAGGGCAGCACCAGCACAACCGCGAATATCGACTGGGTTTGCGCAGGCAGTGCACGGAAATTCTTCAGCCGCCGGCCCGTGGCCAGGATCAGGCTGACCATCGTCAGCGATAGCAGCGCCGGAAAAAGCAGGTCGAAGGTCAAGTAATGCCAGACGAGAATAATTTCGCTGCCGCGCCGGCCGAGGGCTGTTAGCCAGGCCATGCCCTCATCCGGGGTGAAACCGGTATAGCGCATGTCGAGCGACGGCAGACCGCCGCTCAATCGGCGAAAATAGAGGAACTCCATCGCCGTCATGATGATGAAAACCGCCACGGTGGCGACACAGAGTGCGGCCGCGTGGCGCGACAGCCGCAGGATCATTGCCGCCAGATTGCGCCAAAGCGCATGGCGATCAGGCTCCGCCAGGATAATTCGGGCTTTCGCGGGTAATCGTGACGTCATGGGCGTGGCTTTCACGAAGTCCGGCATTGGATATCCGCACAAAAGTGGCGCGCTCGCGGAAATCGGCAAGGTCGCGGCCACCGACATAACCCATAGCGGCTTTCAGGCCGCCCGCAAGCTGGTGCAGCACGCCGGACACAGGTCCTTTGTACGGCACCTGCCCTTCAATGCCTTCCGGGACCAGTTTCAGCGTGTCGCGCACCTCGGCCTGGAAATAACGATCGGCGGAGCCGCGCGCCATCGCGCCGACTGAGCCCATGCCGCGATAGGCTTTGAAGGAGCGGCCCTGGTGCAGATAGACCTCGCCCGGGCTCTCGTCCGTGCCGGCCAGGAGCGAGCCGATCATCGCCGCGCTGGCGCCGGCGGCCAGTGCCTTGGCGAGATCGCCCGAATATTTGATGCCGCCATCGGCAATGACCGAAACGCCGGATTTCTGCGCCGTCTCGACCGCCGACATGATCGCCGAGAGCTGCGGCACGCCGACGCCGGCGACGATGCGGGTGGTGCAGATGGAGCCTGGTCCGATGCCGACCTTGACCGCGTCGGCGCCGGCATCGATCAGCGCCAAGGTGCCTTCCGCGGTGGCGACGTTGCCGGCCAGGATGCGAACCGAGTTGGACAGCTTCTTGGCCCGCGTCACCGCATCCAGAACGCGCTGCGAATGACCGTGCGCGGTGTCGATCACGAGAAGGTCGACGCCGGCGTCGATGAGGCGCTCGGCCCGTTCGAAACCGTCATCGCCGACGCTGGTGGCGGCGGCGGCGCGCAAGCGCCCCTGCGCATCCTTGGTGGCGTGCGGGTTGAGCTGCGACTTCTCGATGTCCTTGACCGTGATCAGCCCGACGCAATTGCCGTCCCGATCGACCACAACAAGCTTCTCGATGCGGTGCTGATGGAGCAGCCGCTTGGCCTCGTCCTGATCGACGTTCTCCTTGACCGTGATCAGGTTCTCGCGGGTCATCAGCTCATAGACCTTTTGCGCCGGATCGGACGCGAAGCGGACGTCGCGGTTGGTCAGGATGCCGACGAGCCGGCCGACCGTGTGGCCGCCGGTGCCGCCGTTCTCGACCACCGGAATGCCCGAAATGCTGTAGGTGCGCATCAGACCCAGCGCATCGGCAAGCGTCGCCTCGGGACCGATGGTGACCGGGTTGACCACCATGCCGGACTCGAACTTCTTCACCTGGCGCACCTGCTCGGCCTGTTCGGCCGGCGAGAAATTGCGGTGGATGACACCGATGCCGCCGGCCTGGGCCATGGCGATGGCGAGCCGCGCCTCGGTAACCGTGTCCATGGCGGCCGACAGGATCGGCACGTTGAGGTCGATGTCGCCGGCGATGCGGGTGCGGATGTCGGTCTCGCCGGGCATGACCTCGGAATGACCCGGCTGCAGCAGCACGTCGTCAAAGGTCAGCGCCAATGCGCCGGTGGACGTCTCGATGATTTTTGCCATGGCCAGCCCTCGGAATGCAGGAAAGGCGCTCGCCCTGGATGGACAGCGCCGACTCGTCTTCTTCCCTTTCAGGATTGGCGCTGGCTCGTAACACGTCCCGTGGCCGTTGAAAAGCCGATGGTTGTGTAGTGGCGAAGCTGCATTTTGCCCCAGGGGCTGTGGGACTTGCGGTCGCACAAACGTGACAGCAAATTAATGCGACATCCGGGCCAAGCCATGATAACCGCCCTACCTGTCGGTTTGGCCCCCAGGGCCGGCAAGCAATCGCGACGCACATTCAAGGCCGGATCCATCGTGAACCGCACCATTCCGCTTATCCTGGCGGTCGCTCTATTCATGGAAAACATGGATTCGACCGTCATTGCGACATCGTTGCCGGCGATCGCCATCGACATCCACACCAGCCCGATCGCGCTCAAGCTGGCGCTGACCGCCTATCTGGTATCGCTGGCGATTTTCATTCCGATCAGCGGCTGGATGGCCGACCGCTTCGGCGCCAAGAATGTCTTCCGTGCCGCGATCGCCGTGTTCATCGTCGGTTCGGTCGCGTGCGCCATTTCCAATTCGCTGCCGGCTTTCGTGGTGTCACGTTTCCTGCAAGGCATTGGCGGCGCCATGATGACGCCGGTCGGACGCCTGGTGCTGGTACGCGCGACGCCGAAAAGCGAGCTAGTCGCCGCCATGTCGTGGCTGACTGTCCCGGCTCTGGTCGGCCCCCTGGTCGGCCCGCCGGTCGGCGGCTTCATCACGACCTATTTCTCCTGGCACTGGATTTTTCTGATCAATGTGCCGATCGGGCTGATCGGCATCTGGCTGGCCACGCGTTTCCTGCCGAAGACCGACGCCGCGCAGACGCCGCCGCTCGATTTCATCGGTTTCGTGCTGAGCGGGCTGGCGGCATCGGGAATTGTGTTCGGCCTGTCGGTGGTCAGCCTGCCGGCTCTGCCGCCCGCTGACGGCTTTCTCACCGTAGCCGTCGGGCTGGCGTCGGCGGTGCTTTACCTGCTGCACGCGCGCCGCGCCAGGAATCCGCTGCTGGCGCTCGAGCTGTTTCGCAATCGGGTGTTCCGCTCGTCGGTGCTCGGCGGCGGACTGTTCCGCATCGGCATTGGTGCCGTACCTTTCCTGTTGCCGCTGATGTTCCAGATCGGTTTCGGGCTGACGCCGTTCCAGTCCGGCATGATCACCTTCGTCTCGGCGATCGGCGCCATAGGCATGAAATTCGTCACTGCCCTGATCTTTAGGGTCGCCGGCTTCCGCCGGGTGCTGATTTCAGGCTCGCTGATCGCTGCCGCGTCCATCGCCATCAACGGCCTGTTCACACCCGACACGCCCTATGGGCTGATCCTCGCCATGCTGCTCGCCGGGGGCTTCATCCGGTCGATGTTCTTCACCGGCATCAACGCGCTTGCCTACGCCGAGATTTCGGCCGCCGACACCAGCAAGGCCACGCCGATCACGGCGGTGTTCCAGCAGTTGGCGATCGCACTCGGCGTGGCGCTGGCCGGCGGCATCCTGGAAGTGTCGACCAATATCCATGGCGGCCCGCTGACGCTGAGCGACTTCCACACCGCCTTCTTCATCGTAGCGGCGGTGTCGGCGGCAGCCTCGCTGTCGTTCATGCGGCTGGCGCCGGACGCCGGCAATGCCGTGTCGGGACATGGCCGGTTGACGCCGCCGAAGACGCTGGAGCCGGTGAGCCCGCCGGGGAGTTGGGGACCCCTTCCCTTCTCCCCTTGTGGGAGAAGGTGGATCGGCGCGCAGCGCCGAGACGGTTGAGGGGTGTTGGAAGAAATGAGGCGATGATAACTGCAAGCGTGTTGCCAAGCTGGAACACCCCTCATCCGACCTCGCTTCGCGAGGCCACCTTCTCCCACAAGGGGAGAAGGAAAGGGCGCTACCCCTTAAAATCCTTCGCCAATAAATAAAGCTCCACCGACTCGTCGCGCGAGGCCGGCGGCTTGACGTGATGGACCGAGCGGAAATTCCGCTTCAGCCTGGCCAGCAATTCGTTTTCGGCGCCGCCCTGAAAGGTCTTGGCGAGGAAATGTCCGCCAGGCTTCAATACCGACAGCGCGAAATCGGCCGCCACCTCGCAAAGATGCATGGTGCGGATGTGGTCGGTCCGCTTGTGGCCGGTGGTGGGTGCGGCCATGTCGGAGAGCACGATGTCGGGCTGGCCGCCCAGCGTCTCGGCCAGCTTTTCGGGTGCCTGCGGATCGAGGAAATCCATCAGCAGCACCGGCGCGCCCGGCACGGCGTCCATCTCGAGATAGTCGATGCCGACGACGTAAGGGTGTTCCGCGGTCGACTTGGTACGCGCGGCGGCGACCTGGCACCAGCCGCCGGGTGCCGCACCAAGGTCTATCACCTTCATGCCAGGCTTGAGCAAATGGTGCTTGTCGTCGATCTCGATCAGCTTGTAGGCGGCGCGCGAGCGATAGCCGTCGGCCTTCGAGCGCTGGACATAGGGATCGTTGATGTGGCGCTGCAGCCAGCGGCGCGACGATTCCTTCAAGCCGCTTTTCTTCTTGATCTTCGTCTTCAGCACGCGAATGCCGGCGGAGCTCGGTCTTTCCGGTTTCTTGGTCATTGCTTGATTGCTTGTTTGAGCATGATCTTGTCCGAAAACCGGCAGCCACTTTTCGGGATCATGCTCTGCCTCGCCCATTATTGCGCCAGACGCCGTCATCGGCCATCAATTCGCTCAATATGCCCTCGCGCAGGCCGCGGTCGGCGACACGCAGCCGCTCCGACGGCCAGACGGCACGGATCGCCTCCAGTATGGCGCAGCCGGCCAGAACCAGGTCGGCGCGGTCGGCGCCGATGCAAGGGTTGGCGACGCGCTGCTGGAAATCCCAGCCGACCAGTTTTTCGACCATGCGGTCGACGCTGTCGCGATCCATCCACAGCCCGTCGACGCGGCGGCGGTCATAGCGTTCGAGGTCGAGATGAACGCCGGCCAGCGTCGTCACAGTGCCCGATGTGCCGAGCAAATGGAATTTCGGGCTGGACAGGAGGTGGCTCAGCCGATCGCGCCCGTCGAAGGCGCGCAGCCGCATTGCGACATCCTCGACCATGGCGCCAAAGATCGCGCGCGTCACCGTGCGGCCGCCAAAACGCTCGGCCAGCGAGACGACGCCGACCGGCAGCGACGTCCACGAGACGATGTGGTTGGCAAGCCTTGGCGAGCGCTGACCGGTGAGGTCGATCAGCGCAATTTCGGACGAGCCGCCGCCGATGTCGAACAGCACGACGCCTTGCGTGTCGCGCTCGACCAGCGAGCCGCAGCCCGACACCGCCAGCCGCGCCTCGGTCTGGCGGTCGATGATCTCGAGCTTCAGGCCGGCCTCGCGCTCGACGCGCTCGAGGAACTCGACGCCGTTGGCGGCGGTGCGGCAGGCCTCGGTGGCGATCAGCCTGGCCTTCCTGACCTTGCGGTTGCGCAATTTGTCACCGCAGATCTTCAGCGCCTCGACCGCGCGGTCCATTGCGGCGTCGCCAAGCCGACCATTGGCGGTAAGGCCCTCGCCCAGCCTGACGATGCGCGAGAACGCATCGATGACGCGGAACTGGCCATGGCGCGTCGGCACCGCGACCAGCAGCCGGCAATTGTTGGTGCCGAGATCGAGCGCGGCAAACACCGGCAATTCCTGCAGCGGCGGCGGTGTGCGGGCACCTTGCCCCGGCCTTGGCGGAGCTGAGGGCGGAGGCGCGTAAGCCGCTGGCTGGGGCGGGCGCGCGGCCGGGGCCTCGTTGGCGGCGGGCACCGAAGCGCCGGCCGCCAGCGGACGAGTCTCGTCGCGTGCGAAAACCTTGCGCCCGCGCCGGCGCTTGCGCCGTTTCTTGGGTTTGCCGTTCTGATGCGAGCCGTTCTGGCCCTTGTGGTCGTGGGACGTGTCGCCAGCCTGTCCATTGCCGGACCGGGGCTGCACTTGACGGCCGTAGCGTCCGGTGGATGGGCTTGCCTGGCCGGACGGCGTCGGCGAACCCCTGGACACGCCCACTTCCGGCGCGCCAGCGCCGGCGTCGTGGTCTTCCACTGTCGTTCCTTCCGGCGCCGCGCGAACCGAGATCGGACGCAGCAGGCGCTTTTACATGTTCAAGTTGCCGCCAGACTATCAGCGCCGGGCCGGATCACCAAGAGTGCCCGCAGCGAATTTTGCCGGCGGCGTGAAGGCGGCGACGTCGGTGACCCCTTCTCCCCTTGTGGGAGAAGGTGGCCGAGCGAAGCTCGGTCGGATGAGGGGTGCTGGACGGATCGCGGCATTGAAGATGTAACCCCTTCAAATCATTTTATTTTTTCGAGCTGAGTTCCTTCCGGCACCCCTCATCCGGCTCGGCGCTGCGCGCCGATCCACCTTCTCCCACAAGGGGAGAAGGGAAGGCGCGAGCGCCACAACGCGCCTTCCCGGTTGAATAGCCGGCTTCAATGAGGCATTTCTGAAATGGAGGGGTAAACCATTCGGGAGCGCGGGCGGTTTTCCTGCTGCGAACCGGAAATCGGGTACGGGCTGCAACGCATGATCGTCAGGCCATGAACTGGAGGCGTTATTTCTGGCCCGTGATCGGCATCGCCGCTGTGGTGTTCTCGCTGTGGCTGCTGCTGCACGAATTGCGCGGCATCTCGCTCGACGATGTCTGGGCCGGCATAATCGCCATCCCGGCGCGCGGCTGGGTGCTGGCGGCGCTGAGTTCGGTCATCGCCTATGCCTCGCTCGCCGGTTACGACCACATCGCGCTGCTGCACATCGGCAAGAAAGTCTCGTGGCTGTTCGTCACCTTCTGCTCGTTCACCACCTACGCGCTGTCGCACAATATCGGCGGCTCGGTGTTTTCCGGTGCGGTGATCCGCTACCGCGCCTACGGCACCAAGGGCCTGACCGGGCAGGACGTCGGCATTCTGGTGGCGATCTGCTGGATCACCTTCGTGCTGTCGACGCTGTTCGTCTCAAGCATCGTCCTGCTGCTCGAGCCCGAGGTGATCGACCGGTTTTCCGGCACGCCGCATCACCGGCTGGCGCAGGCGGGAGGGCTCGCCATGCTGCTCGTGGTGGCGGCCTATGTCTTCGGCAGCTGGCTGCATCTCAGGCCGCTGAGGATCGGCAGCTTTCAGCTGCACTACCCGGCGCTGCCGATCGTGGCGCGGCAATTGCTGGTCGGCCCGATCGAGCTCCTGGCGGCAGCGGCGATCATCTTCTTTGCCCTGCCCGCCGCCGGCAATCCCGGCTATTTCGTCGTGCTCGGCGTCTTCCTGGTGTCGTTCTCGATCGCGCAGATTTCACATGCGCCGGGCGGGCTGGGCGTCTTCGAGGTGGTGTTCCTCGCGGGCTTGTCACATATGGACCAGGTCGGCGTGCTGGCGGCGCTGCTGGTGTTCCGGCTGTTCTACCTGATCATCCCGCTGCTGATCGCACTCGGCGTGGTGCTGTTCTTCGAGCACTCGCAATACAGCCGCAGCGAGAGTTGAAGCGCGGGAAGCCGACGATTGAACCCAGACACAGGGTTGACTATTTTCCGGCGGCGGCTACAAGGCACGCGCGGCGACGTCGCCGCCCTGCCCGTGTGGTTTTCAACAGCCGCGCCTGCTGGGGAATAGGTTAACGGTAGACCCACGGACTCTGACTCCGTTAGTCCTGGTTCGAATCCAGGTTCCCCAGCCAGCTTCTTTTTTTCAATAGAAACAATTACTTAGATCATTCCCGAAAATGGCATGTGTTACAACCATGCGGATGATCCGCATGGTATTCTATCCGCATCATTCGGACCGGGAGGTGGCATGAATCTTCGATGGTCAATAAACCTGCTTGAGGACGGCGCTGTCGTCACTCAGGAAGGCGAATATCTCGGAACTTGGGGAATCGATGAGTCGGACGCGATATATGAATTCACGCCAGACGGTGCAGCTGAGCCGTTGCTGTGCAGTGGATTTGTGAAGTTCCTATGCGATAGCATTGAACAATGGCACAGCCTGCAACAGAGCGGCGGCGCGTGAGCCACTCGCGATCGAAGCTGTCAAGTGCCTGCGTCCGCGCACGACGTTGATCCTTATACTTGCTGGACGGCTGAGCACACTACATCTAGGAATTACGGTGACAGTGCACTTTTTACCATGTCGCCCCGTGTCTAGATTGACCGCATGGTGCACCTTGCCCGCGTTCCCGCCCTGCCGCATCCCCGGACCGTACGGGCGAGCCAAAGTGTTTTCACGTCCGAAGACTATGTGTTCCGCAAGAACTGCTCATCGAGTATTGCCGCGTCGCCGATGTCGCGGTTTTTCGATGCACCCGGGGGCCGAGAGTATCGCCGGGCAAATCGGCAAAGCCGAGAAACCCGGAAACGAGCCAGGCGGCGAAAAGAAAATAGTGCACCGGAATTACGGTGACGGTGCACTTTTTACCATGTTCGCCCCGCCGCATCGTGTAACCTTGCCCGCGTTCCCGGTCTGCCGCAGCACCGTACAGGCGAGCCAAAGTGTTTTCACGTCCGAAGACTATGCGTTCCACAAGGACCGCTCATCGAATATTGCCGCGTCGCCGATGTTGCGGTTATCGATGCTGGGGGATGCGGCAGACCGGGAACGCGGGCAAGGTGCACCATGCGGCGGGAGCGACATGGTAAAAAGTGCACTGTCACCGTAATTCCGCATGACAACCACCGCAAAATGCGGGTCTGGATGATGACCTCTGGCAGCCAAACCCCGTCCGCGTTAGAATGGGACAGGGGGACATTCACCAACCCAGCAAGGGAGGTCCGCCATGAAGGTCAAAGACGCAATGCATAAGGGTGTCGACTGGGTCAGCCCCGAAACCGCTGTCACCGAACTGGCGAAAATGATGCGAGCCCAGGATATCGGGTCGATTCCCATTGGAGAGAACGACCGACTGATCGGAATGGTGACCGACCGCGATATTGTCTGCAACGGACTGGCAGAAGATGGTTTCGACGGCCGCATCGCAACGGCGCGCGATGTTATGACGGCCGGCATTCACTGCTGCCGCGAAGACGACGATCTGGCCAAGGCCGTACGGCACATGGAAGAACTGAAAATCCGCAGGTTGCCGGTGATCAACAAGAATATGCGGATGGTCGGCATCCTTAGTGTCGGCGACGTCAGTCAGTCGGCACCGAGGGAACTGGTGTCCGAATACGTCAAGAGCGTTTCCGCCCACCACCACTGAAGGGCGGCTCGCCCGTGCGCTAAGGCCTCAGTCTGCCGCCGCGCTGGCCACAGCGCGCCGGCAGAAATGTCCGGTCATCGAGGCCGTGGCGCACCGGAAAAGCCCGCCGGCCGAAGCCGGCTGGAGCGTCTGCAGTCGCCAGAGTGTGGGTAACTTTATGCAGCCTTCAGGTTAATCACCCGCATCACTGCGACCGCTGTTCCGTTGTTCGTAGCAGCCTCCTTCGTGCTACCCTTGCCGCAGCTCCATACGTCACCCTCCTTGGCCGTGAACTGCATGTCTCCGGCCGTGACCTGCAGCTCGCCTTCAGTGACCGTGCAGACCATATCGTCGGCCATGACATCCCCGAGCGGGCTAGTTGCCTTTGGCTGGTAGACGACGTCTTCCATGGCAATTTTCTTGTACCCCTTGATATGGGAGTCTCGTGTTCCCAGTTCGACGAGCCGAACGCCGGGAAAAATCTCTTTGCCATCAGTCGGACCGTAGGTCTTGGCCGCTACCGGAATGGGCTTTGCGACCAATAGCGGGGCCGCCAACGAGGTGGCACCAAGGGCGAGAGCATTACGTCGATTCATCTTCATAACATCCTCCCTGAGTTAGTTCGCCCGACCGGGCGAACCTGATATTTTACGCTCCCGTTCAGCCAAATAGTCAAAACACAATTGGGCAAGCCAACGCCTGGCCTGCGCGCGTTCTGGCGTGCCGCTGTCCTACACCGCCGAAGGTGCTTCGCGCGTCTTGGCGGCTCGCTGCGGCTGGCTGCGCATGGCCTGCCTGCCACACCTCTTGACTGTCCGAGCGGGTTAGATACTTTTTGCTGCGTGCCTTGAGAAAAGCGGTGCCGGGCACCTTGGCCAGCCGCGTGATAACCGACGAATGGGTGAGCCCTCACGTCGAAGAGAAAGAAGAAACAGCACCAGCTCTTGCTGGCCGCGCTGCCTAAAGCGAAACCGAAAATGACCTAGATTGTTGATGCGACGCCGGAAATTGGCCGCTAAGGATGAATTACGGTGACAGTGCACTTTTACCATGTCGCCTCCGCCGCATTGTGCACCTTGCCCGCGTTCCCGGTCTGCCGCGTCTCCCCGGCACCGTACCGGCGAGCCAAAGTGTTTTCACGTCCGAAGACTATGTGTTCCATAAGAACTGCTGATCGAGCATTACCGCGTCGCCGATGTCGCGGGTTTCGATGCAGCTGTGGGCCGAGAGCATCGCCGGGCAAATCGGCAAAACCGAGAAACGCGGAAAACGAGACAGGCGAAAGGAAATTAGTGCACTGTCACCGTAATTCCTAAAACCTCTCCGGCAACCCTTCTACTCCCCGACAATGGACGTCGACGGGCGTGCCGAGGTTATCGGATCGGCATGACGAAGGACGATCCTCCACGCGCCTTCCTCGCGCCGGAATATGGTGGTGACTCGAAGCGCAATCGGCACCAGTTTGTTGCCACCACCGACCTTGGATTGGAACCGCTCGACCTCGACGATGTATCCCAAATCGGCTGTCGCATACTCCGATATGCGCTCAAAGCCGATGGCCTTGCCGTGCCGGTAATTGGTGGCGGCCCGTTCCATGGTCTCAGCGGCCTTTCTCCATCCCTTCGCCGGCGGGCCAAAGGGATTGGCAATAATGACGTCGTCCTGTCGCGAGTAGAGGTTTTTCAAGGGCTCAGGATCGCCCTTTACGAAGGCATCCAGAGCCAGATGATCCTGCTCGATAAATTTCGTCAGGTCGGAGGCCAACATCTTAACATCGCCACATGACTAAAAAGAGAACTCTATCAAACACTTCATCCGCCCTTCGCCTAGGCGTTCGGGCTGGTGTCCGGAGTATAGATCAGAATTACGGTGAGTGCACTTTTTACCATGTCGCCCCCGTCGCATGATGCACCTTGCCGGCGTTCCCGGTCTGCCGCATCGCGGGGCAAATCGGCAAAGCCGTGAAACCCGGAAAACGAGGGCAGGCGGCGAAAAGAAAATAGTGCACTGTCACCGTAATCGCGCCTGCTAGGGAATGGGTTAACGGTAGACCCACGGACTCTGACTCCGTTAGTCCTGGTTCGAATCCAGGTTCCCCAGCCAATTGATTGGTCTATTTTGGACCTCAACACAAAATCCGAAATCGAGCGAAGTCCGTAGCAAGAGCGACGCCAAAATGTCGCGTCTTGGGTGCAAAGCGTCAGCGCTGGTCTTGGCGTAGGGAAGCTTCTTTCGGAACGACCCTGCTTAGCGCCATGACATCCTCTGTTAGCGAAAATTAGGAATATTGTTCCTTCCGCTAATCCTTTAATAGACTGAGGAGAGCGATGGTCGCAGCAACGATTCCAACAACGAGGTTGATGGTCTCTTGGCCAACAGTTAGGTCCCGCCTGCCACCCCACATACGATTAGTGCCCCACCAGACGAGGACTGCCGCGACAAAAAGAAACCATGCCCTAATTAGGCGATCCGGAGTTAGCTGCTCGACATTGACCCAAAACGAGCCAACAAACGCAAGGAAGAACAGTATTCCGCACACAGCAGCAAAGACTCCAGACCCGATCGGCTTGGGTTCACTCATGCTTTGATCCTCCCCTTTTTTGGTGGATTCGTCGTAAGCGCGAATTTCCCCGCACCTTTTGCTGTTGAGTGCTCTGATGCATGAGGTGTCCACCAAAATAGGTGGACACCTTGTGATG